>JAACPT010000001.1 GCA_009995385.1 Candidatus Parcubacteria bacterium
CTACTGGTCACTACTTGATAATTATGAGTGGGCACTCGGCTTTGAAAAGCGTTTTGGATTAGTGGCAGTCGATTATGACACGCTTAAGCGGACTATTCGCCCTTCAGCATACGTGTATAAGAAAATTATCGAGCAGAATGCCGTAGTAGAATGAGTGGAAGTTCTTTTGAGAACAAATATCTTTTACTATGACCTGGATACTTCTAGCTGCTGCAGGCCAATTTTTAAACGCGATTGTCGCAATATTGGATAAGTATATCGTTTCTGACGAGAAACTTTTGCCGCGACCATTTGTGTACGCTTTTTATTCTTGCCTAGTGACTGGTGGTTGGATGGTGATATTTTTCTTAGGGTGGATTCCTGGTCTCTCAGAGTTAAGGCTTCCGTCTTTTGAAAACGTAGAGACCCCGACCATCCAGGTGGTTGGGATGGCGTTTTTATCCGCCTACACTTTTTTTATTGCGCTCGTCTCAATGTATGATGCGTTGCGAAGAGCAGATGCATCAAGTGCAATGCCAATTATTGGCTCAGTGTCAGCGTTAGCTTCGTTTGGTTTGAGTTACCTTTTTCTGGGTGTCGAACTACATGATAATTTTTTATTAGGAGTTGTCTTGTTATCGGTTGGTACGATGCTGGTAGCGCAAACCATACCTAAGGTCAATGTCATAGTACAGGTATTTCACAGTGGTCTTTTTTTTGCGTTGCACTATATCACCATGAAAGGACTCTTCATGGAGACAAGTTTTGATGATGGGTTCTTCTGGTCACGCGTGGGATTTGTGCTATTTACCTTATCATTACTCCTTGTCCCTGCGTATTATGGAAAAGTACGGGAAAATACTACATCAGTGTCACGAAAAGCTGGTGAAATTGTGTTACTTAATAAAATCCTTGCTGGCATTGCGGCGTTTATGCTCCTGAAGGCAACGGATTTAGGTGATGTGTCAGTAGTGCAAGCACTTGGCGGGTTGCAGTATATTTTTATACTCACAATTGGGATATTATTTGCGCAGTGGCTACCGAGTGCTGCTACCGACCGAGATGTACGACCGCAAGTATTTTTTAGAAGAATGCTATATGTGGTGGTGATATTAATTGGTTTTGTTACGCTCTTTGCGTGATACCATAGTAAATACTATGCGGAAGAAAATTTTATATTGGACGATTGGGCTACTGTCGGTGGCTTTTTTTACCTTATGGTTATTTGCTCAGAAGCCTGTTCCAGAAAAAATTACCTACGGTATGTCGTTCAATACTCCTTATGCTCGTGAATTAGGTCTCAATTGGCAAGAGACATATGATGCACTTATTGATGATTTGCAAGTCCGTCATCTTCGGTTAGCGGCACATTGGCCGATGGTAGAGCCACTACCAAATATTTACAATTTTGTAGAGCTAGATTACCAAATCAAAAGAGCTGAGGAAGTCGGGGCGACCGTTATTTTGGCGGTTGGTAGGCGTTTACCGCGTTGGCCTGAATGCCATATTCCTACTTGGGTTGACAGTCTATCGTTAGCTGAACAACGGTCGGCACAGCAGCGGTATATGGAAGAAATAATACGTCGTTATCAAAATAGTCCTGCCGTAGTGATGTGGCAGGTCGAAAATGAACCTTTTTTGTCGATGTTTGCAAAGGAGCAGTGTGGAGAACTCGACGTAGCATATTTGGATAAAGAGATTGCGTTGGTTCGGACACTTGATCCTACTCGACCGATACTCGTCACTGATAGTGGTAATCTTGGCAAATGGGTCGGTGCATACCGTCGAGGTGATGTCTTTGGAACGAGCGTCTATGTCCATTTTTGGAATCCAGAACTTGGTCAATTTCGCACTGTGCTTCCGGCGTGGGCATATCGCGTGAAAGATAATTTCATGCAAGTGTTTTACGGTACAAAACCTACGGTCTTGATTGAATTATCTGCTGAACCTTGGCTTGTCGAGCCAGTTACCGCAGTACCAATTGATGTCCAATTCACCAGAATGAATTTACAAACGTTTGAGGATATTCTTTCTTATGCTGAAGCCACTCGTTTTGAAACGCAATATCTTTGGGGAGCAGAGTGGTGGTACTGGCTTTCACTGCAAGGTCATCCTGAGATGTGGGAACGAGGCAGACAACTTTTTTTGAAAGATGAAGAATAAGTATTTCGTAGTAAGAACGTATGGAAACAAAAAATCTAAACGTCGCTAAAATTATTATCATCACTAGTCTTACTAGTGTTATCATAATAACTGGATTGCTGTATATAGGACGCGGATTTTTTATCGAATACGTACGTACTGCGGTGATTACTTCAACCGAACAAAAAACCGTACAACCTACCAGCACTGAGCAAGTAGTAACAGCAATTGAAAAAGTAAATGCTGCTGTTGTCTCAGTGATAATCACAAAAGATGTTCCCGTGTATGAACAATATTATGAACCGTATAATCCAGGAGGTTTCCTTGGTGGGTTCAGTATTCCGCGAGTGCGTGAGAAGGGGACAAAGGAACAAGAAGTTGGCGGCGGATCGGGCTTTATTGTGAGTAATGATGGACTAATTGTGACGAATCGTCATGTGGTTGAAGACACTACAGCGCGTTACTCAGTAGTGCTAAACGACAGCACCCCTTACAAAGTCACTGTGCTAGCTCGTGACACTGCGCTTGATATTGCAATTTTGAAGATTGACGAGCCGCTTCGTGAAGCACTGACATTTGCCACCTTTGGTGATTCAGAGTCACTGCGGTTAGGCGAGACAGTAATCGCAATCGGTAATGCGTTAGCCGAGTTTCGAAACTCAGTTTCAGTCGGGGTAGTTTCTGGTGTGTCCCGCTCTATTATTGCTAGTGACGGAATGGGGCGAAGTGAACAGCTCAACCAGGTCATCCAGACTGACGCCGCGATTAATCCTGGCAATTCTGGAGGTCCATTGCTAAATATTTCTGGGGAGGTGATTGGCGTGAATGTGGCGACTTCTCGTGGAGCAGACAATATCGGTTTTGCACTTCCCGCTTCGGTAGTTAAAGAAGTAGTAGCATCAGTTAAAACGTATGGCGAAATCATTCGTCCTTTTCTTGGCGTACGGTATCTGACGATAGATAAAAAAATTGCAGAGGAAAATGAATTACCTGTTGATTATGGTGCTTTGGTCATTAAAGGGGAGACAGAAAGAGATTTTGCTATTATTCCTGGCTCACCGGCTGATGACATCGGTATAAAAGAAAATGATGTTATCCTCTCAATTGACGGCGAAGCACTTCGTGAAAAAGATTTAGCGACCGTGCTCCGTGGTAAGTCAGTAGGACAAGAAATTGTACTAGTCGTTTTACAGGCTGGAGTAGAAAAAGAGTTGCGGGTAAAATTAGAAAAATTGTAATCTGGGAAGAAAAAAATCATCTATGCAAAAAAACGACAATGACCCGATAGTGCACTTTGCGTACGAAGCGATCGACGAGCATGAAAAAGTGGCTTCAACTACTGAACAGCAATTTGATCGCACTATTGTGCCACTACGTAAAACAGTAGCACAACGATTTCCGACACTCTTTTTATTATTAGTCACATTTGGGTTTACTGCCACAGTGACTGGTATTGAACATTTTCTAATTAAATATGAAGTACTTTCGAATAATCCCGAAATTATCTTTTTGGTTGGTATTGGTATACTGGTGTTAACTGGTACACTATATAAGAAATTAAGTTGACTATGACTTTTATTAGATTTGTCTTTTCTTTTTTATACGTCCGCAATTGGCACTCTGGTCAAATGGAGCTATCCCGTTCTCGGGTGGCACTTTTTTGTGGCGGTATTTTTTTACTGTTGTTAGCCCTTACTATCATTAGTATTTTACAGGTACCAGTCACGTACGTCGCGCCATGAAAAAATATATTGTCGTCGGGCTACTTTTTTTATTCATCGCCATCATCATTGCGGTCGGAGTTTTCTTTTTTTTATCCTTTTCTCTAAAGCAGAACCAGTTGCCAGAAGAGACAATGACAGTGCCACAAATTGAGACAGGTAATTCTTTTGAAAAAACTACGTCATCACCAGCTATTCCTTTAGAAATTCCACTCCGCAATTTACCAA
>JAACPT010000035.1:0-9226 GCA_009995385.1 Candidatus Parcubacteria bacterium
AACCCTAAAAATTTCCTTACCTTTCTAAAAAAGCGGAAGGGGGTGCGGGGGAAGCCGCCAAAAAGATGAAAGGAAATTTTTGGTTTGCTCGCCACTTCGTCCTTCAAAAAGCTTCATTCAAATCTCCATCTACTTGAGAGCTTTTCATTTCGCTTTTTTACGGTCTTGTGGCGCCCGAGGCGCTTCGCGCGTTCGAGCAGAGTGACATATTCAACCAATGCTAAGAAACCCGCCACCACCTCGCATAGGCACGCTCGCATTCGCTCGCGCCGCCTGCTCGGTGCTGGCGGGTGTTCGCTTGGTATGCAAAGTCTACTTCTTATTAGAGCCAAGTAAAATGAAAAGGAATACTTTGTGATACATAAACTGTATTAGTATTGACCAAAACAAAACTAATAGAATTATAGAGATGATACCTTGTAAGTGATAAATCCAGTTCTCTTGATAAGCAACTATTGAAGAATCTCCATTACATAATTCCGCTATGGTGTCGTCAGATGTGTATTCCGATAAGGTGTAGAGACCATTATCTTTAGTGAAGCACCCTACTTTATCGTTATGCTGTCTTACAAAACTAGAGAATGATGGTTGTTCAGCAAGTCGCTTTGCGTCTTCTGGCGACATTCCACTTGCTCTGTATGTGTTGTATTGTTTTTCTTGAGCTTCTGAAAAACTACCAGACTGCACTGAAATATAATCTTCCCAAGATTTAATCACTGTTATATTGAAAGACTGTTCAGGTACAACTTCCTTGTTATAAAAATGTCCGATTGAAGCTGAACCAGCAACTGCTAATAGTAGAGTAATATACAGAACTACAAAAAGTCGGTGCCACCATTTTCCTTTAAGGTCTATGTCGCTTCTTTTAAAAAGAGAAAAAGGATTTTTCATAATCATGTGTTTTTTAAAATTTATCATACTTTTGGTAAATCTGAGAAGTAGTCATTGAGTGCATCTCGTAATATTTGTTGAAAACTACTGAGACGAGATTCAAACTGACTAAATGGGAACCGTTGGTTTTCAGGTTTTGCGTGAACACAATCTCGCAAATAAGTATACACAGACACTTCTTCATCTTGTTTTTTACCACTCATACGAAGCTCAACGTCTGGTCATAATTCCCGTATCAATCTATCAGCTCCTGTCCTGGAGCCAGATAATTTTTCGAGTATCTGAAACATTAAAAGTAGTCGACCAAAGGGTGACTCCTCACGCAGAGCATCACGCCACATAAGTAAAATTTCCTCAGTTTTTTCAGCGTAAGTCATAGACATCACTTCTGTAAAACTTCTTAGGCTCTCAGGTCCAATTGTCTTTGTTAACGATAGTGAAGCTGAAACGTGTGCAGTACCCGCAAGTATAAGAGCATTTGTGTGTCCTTGAACCTCAGAATACTGATAACCTGTTACTTTGTGATTAGTAACAATCACATTTTGATGCCAACTCAGTAAGTTTGCTAAACGTAACAGTTCTTGCTCAGTCTCATATGAAGCACTATCAAGATCAGTAACGACATGCTTCATTACTACAACAAACGTGTTTTCATCCTTATCATGCTTTTTAACCTCAACATCAATACCTAAAGGAGATTTGTATGAAATTGGAGCAGAAATAATAAGATGGGGTTCATTTGCCGTTTTGATAATTGCATGAGATTCAACTTCCATTTTAGGTTAGTATGGACTAGAAATTACATCGGACACATCATTGAGGAATCGTTCGCTGGGAGCGCAAAGTGTCAAATTGTCTTGATATGATTTCATTATTTCTGAAATTTTTTCTTGCCACTCAACATTAATCTCAGTCATTTGCTTATCGCAGTATGGAACAGAGTTTGAGTTGTAACAGGAGTCCAGTTTTGCTCGTTCGTTTTGCCAATCGTCAAACCATTCTAAATAAACTTCATCAGCATCGTCTACGACATCTTCTTTTTGGTCTAGACAAGCTTCTTCTGAATAATTATCTGTTGATTCGGTCTGATTTCGCTGCTCAATACTTCTTTGCGTTTCTTCCATTTCAAGTACAACTTGGTAATAATCCCATCTATCGTATATATCTTCGATTATCTCATCAAAATCATATTTCTGTTCAAAAGGTTCTCTGACCTCGGCACATAATTTCGTTAGTATATCTAGAGTTTGCTTGTGTGATATGTCTGAAAGCTCGTCACAAATCTCCTCAGCGCTTTCTGGAATTGAGTACGTTACTTCTACGGGTTGAGTTATGTTCTGTGTTGATTGAATCTGAACAGGTGGGATGTTTTGTTTGATTGTTTGTTCAGCTACTTCTGTTCCATCTATTGTAACATCATCACTACTTGGAATAATATCTGACGAACCAGGTACTTCTGTAGTTGTGTCATTATCTGTGTCACTCGTCGATGTTGCATGTGTGCTATCTGTGGGTGCAACTTCGTTTATTTCTTGCGTAACTTCAACTGGTTTTGAAATTTCTTTTACAACATAATAACTTCCACCACCAACAACTACTGTACCAAGCAGTATAGCTATTAAAATCGGTATTGTTATAAAGCCAGAATTATTTTTGTTGTGTTGCATGAATATATATCTAACCGCCCCAACCTACACATTGCCAAGATAGGTGACGACTACCAGGAGATATGGCGTTTCGATTGCCAACTAAATCGAATAGGCAACTTCCTTCGTAGGTACCACCAACTTTTTTCAACTCATCCATTAGTCCATTCCACTCTTGCTGATAACGTAACCCATAGTCGCAACCGCTCGGACTACATTCATCATCTATAGCCTTGAGTTTTGTGACTATAACTTCTTGTTGCTTGAGTTTATTTTGACTTTCTTTATCCTTAACCTTTTCTTCTACAGTTTGCTCGTCATCTTTATCCACCAACACTGTTTCATCAACATCATTCAGCTCACTCACTGATTTCTCCTGCAAGGATGCAAGTTGTGTCTGCAATATCTGAATTTGTTGTAGTAGCAATTGAATAAGTTGCATAGTCAATTGGTCACGATTTTGAGTCGTTTGTGCAAAGGAAACAGATGGAACCAAAATAGCTCCAATCATGACCGCAACGATAAATTTTCTAGTTTTCATATTATTTAACAAAATAATCAAGTTGTTTGTTATAGAGCTTTGCAAACTTTTGTAGTTCTAGTATATCCAAACGCTGTTCTCCAACTTCAACCCGCGACACATATGACTGAGTACGCTTTAACTTTTTTGCAACATCAATCTGCCGAAGCCCAGCTTCAAGACGTGCTTGTTTGAGCTTTCCAACAAAGTCCGCGTACTCCTTAGTTCTTATTGTGTCTACCATGATAATAACAAGATATATGCAGATTTTCAATACCTAAACTTTGCATATTGTGATAAGCTGAACTTGTGTGCCATTGACTCGCAACACCCAAAAATTTCCTTTCATCTTTTTGGCGGCTTCCCCCGCACCCCCTTCCGCTTTTTTAGAAAGGTAAGGAAATTTTTAGGGTTGCTGTGCGCGAGGTATCGAGCGCGCCCCGAGGCGCAATCCGCATCACCACGCGCCCCAATGCGTACGCAGAAGCACAAAGCCACCACGCGCTCGGCGCGTGCGAAGCACGCGATCATTGCTCACGTTGTTCAAAGTAAGTTCGAGCTAGGGTTAGTATTTCTTCACCAAATAAAACAAAATTCAGTATTAATTTACTGAAATGGTAGCAATTTATACTTATAATATCTCATCCACACGAAGGTCAGTCCTTCGTAAACCCTGCATAACTATGCAGGGTTTGAAATACGTCACATACTCGCTTATAGGGCTTAGCAGACAAAATTATATGCATTAATGTAAATAACATTAATTATGGTATAAATAAATCTAAATAATTCATTTTTATGCGACACCAAATGGAACTAGCGTCGGATCCATACAACAGGATTGCCTCTGGTAAGAAAGTTATTGAGTCTCGTCTTTATGATGAAAAACGTCAGCAAATTTCTATCGGCGACCAAGTAGTTTTTAGTGAAAACGGTAAGCCTGAGAATACTGTCACTACAATGGTAAAAGGACTTCTTCGTTATCAAACTTTCAGAGAACTTTTTGCTGACCATGACCCATCATTATTTGGTGAAGAAAGTCGCTCTTTCCTTTTAACTCAGATAAAGTCTTTTTATTCTGAAGAGGATGAACAAAAATACGGTGTAGTAGGAGTACGCCTTGAATTGATTGGCTAAAACACGAAATTACAATATTGTACAGAGCGCATCCATCGCGGGTACGTCAACCTTTTATTGCTCAAGGAATGTCTCGTTTCCTGCAACAATCAACAAAGGAGTTCCTTATGATGGAGGTCAAGTGGGTAATGCCTAATGATTTGCCAGTCGTGGCGGAAATGATGCATCACGCATTGGATTCGTACTACGGCGGTAACCATCAGGCACACGCATCCACACGAAGGTCAGTCCTTCGTAAACCGGCTTTGTAGTTGGCGCATCACGTTCAAAATCTATTTCTACAATGCTTCAGTGACGATTTAAATGAGTAAAATTTAATCTCATATTTTAAATTCTGGTATAAGAATCAAGAATTGTAGGTATTATTGTCATTCATGTTTGGAGAATCAAGATGATAAAAAGTATACTTCATTTATATATTTTTTGTTCTTGTTTGCTTCTTTCCATACATAATTATTTCACTACTTCTTATCAGTGGTTTGATTAAAATTTTTAGTGGTAGTAGGTAATGGTCCTTAAAAATATCTCTATTTTTTATAAAACCCCCTCACCAGAAGACAAATGTTTCTTGTGAGGGGTTGTTTCGTATTTTCTACTCGTGGCGCGTAGACAGATCAATTACCTTGTTTAATCTGGCATGACAAACCGCTAAATTCCCAAATATTTCTTCTTTGCTCACTTTTTTGCAAAGCAAATCGGCACAATTGAGAACATAAAGCACGTACGCTTGATGCGAAGTTGGTGGTAATACTTGCAGACTGAAATATTCCGCATCGTAAATATCACGAATCGTGTCAAGTACATGGACCAGTTGTGGAAAAAACGCACCAGTTTTATTGCTTCTGGCATATGTACAAACCATGAGCTCCTTTTCAATCAAATCTTCATCAAGTAGATTTACAAAATCCCTCATTACTGCTTTTTTGGTTGGTTCGGTGGTGTACACACCATGCAGCACTGACAGTATGGTGAATCCCCGCGGAATTAAATCTGGATACTGACGTACCGCATCTTGTATCAGAGAATTATGCTTGTTGTGATGAACCAGTGAAGCAAGCGCTTCAAATGAATCACGTAGGAAATCACTTTTTGACAAGACGTCATTTACACCCGTGCCGTGCATAAAACGCACCCATTCTTTTAATTCTTCTTTTTGTGTCCGTGCTGTATCGATTAAAGGTACCATTTCATTCTCCTTGTAACATGGTTGAAACTCCGTTTTCATTATGCATCGAATAAGTTAAATTGTAAATCTGGTAAAATATGATGACGTTTATAGTTATAGTACTTTCAAATGGTACTTCATAGAAAAATGCTATCATCTGTACATACGTATGGAGTCTTTTACAAAAAATCAAGCACATGAATCATTTACTGATCCAGAAATAAAAAAGATACTAGAGCAAGTTAATACTGATTCTCTTAATGCATTATTTGCCGAATTCGCAGTTCATTGTGGTATTGCCATTGAAAAAATTAATTTTCTTGAGATAGCAAACATTAAAAATACCAAATCCTCAGCGTTTACTACTGGTAATTACAGTCTTGAGACAAAAGAAATTAATTTGAATGAAAAAGGATTATCCTTAGCATTTAAAATTGATACAAAAAGTGACAAAGCTGCACGTGTTCTGTCAGTACTTATACACGAACAAGTACACGCGTTTGGTGGGACCAAAGATTCAGTTCACGACGAAGATGCTCTCCTTGGTTTTTTACAAGAAAGATGGAAGACAGCGCAAAGCGGCTTCTTAGAGATTTCTAAGCCAACTTCCTTCAGTGTAAAAGACCCAAGAGAAAAATTTCGCTGGTTTAACGAAGGGATGGTAGATGAGTTTGCTTCTCAAATCTACACTGAGTATTTGCGAAGAGAGCCAATGAGTCCAATCGATCCAGAAAAAAATATGGATTTTAGAGAAGCGTATCCACTGGCAAGACTTTTTGTACGCAGTCTGCGAGATACCATTTCTGAAGAATCAGGCGTTCCACCAGAAGTAGTATGGCAAGCGCTGATTAGGCTTTATGTAGAGGGAAGAAGTTTTTTGGAGGAAGAAGTAAAAGGAGCACTAGAAGAGGTATTTACAAATGATTTAGTTGATCGTCTGGCACAGATAAATTCATCTTTAACTAGTCCAATAGAGACGACTGCGGTGTTTCGTGAAGTACTGAATAGAGAAAGAACTAGAAAAATTATTACTTCAGTAGTGAAAACTATTGCTCAAGAATTAAAGTGAGTATACACAGAGTTTCATTTGAACTGAGCGTAAGTACACACAAACCACCGCTTATTATGCGGTGGTTTTTCTTTTTATCTCCTAAATTAAAGGATATCTGTAACTTTTAATCCAGTACTGGAAACGCTTCACTACCTGGACACACAATATTATTTATCTTCCAGCGAGTTAATTGGTACATCCATCCAGTTGGGTTTTGGTGTGGCACAATGCCAGCAGTAAACCAAGGAGTAAGAATTTCTGATTGGTATTTCAATTGGAAATCTCGGACAGCCTGATCGGTAGCAGCATCAAAAGTACCAGTGACTGGGATGAAGAGTCCTTGCCCATTGAGGAACCACTGCAATTTTTTCACTTCCCAGGTATCATTTGTTGCTCCCATTTTTGTGTATGCTTTTAAATACATACCACATTGTAATTTGGACGTGGAAGCACCCAAGACACTTCGTAGTGATGCCGGAGCAAATTTCTTTGTCTTTGTACCGGAATTACTACTTGTACGTAGGTTAGTTTTATCCGGAGTAGTAATCGTTGGAATCGAGGTACATTCATCGCTGTCACCGACTTTTTCATATCCCACTGGAATCACAATGTCCATGACTTCCGTATTTGGACAAAGATCGATTTCAGTTGGTTCGGTCGGTGCAATGGTGAATAATCGAGTAGCGCGTAAGTCCGCCTCACCAGACTGTTCTATCGGATTAATGACAAAACAATAGTCGCCAGCAGCCCAACTAATAGTATCGAGAATGGCACTAAACTGACTACCAACGAACGTGGAGGCGTTAGTAAAGCCATCAACGTTTCCGGCAATAGTACCGACTCCTGCTTCACAAGTGCTAGCGCGGATTGCCCATTGAATTGTGTCAACCTGGTCATCGTCGTCACTGTAGGTAGCCTTAAAATCAAAGTCTGTAACTCGAGGGACTACATCACCATCAAGGACTGGATTGGTGATAGTGAGAGAGGCTGGTGCAACTGGCGCGGTGGTTATTTCACACACTTCCTCTTTATCCCCTTTTACCACTAGCTTGTAGAGTAGACCAGCGGGATTCTTAGCATAGTTACTGCCAGTAGCTCCAAAATTCTTTACTTTAATTGTGATCTCGTTGTAACCATTAGAAAGAAATGGAAGTATGTCGATTTCATCTTTGGAGAGTGAACTAAAGTGGCTACTTCCGCTAAACGGCACTTTTACGACACCATTGACACTAAATTCATAGTCATTGTCAGCAGCGATATCAAGGTTAGCAAAGGTTGGGTTGTACACGGTGAAACTTTCGTTAAAGGTGAATGTTTCTGATTCAGAATTTTTTATCTCGGTAGCTTTATAGCTATCCCAAATCCAGGTTGCTCCTGGAATAGAGGCTGACCAAGCGTTATTTTGATTATACGTTGGCACCGCGTAACCATTACGTTCTACCACGACCGTTTCTTCGTCTGAATACATAGTCAGTTCACACTGTTCTACTGGCTTTGGTAGCTCATAGTTGAAAGCAACACAGTGGTATGTTGTATCGACTTGGATGCCGTCAACACGGTCGTAATTGTCATAATTTACACCATCAGTGTGACAGTACATTTCGGCAGTAACATCGTTTGAGTTGTTTGGTTTTGCAGCGTGACTAAAGCCAAGGTAGCCATCCTTCAGTACTTCACGGATCCAGACATATGGTTTTTTCGCAATTTGTTCAGCCGTGAGCGTCACTTCTGTTTCTCCGGTAGCATCGGTTGGACCAAATGTAGTCCAGCCAGTCCCCCCTTGACCAACTAGGGTGTCACCAGGATTACTAACTTGTGGAAGAGCCCATTCAAATTGCCAGTCTGGTACCAAACGGCAAGCACCATCACTCTGCTCTACCCAATCAGCGGCTGTAGCTGCTACTATCTTCGGTGCGCCACCAGGATTTTTGTTCCAGTTTGGCAATGCACTTTCGGTAGTACAGACAACTTTCTCCGCTACAATTGTAGCGACCGGTATCCGGCTAATGTCTTTGTTGACCACCGTATGAGTCATTATTGGTACATCTACTACGACGTCTCCCAAACCACTGACTGGTTGCCAGTTCGTCTGCAAAAGCTCTTCGGCAGTGTATGTGCCATACGGAACATCAGTAAAGACAACACAGCCATCTTTGCCAGTTACCCCAGTATATCCTTTGTACAATTCTGCAAGAATTGCGCCTACATTATCCCCGTAAAATGTATCTGTAATCTTGAAGTCTATATCGGAAACTGCAGTTTGGCTTAAAGTGCTATAGTACACATGCGCCGGGTTAAATACTGAACCCCACGGCAATGTCCCATTCACTTGCAATCCTAGATAGTTGTTAGGTGCATATTCGGTAGAATTTTTCCATGGTAAATAGGTGAGGGTGCTGTACCCCGAATCAGCCGGTAGTCTATTTGAAAATGTAGCATCAGCCAGTAAGCTTGGATTTCGATACACATACGTACCACTTGCCTTTACTGCATAGTTGCCTACTGCTACTGCTGGTAGAGTAAACGTCGCTCCGGTTGGATTGACTAAAATATCAGCCACTTTTGTACCAAGTAGTGAAAGCTGCCAATTTGGAAGCGGTGCTCCCTTATCATCAGTCTTACACATGGTTACGTCGGCAGTTGGTGGTGGAAGTTGTACATTCCATGCCACGCAGTGGTAGGTACCACCAGCACTAACACCCGGAATCCATTCAAGATTGTCGTAGTTTTTAGCATCACCGGTACAGTACAATTCAGCGGTAATATTGGAGACATTAGTTCGTCCAGTGAAAGGTAAATAATTAGCTTTCATGACT
>JAACPT010000035.1:9245-18480 GCA_009995385.1 Candidatus Parcubacteria bacterium
TGTTTACATTTAATTCACTTCCAGGAATCACCATGGTGACAACACCAAGGGTATTAGTCAGGTCGGAAGAAGTCCATGGCGCACCTTGCGCACCAGCATTATCAACCTGCACATCTTGGCTGTTGAGTGCCCACTCAAAGCTCCAATCAGCTTGTAAATGACAACCTGCTGTACGCTCCGGGGTAGAAGCAAGGAAGTCAGCTGCGGTAGTATTAGTAACGGTAGTGTAGCCGTCGTTAGGCAACAGCATTTCGTCGTCACACACAATCTTCGTCGCTATGATGGTGGCATCAGCAGGTACTGGGACCGAAATTTTTTTTGGCTGTTCAATTGTATAGCCAGCTGGTGTATCACAATCAGCTGAGGCATCCTCAATTGAATTAAAGTATTCGCCGGTCTCAACTACTTTAATATCTGTTGGACCAACGACGTTTGTCTGAGATGTACACACCTCCTGGATTGGGTCTCCAGAAACTTTCAAGTCTGTAATTAAAACTTGGTCACTATTCCCGCCAGGATTTGCTACTACCTCAATGTAGATTTCTAAGTTTGATATTTGAGCTTCAATAGGAAGACTGACCGGTCCAAGTGTCTGTACTTCTGCTAGCGTCTCTCCTACAAGACCAGTGACTGTCGCGAGCTCAACATTTGAACCACCGACGGCTCTCCAACCGTAACTGAAGCTATCACCAGAACCATCAAGTTTAGTTGAGTCAGAAGAAAAACTCACGCTGAGATTGCTAAAATTCACTGCATTGATCGCACCACTAGCGTAGGGGACTGTTGTTTCAACTGTTGCAGATGGGTCTGTATAGAGATCAGTTGCTGCCTCCGCAACAAAAAAAGCCGCCGGAAAGGCGCTCAATAATAAGGAAACTATGGTTGCTACAATAAGGAATTGCAAGGAGATTTGTCGCTTCAAAAATTTGTTTGTATTCATGATAATTTTAAAAAAGGCTGCATTAGTTGAGATAGTAATCCCACGGTCACCACAAAAGTTGACGTGATAGATAATATGTTACTCTATTTTTCAGTAAAATCAAGCTACGTATATGTAATTCAGATAGTCAATCACGTGATTTACACATAATTAGGATTAAGACGACAAGAACCACTAGAAAATCATTCACTGGTACAAGGACGAAGATGTGTACCTAAACTGGTTTTACGAAAAAATAGTTCGACAATACTTATCTGTCAAAAGGAACTATGTCATGGTGTATCTGGATTATCACGAGGATTTTAATCCAGGATGGATTGATCAGAATATTCTTGGGTAGATTTGCCTGACTGCTTACTGTAACAAAGAAACCTTCTTGCTACGGTAAGGCAGTTTTTTATTATTAATAAATAAATCAACTACACATAAAATATCTTGCACTCGAAGAAAACTACAAAATGTTTCTAACACCATTACATTGATTCAGATCAATAAAATATTTTGGTACACTATTTATTTTTAAACTCTTTGATAATCTCTTCCTCATTACCTTTATCTAATGATTTCTTAAATTTTGTACCCTTTTTTCCTTTGACTCTTTCTTCACATTCGTCCCAAGTTTTATGGGTCTGTATTATTCCATCTACCTTACTAACATATGAATACGCTTTTTGTGCCTGCCGCTTGCGAGCAGCGCTTCTTTCTTTTGCTTTTTCCTCATCAAATGAGGTATCACTGATTTCTAGTCCATATTCTTTGCGAGGACCATTAAAAAGAGGTACCGTACCCTTTTCGGCAAAACCAGAAGCGATAGCATCAGCACGTTCATTGCCAATTATGCCAACGTGCCCTGGTACCTTGTGCCATTCGATTTTTACAGTAGTAAGTAGTGGTAAGAGTGTCTGCCATAACTCTTTGTTTAAAACACCAGTTTCAGCTTTAGTCTTCCAGCCGTTCTTCGCCCAACCAAAAATCCATCCTTTTGCGCCCTCTACAACATACTTTGAATCTGTGTAAATAGCGACTGGTTGTTTTTTATTAATATTAACCACCGTTTGTAATGCCTTCACCACTGCTGTTAACTCCATTTCGTTATTTGTCGTACGTTCTTTATAGCCTCCAAGCTCAATGAGTGAGTCACCATTTGCAATAACCACACCAAACCCTCCCCTTCCAGGATTTCCTTTCGCAGCACCATCAGTGAAAACAGTAATCTTTTTATCCATACTATATATAAGTCTACCACATTGGTGCTTCTTTGATTCGGAGTCATGATCAAGTACCATAAAATCACCTCTGAGAAAAGTCCGTTGCGTAAGCAAAAAGTTTTTGGCGGCGTACGAGAAAATTGTGCTAGTTTAGTTCACAATTTTTTATCTCAACTTGACCTGAAAGTATTTCTATTTGACTTGAGTAGTAACACAGTCTGAACCAGATATTGATCTGCTCTCTGACGTAAATATCTTTGCAAATGTCTTTCCAGGTTCGCTTTTGAAAGAAGAAATCCATTGATTGAACGTGTACGAGTTATCGGTGTTTGTATTTAATACAGACGCTAGATTACAAAGAGAAACATATTTTGGCACCACTGTAGTACCAACACCACAGACTCCATCAGTTCTCTCTCCTACATATACCCAAAAAGGAATACCTTCAGGTCCAATCACTTCTGTAATCGCAGGAGAACATTTGTTTGCAACTGCTTCACCTAGACAAATTACCTCTATGTACTTTGGCAAGTCATTATAAAACTTAGCTTGACCTGATTCTGTCTGTGGAACTTTTACAGTCCCACACAATTTTGCATTAGCAAAATCATCTACTAATGATGGGTAAGGATTAACTGCTTGAGCAAATGACGCTGGGTTTTTAAGGTCTTCAAATGTGACAACGCGTCCATTACCCATATCAAATGACGCTGGGTACATTGATTCATATTTAGAGTAGTCTAGTCCGCCACTTGCGATAAAATCATCCACGCTAGACGAAGATCTGACACTAATTGAAGTAGTGTCTATACTTGTTACGCCATCAGTTCCTGCAGTAGGTTGTTCACTATACGCAATGATTGGTTCCCGCCAATCAGATTCATTTGCTGCCAATTCGGCAGAGAAATCAGGCTGCTCAGGTACCACTTCTTCAGGGAAAGTAGTCGGTACGTATTCTTCAGAAAATTCATCAGTAATTGGTGGTGGAATATCTGTTCTATCACCGCTCTCTGGAAATGCAGTTACATTTTCTCCTGACGGTTCACTTGGATTGAGCAGTTGGTTAAGGGTAAAAATAAAAACTGCTACTAGGACAACGACTGCCACAACGGCAAGGATGATTACTTTTCTATTATTGGAATCCATATACTTAGATATTTTACACTACAAATCAAAAAAGGTGTCAGCCTTTACCACAAAAACTGTGAAAAAGAATTATAGACACCTTTGACAAAGTCTATGAACGTACCAAAACAGATACATATCTCTGTCATTCCTGTATCTCAGGTACTGCCGTACAAAATTAACTTTATGTGCCTTGTATCGTTTTAAGATCTTTGAGCAGCTGCAGTGCGTGACTTGCAGGACTTACTTTTGGATACACCGCAACTATTTTCCCTTTCGGATCCACAACGTAAGTAATTCGAGCAGTTCCCATGAACTTCTTCCCATACATCGAATGTTCTTGCCAAGCACCGTATGCTTGAATCATCTTTGTCGATTCGTCAGACAAAAGTGTAAATGGCAGATGATACTTTTCTTTAAACTGAGCGTGCGATTCTGATGAATCTTTACTCACACCGAGTACTGTCACCCCGAGTGAAGCAAATTCATCATAGATCTCAGCAATTGTGCAAGCTTCTTTTGTACAGCCTGGTGTGTCATCTTTGGGGTAAAAATAAATAATTACCCAAGAGCCACTGTAATCAGAAAGTCTACGTACTGTGCCTGTCTCATCTTTTAAGTGAAAGGCTGGTGCTTTTCTTTTTATATCTAACATAATTCTTTATTTCACTAATTCATCAGTAGAAAATGAATAAACATCTCCGTATGTCACTATTTTATTATTATCAGTAGTCGCCATCCTAAAATAATACCGTTGGTCAGGCTTAAGTGAGCGCACTGATACCCGAACAGCACGATCATAGACACTCCGTATCGATACCTGATTGGTTCGTTGATCTAGAAAATCTTTATCAGTTCCGTACTCAAACCAAGCTGAAGCTGTTGCTTTTCCATAAATATTCACTTCCCCTCTTAGGACAGCAGTGGTTGCTGTACTATCAATCGCCTTATGTGTACTCATGGTCACATAATCGACTTGTGATAGCGCAGTTGCTTCCTCCCATGTTTTTCCTTTATCAATAAATTGTTTAATTTGAAGAAGCTGGGCAATTCTTCCATATATGTACGCCACTTTTTCGGCTTGTGTTTGTGGTTGATACGCAAGTGTCTCAGCTGATGCAGTAATGGGTACGACACTCATGATGAGAGAAAGTACTAGTACACTGCCAAAAAAATTTATATTCTTTTTCATATTTATTTTATATAGGATGCTTTTAATTTATGCAATATCTCGCCAGTCTTTTTCTTGCCGAACGAGTAACTCTTCGGCTTGCAGTGGTTCTGACATTATTTCTTCCACTATTCTCTCTGCTCTAATACCTTGTGATGCCTTGACTAGCACTATATCACCAGGTTGCAATATTGATTGGAGTTCTCTCCCGGCTTTTTGTGCATCATCATATTGAAAGATATTTTTTTCACTCATTCCGGCAGCAAGGGCACCTTCAGCGATAGCACGCGCTCGGACACCAACGGTAAGAAGCACTCCAGCCACTTCAGGGATTAGCGCGCCAATGCGTCGATGCTCTTCAGTTGAAAATTTACCAAGCTCTAACATATCTCCCAAAACAGTTATTTTTCGGGTCGTATGTTTGATTTCACGTAGTGTATTAAGCGCCTGTTCGACCGCAACTGGCGAAGCATTATATGTATCATCTATGATTAGAGTCGATTTTACCCCCTTGATTAAACGCATCCGACCACTTGCAGTATGTAACTCTTTTAATGAAGCAACAGCAGCATCTATTGGTACACTGAGTTCATCTGCAACTGCAACGGCAGCCCCACAAGCATACGCCAGCTGCGTGCCCACTACACCTTCCACAGAAATATCGTAAGAATTTCCAAAGTGTTGAAGAGTACAACGAGTGCCGGCTGGCTGATCGTCTTCATATACGGTACTGTCGGTACGAATTGTAAAATCTGTTTCGCGGTACCGCCCAAACCCAATTTTTCGTTGTAGTATCTCTGGTAGACGCCCTTCTATTAAAATGTCATCACTATTGTAAATAAAAACACCATCCGGTTGCAATGCTTGTACAATTTTCATCTTTTCATCGATTACTGCTGTCGGTGATGGGAAATACTCAACGTGTACTGGCACTTCAGGTAAACGAGTAAGAACGACGATATCAGGTTTTAGCCAGTGGGCTAATTTTTCCATATCTCCAGGTCTATCTATACCGGTTTCGAGAATCAGGACTTCTGGGTACGAGCGAGAAAAACAGGCTAGGAAGAACCCTTCAACAAGGTTTCGAAACCAAAAAAATGGATTATTCCAAGCATTTGGTAGTCCAAGCACAGTGAGCGGTACTCCAATTTCAGAATTAAAACTTTTGTCGCTTTTTCGTGCGTATACATTGTTTTTTATAGCGGCAAAAATCGCATCTTTGGTTGTCGTCTTTCCTACGCTTCCTGAGACCGCAATAATACGAGGCTTGTGTCGGCGCAACAACAAAGATGCTTCAGCAATAAGAATCACTGTAACAATCAATCGAAATGAGGCTTTCATAAATTAGCGATCAGGTTGTATCGAGTAGTAATTGATAAGAAACTTTGTGATTTCCATGAAAGGGTCAGTCAGTGTTTCAGAGGCGTACTTCACCCCCTGTGGCTCTACAGTATACATGAAAATGATAAATTTTGGATCGAAGGCTGGGAAATAACCAAAAAATGAATGGAGATACCTATCTCCATAATACCCACCATGTATAGGATCGGGGATCTGAGCAGTACCAGTTTTGGCACCAATGGTGTAGTGTGGTAGTGCTACCGTACCACCTTTTAGGGCTTTATCGACTACCGTTACTAGCATACGGGAGATTTCTTCGCTGGATTCTTCGCTAATTATTCTCTCTCCTTCTGGATATCGGATATCTTTTTTTTCACCATCATGGTATTCAATTCGCTTCACCAAATGTGGCGTCACCAATACTCCACCATTAGCTAGTACGGCAAATGCACGAGTAGTTTCTATTGGTGTCATCGCAATTCCTTGTCCAAAAGAGGCAGTTGCATATTCGACTTGTCGTGGCGATTGCAGATTGTTCACAAGTCCATGTACTTCATTTGGTAGATCTATCCCTGTTTCACTACCGAGTTTGTAGTTTAAAAAATATTCACGAAACGCATCTTTGCCCATCGTCTGCACGATATGCGATACTCCCGTATTTAATGACTGGTTAAGTACTTCTTGCATGGAAACAGTACCACGACCACGGCCGTCATAATTTTTAATCGTAGACCCATCGAGCTCAATCTGACCAGCATCATAATAAGTTGATGCGGAAGTAATTGCACCAGCATCAAGACCAGCGGCAACAGTAAGAGCTTTTATAGTCGAACCAAATTCATAGACATCTTCGACGAGAGGATTTCTAAAATATTCAATGGTGGCTCCAGAGCGGTCATTTAAGTTATAACTAGGAACAGCATTCATTGCTATGATTTCTCCCGTATGTGGATCCATAATCACTGCACCAGTGAGTTTACTTTTGTATTGGTCATTAGTTTTCTCAAGAACCATATCAAGCATTCTTGAGACTGACGGTTCAAGTGTAGTGACAATATCACCAGAACGACCATCTTCCTCCTTTCGATATATCATTTCACCAAGGTTACTAAAAAGTTCTGCAAAAAAATTAACGGTCTGCACTTGTTGTTTTCTGTACAGCACATTGTCATACTGGCGCTCAAGGCCATATTTTCCACGAATCTCTGTACCAGTATCTGTATAGCCAACAAAACCAATCGAACGAGCAGCAATTGAGTCCCCTGGATAATTACGCCACTGATTTTTATATAAAAGAACACCATCGATATTCATTGCTTCAATTGTTTTTGCCTGCTCACTAGTGAGTTGATTTGACAGTTCTACATAGGTACGACCAGCGGTGGTCACTCGTTCGACACACATGGTGACATCAATTGCTATTACTTCACTGAACATACCACAGAACTCTTCTGCGGGGACTGTCATGTGTACAGGATTTGCAGCCAGAAGATATCCCGCAGCAATCGCTGCTGCCGATAGGGTTGTACCATCCTTAGCAGTAAAAAAAATTGATCCTCGGGTATATAAATTAGTTTTTGTATGGACGTATTGACTCTCAGCTCTTGCTTGATACATTGACGCATTGACCACCTGTACCTGGTAAAGACGACCAATCAATAGTAGTGCTCCTAATGCTATCACCAGCGATAGGAGCCGTATTCTAAATATCAATTTCTGTCGCTTCATACTCTACTAGTTATCCCGCAACACAAACCGTGCTCCATCGCGTTCAACAAATATCTTTCCAGTCGTGGCAGTAAAATTATTTACTTCTGAAATACGCGAAGTAATTAAGTGCTGCACTGCAATATACCGAGATTCTAATGTGGCAATTTCAATAGTAAGATCACGTTGCTGCTGTGTTTGTTCAGTTCGCATCACCACCTGGACCACTGACATATTTAGAAAATACAAATACGCAGTAATTGTACAGAGCAGTAAAAAAACACTGACAATCGTTGCTTTAGAGTACGTAATTGTTTCGCGACTATTTCCCAACATATATTATCTTGTAAACGCTATATTTTAATAATGACTCGTAACTTTGCGCTGCGGGCGCGGGGATTTTCTTTGCACTCCTCATCACTTGGTATAATTGGCTTTTTGGTAGTGAGTATAGCCATTGCTGCGTCTTTAAATTCTCTAAAACAGTGTTTGACTACACGGTCTTCAATACTATGAAACGTAATGATAGCGAGACGACCTCCTGGGCGTAGTGCACTAAATGCATCTTTGATGAACCGTTCGAGAACAGTGAGTTCATCATTAACCGCAATACGGAGTGCTTGGAAGGTCTTGGTGGCGGGGTGAATTCTGCCGTGGCGAGCTACTTTTGGAAGTGCTCCTTCCACTATTTCGACAAGTTCTTTGGTTGATGTAATGCGAGAGTATCGTCTTTGTTCAACTATCGCTTTGGCAATTCGTCTCGCGAATCGTTCTTCCGAATATCCGTAGAGGATGTCAGCGATGACGTGTTCGTCCCACTCATTGATGATGTCTTCTGCAGTAAATGAGTAATCCTCTGGTTTTCCAAAAGTCATATGTAGCGGTCCATCATGGAGAAACGAGAACCCTTTACTGCCATCAGCAAACTGTTCCATACGCCACCCTAGATCTGCCAAAATAGCGTCTACGTGTTCAATCTGTAAAGAACGAAGAATACTAGTGATGTTACTGAAATTGTCATGCACTAAATGTATCTGTGGAGAAAGACCATCTAGCCTTGATCGATTGAGTGCGGTTTCATCCGCATCAATACCGATATATGTTCCAGTCGCATCGAGTTGTCGAGCAATTTCCTTTGCGTGTCCACCACTGCCGAACGTCGCATCTACGGCAACATCTGACGGTGACAGCGTTAGCGCTGCTACCGCTTCATGCAGTAAGACAGTTTTGTGTTGTGAAGACATTTTTTGGTAGTTTAGAGGACGCCAATTTCTCCAAGCTTCTCAGCCAACTGATCAGCTTGCTTTTCGATTGAGCGCTTATAGGTCTCCCATCGATTCTCATCCCAAATCTCGATACGATTATAGATGCCGGCTAGTACTACTTTTAAGTCTAGTCCGCCAAAATCTTTCAAGAAGTCTGGCACGAGAATACGTCCAACTGAATCTACCTCCACCTCTACTGCTCCTGATAAGAAGAATCGATTGAAACTTCTTGTGTCCGCCTGACCGAGTGGCAGTTGACCAATTTTTTCAGTGATCTTCTGCCACTCTTTGAGCGGATATACAAAGAGACAGTTATCAAGTCCACGGGTGACGACAAGCGTTTTCCCAAGTTCCTTGCGCCATTTAGACGGCAAAGACAGCCGTTTCTTAGGATCCAACGTATGCTTGTATTCGCCAATTAACATAAACTTGATAGCTTGAGCTAGTCTGGCAATCCTCCACAAATAACTGTGGAGAT
>JAACPT010000036.1 GCA_009995385.1 Candidatus Parcubacteria bacterium
TGATGCATCACTATGAATGCGTACATTGTCCTTGAGAAAGCAGTTGGTGAAACACCGCTATCATGTGCCGAAGCCTACCGTATGAAACATCCAGAATTGACTGGAGTGCCTATGGCGTACGCTGGCAGACTCGATCCGATGGCATCTGGGAAGCTGTTGGTACTACTGGGCGAGGAATGTAAACAACAAGAAAAATATCACCGTTTAGATAAGGAGTACGAATTCTCAGTACTCTTTGGTATCGAATCGGACACTCATGATGTGTTAGGGAGACTAAAAACCTGTGAACGCAACAAGACAGCAATTGAAAGTGTCACTCTTGTTATAGAAAAATTAATTGGTGAAATTACCCTCCCCTACCCGCATTTTTCTTCGCGAACAGTGCAAGGTAAACCTCTTCATATGTGGACACTCGAAAACCGTTTGCACGAAATAGAAGTACCGACCAAAAAATCAATTATCTATGACCTGTCAGTGACGGCGCTAGAAACCAAACTGCGCACAAAAATTGCCGATGAAGCACGGGAAAAAATTGACACTATTTTACCCGTTACCGACCTCCGCAAGGCACTCGGGAATGATTTTAGACGAGTCGATATCCGTCGTGACTGGGAAGATATAAAAAATGATTACTCACTCCCCAGTGAGTACACCATTGCACACTTTCGTTGCGTCGCTTCTTCTGGCACCTATATGCGTTCATTAGCTGATATCATTGCAAAAAAACTAGGCGCCTGTGGTCTCGCGTGGCACATTCATCGTACCAAAATGATTATTTACCCCTTCAAAGAATTCTTGGAGCCAAGAATTTTAAAAACTTATTCTTTACTATTTCTTTTTTTCGGCTTTAAAAGCAGCCACCTTTTCCAAGTACGTTCTGACAGCGAGCACAAATTCCGCATGACTCCACACCAGTGGCGCGGTCGATAGTTGCTCACGGGTCTCTGGATGCATCTGCTCTGCAAGTACACCGCCTGCAGTTGCGTGCGAGGCAGTCCACTGTAGTAATTCTAATGCTGGCTTTAGTTCACTCAATTTCTGAGCTTTTTCGATGTAATACCTCGCCATCCATAATGTCGTAATTACCCAAGGATTAGGTGAAGCAGCGTCACTCATACGGTAATACTGATCACCTTCGTAGCGAACATACCCTTTACTGTTCCCGTGAACTGATAATCGTTCTTGTACCGCATTAACCATTGCAGTAATACGATCATCATCAACATCAAACACTCTAAAGAACAGTAACCCATAGAGACTACTGGCATCGAGTGTTCGGTCATATTGCAATTCTCCGTCGGCGGTATGCAACACCTGTTTTACAAAAATACTTTCATGCTTATCAAACAAGATTTCGCCGATTGCCTCCTGTATCCGCTGCGCTACTGCTTGGTAGGTACGAGAAGAATTATCTTTTCCAAGTAAATTAGCAAATTTAGCCGCCGCCATTAATCCACCATATACCGAAGCTGCAGTATATGTCGACGTTCCATACTTTTCTTCCCATAAATCAAAAGAAGCTTGTGGTAGACCCGTGAATGCTTCAATGTATTCACACATAAATTCTGCTGCTGGTTCAATGAAGCGATTGTACATTGATTCGATAAACTCGATATCACGATAGATTTCGTAGTGTTCCCAAAGGGTAAAGATGACGGTCGCTGTTTCATCTTCTTGGATTGGTAATCGTGGCTCACCGTTGATAATCCACGGGTGCCAGGAGCTACCCAAAACGCCATCAGTGCGATACTTGTGCATCAAATATCCATTCGGATCTATCAAATCAGCCATGAACTTAAAGAACCGGATTGCAATATCATGATATCCGGTCTCATCGAAAGTATGTGCGATTATAGCCGCGTCACGTGGCCAAACATAGCTATATGTGTCACGACCATGGTGGAGCATATCAGTATCACTCGAAGCAATAATGCCACCATGATTATCGGTGTGTACACGCATCACCATTAAAGATCGACGATACAAAGTCTGCAATTCCACTGGTAATAATGAAAGATCGGTTTGCTCCTTTTCTAGCCAAGCGTGCCAATATGCTTCAGTTGAAGCAATCAGTCTTTCTGGCTCTTCATTTAAAACGTGTTCATCAAGCATGTGTACTTCGGGGATAGAAAATCCGCACACTATCCAATAATGAGCATCGGCAGAAGCACCTCCTGGAATCGAGAACGTCAGCCCAAGTACTGAATCAACTGACCCATGTTCAATCGGATTTCTTTCAAGTACTCCATCGACAGCATCAAGATACGTACCCTCCCTTCCCTCAATACCAAAAAGTCCTATATTGTATTCTTGAAACGAATGCTTACCGCTTTTTGCATTTACTAAAATAGTCGTATCACCTTTGTAGTGAATAATGGCATTAACTCTTGGGTCAAAAAAACCTGTATCACCTCGTCTCGATTCAAAAATACGAAATTGTTGCGCTAAAAAAAGTTTAATTTCCCTCTTCTCACTTTTCTGGTTATGAATAGTGAAGTGACGCAAGAATATGTCTTTTTCATTGTGGACGGCATCTTTGCTAGAAAGCGTAATGCCAAGAGTCTGGTTTTCAGCAAACAACGATCCGATGCAAGTTCCTTCTTCTAAACCCGCGGTCACTTTCCACTCCGGGTCATCGAGCCAAGAAATTCGCCCGTCAGCAAATACACCAATCCGATGAACAAAATTCCCACTAGCGCCACTGACGTGGTTAGCTTCACCCACATACGGGAAATACAAATCGCGAACTTGACCACGTGCATCAAGACCAACTAGTAGCTTTCCATTTCCAATAGTGACTGCCCGAGCCATACGCGTTAAATGCTGTAGGACTTAAGGTGTTTAACGATGACGGTCTTAGCCGATTTCGGATTTTTTGCTTTTCCTAATTCAACCGCACAAGCATCATCAGCGAGTACATCAGCTACCCATTTTGCAAAATCATTGTGTGCTTCTCCAGCGTGATAGAAATATACCTCGCTTTCCATTTCTTCCAGCGCATCTCGGAGTGCAATAAGGCTATTGAGAATTTGTCCGTTTTTAACCCAAAACGATTTCTGATCGGGGGCATATACCAAGCTTCTTTTATCATTTTTCTTGGCAGTGTTTTTTTTGGTGGCTACTTTTTTTGAAACTTTTGTGGGAAGCTTTTTAGCAATGACTTTTTTCACAGCAGTTTTTGGTAGTGGTTTGGTTTTAATTTGCTTTATTTGCATACTTTTTAAGAACTTATCTCCTCATCGTGAGGCCTAGTAAAGAACGAACTGATTCTGTAATTTTTTGCCACCACGGCTTGAGTAAAGCGACTGGTTTTTCTACAGTCTTGCTTGTCATTTTAACGGCAGGTTCTGGTTTTACTTTTAGAGTGGTGTCAATCGTTGCTTCTTTTTTATTTTTTTGCGCACAGTCCTCGCAAACTACCGTAGTTGCTACTGACTTGGTGGCTTCTTTTTCCTCTTGCGCTGTTAACGCTAGCTTCACTCTCAATTGTAAATCACTCAGCGCGTTCATGAAAGCGATATAAGCATCATATGGGGATTGGTACGGACTGAAGTAGGCGTGCACATCACCATCGTTCGACCATTTAGTGCACATGTAATAGAAATGATCTGATGTTTGTAGCTTGCGCCACGTCTCGATGAGGTCTTTCTTTTTTGTCTTCATCACATCTTCCTCCAAACGATACGTTGTAGCAATTGCATCGCGTTGAATATCATTACCTGTCCAAGCAGTAAGATCACGGTCCGTGTCAGCCCAAGTTAGTACATCTGGAACATCATATTCTCCTGCGGCATCATACGCCTGAACTGTTTGCGTCGCTGTTTTGAAACTTGTGTCTGGATGACGCATCACCATTTCTGGAAATGCTCGCAAGAAATTAAAAATACCAGTGTCTTCCCATTGATGTTCGCCAAAACTTTCGTAGTCCATGAATAGGTTTATCGTCTGACCATCACCATGATGAGCATGAATCCACTTTGCATACGTGTCTGCCTGCAGTGGCCAACTCGACCAGGCTTTATTACCGAAGCGAAAAGCGATATCATCGGAAAGTTTGTAATTTTTAAGGAGCACTTTTATTTTAGAACAGCCAGCTGGTCGGTAAAGATAATTAGGGCTTCGCCAGCCGAGGTACTTATCCCAACCCTCTGCCATAATGCCAAGATAGCCATTGTCCTCACACCATTTAGCAAGATCATTTCTATATGATAGTTCCGTATTACGAAAGACTCTTGGTTTTACACCGAAAAGCTGTTTGATTCGCTTTTCATGTTGTTTTACTTGTCGTTCAAACTCTGGTACAGAGTAGAAAAACGCTAACGAGTGATGATATGTATCAGCGAGTATCTCAACTCGACCAGATGCCACCAGCTCCTGGAATGATTCCAGCACATCAGGAGCGTACGCTTCAAACTGATCGAGGACTGTACCTGAAAATGAAAGATTGAAATGAAACTCTGGATGATTATCAAGTAGTTCTTTTAAGATTTTATTTGTCGGACGATATGACTTATCGGCAACTTTCTGAACAATTTTTCGATTGTTAAGATCGGATTCACCATCGTCATTAAAATATTCGGTATCGTTACCAATATCAAACACCCGGTATTTTTTTACTCGGTATGGTTGGTGGACATGAAAATAAGGACAAACAGTGAGCATAAACTATGGTGTAACGTATTGTAACAGACTCTTATAAATACCAAGAATCTTATCCGCTGCTTGTCTCCAAGACAGTGTTTGTAGTTGGCACTTCCCCTCCTTTACCATCTGCTGACGAATGACGGGATATCGTAAACTTGAAAGAATTTGATTGGCCATCTCGTCAGTATCCCAAAAATCGACCTTAAGAACATGGGTCAGCACTTCCGCCACTCCCGATTGTTTACTGATGATAGAAGGGGTACCATGTTGCAAAGCTTCAAGTGGCACGAGACCAAACGGCTCTGACACTGAAGGCATCACCACGAGGTCGGCACTCTGATACATACGATCACGGTCTTCTTCCCATAATGGACCAGCAAAGCGTACGTATTCAGAAAGTCGCAATGCTCCAACCTGTTCTATGATTTGGTTAGTCATGTCACCCGAACCTGAAATCACGAAGATAACATTCGGATTGGCATCAATGACCCTACGGGCTGCTTTAATAAAATTATCTACTCCTTTCTGGATACTGATACGTCCGTGGTAAAGTACAATCTTTTTACCTTGTTGCTTTAGCTCCACCAGTGTCTGTGGCAAGCGTGGCGGTTCACTAGTATCACAGCCGTTATACACCACTTCAACCTTACCAGGAGGTACACCATGCTTTTTTACGATGATATTTTTTGTGTACCCACTGACGGTGACCACTTTATCTGCCATAGCAAAACATTCGCGCTCAATCTTGTAGATGGCTGGATCGACATTATCACCACCAGCCTGATCAAATGAAGTTGCGTGTACGTGTAAAATTAGCGGTTTTCCACTAGCAATTTTTGCTGCCACACCAGCGAGATATGAAGTCCAGTCGTGGGCGTGAATGACATCAAACTCCTCTTCACGGGCAATAACCGCAGCTTGATGCGCAAAGCGATGCACTTCTTCAATAATCGTACGCGAACGGATGATTGGTTTACCCTGTTTATCATATCCGACAATAACACTGATTGTACTATCGGCTTGCTGATAAGGTCGCAGAGAAATATCAGTATGTCTTATTTTTACTAGTCGTTCTTGATCAGCAAACAAAAACCGTGCATCACCACGTGTTTCTTGAGTCTTTGGTAGTACAAAAATGACTTCAACGCCCTTTTGCAGGAGTTCACGAGTGAGACCGTAACAAGCTACTCCTAAACCGCCATTTTTCTCCGGTGGAAATTCCCAGCCAAATGTTAAGACGCGCATGATAAAATAAGCAACTAACTTTACCTATTTAATCTAATAGGTAGCTAGCTCGGCTAAATAATATCATGCCATCGCTTAAAAATTCTGGTCTTACGTGCAGTGATAGTGCATAAACTATTGCTTTCAGACTATCTTTTGAAAAAATAGGTCATTGAGTTGACCTTTTCTGTTTATTTTGTTAGTATTTCGCCACTATGTCACAGGATTTACTTATCAAACTCGTCTCAGTCGGCGATGAAAAAGGGGTTGGAAAAGGTCACGTATATTACACTCGCTACAATAACAAGAACAAAAAGAACCCAAGTCAGAAATACGAGACTAAAAAATTTAATCCCGTAGCCAAAAAGCATACCGTCTACAAACAGAAAAAATAATAAAAAGCCCAAATGGGCTTTTTATTATAAGATAATCATTGTATCCGAATTTCCAGACGATTAAAATCTAATTGCTACGTCTAATAGAATACCCGCACAATGTGCGGGTATTCTATTAGACTAACTCTTCCCTAAACTCGCTAAACTATTTTTCTCGCAAGTGGCTCTTAGTGCTTCCTTGGCAGCTTCTTCATTTTCTGGTTTTCCTTGCCAAGCCTTAAGCATGGGTTCTTCGATTGCTCGAGAGAAGGAGAACGTAATCGGCCAGGGTTGCTCACCGAGCTTAGCTATTGCATTAAGATTTTCAGTCGAACGCTCTGGGGCTTGCCCACCTGAGAGAAATACTATACCAGCACACGTGTGTGGCACACTCATATGAAAAGTACGGAGTGTCGCATTAGCGACTTCTTCTGGCGTCGTCTGCTCTGGGTATGTACTGCCAGCTAGTACCATTGACGTCTTGAGAATGAGACCTGACAAGTCAACCTTGTATTCGATTAAGGTCTGAAACAAGACTTGCAGAGTACGAGTAGTTACCATTTCCGCTCGCTCTAGCGAATGATCACCTTCATGGATCACTTCTGGTTCAACAATCGGTACGATGTTTGCAGCCTGGGCAATCTGGGCATACCGTGCGAGCATGATGGCATTCATCTTGAGAGCGGCATCAGTCGGAGTTTCATCTTCGTCAATAGTGATGACTGCTCGCCACTTCGCAAAACGTGCACCCATGTCGTAATACTCTGCAAATCGCGCTTCAAGATTATCAAGCCCTTGAGTAATTACTTCACCCTTAAACCCTTCCAGATCCTTAGTACCGAGATCAACCTTAATACCAGGCACAATGCCTTTCGCAGTAAGAACATCGACAAACGGAATGCCATCACGTGTTTCATTACGAATTGATGAGTCATACATAATTACCCCAGAGATATATTTTTCTATATCAGGTGCGGTAAAAAGCAGCTCACGGAAATCACGACGATGCTCTGGTTCATTAGGAAGATGCACCATCGAAAGACGTTTACCGGCGGTGTTATCACTCTCGTCTGCTGCTAAAATGCCTTTTCCTGGCTCTAAGAGCGCAGCTACGGTCTCATATAATTTGATGTTCTTTTTCATACTTCTTAAATCATAACAGTCAAATGCATTTTTTTTATTTTGACGTGTGTATTATGAGGCAATGGAGACATTCTTTACTCTACAAATTAGGCACGTATCTTCCAGCCACGCTTGAATAACGAACCCACCAGTACTCCCAACCCAACCAACAACCCAAATATAACAAACAGACCAATTGCCGTATTTGCCTCACTGTACCCAATCATGCTACTGCGAATTCCATCTGCAAAATAAAAAAATGGGTTGAGTTGTGTGATAATTACAGCTAGTGGTGGCAAGAAAGTAATCGAATAAAAAATACCACCAAGATACGTCAGTGGGGTGATGATGAACGTATTTAACACCTGTAACTGTTCAAAATTTTCCGCCCACAACGCCACAATAATACCTAGTAAGGCAAAAATGGCAGCGATGGCAATCACATATAGAATAAACGCTATCGGTGCAACGAGAGTGATTGCGCCAAAAAACATTCCCACCACGACGATTAATCCGCCCACGATAAGCGCTCGTATCACCGCACTTCCTACGAACCCTATCAGCATCTCAAAGTATGAAAGTGGGGCAATCAAAAGTTCTTCTATCGAGCGGGAAAAACGCATAAAATAAAGACCGGAAGAAGCACAGGCAAATGAAGCATTGATTACTGACAGAAGAAGTACTCCAGGGAAGACAAAAGTAATGAATGGCACTTCAGCAAAGTCACCGATTCGTGAGCCGATAACTGTTCCAAAAATAAAAAGGTACAAGGCAGCCGAGACCGCTGGTGCAACTAATGTTTGAATGACTACTGAGAACGTACGTTCTACTTCTCTTCGTAACAATGTATACAGTCCAATCCAATTCATATTATTGTGTAAGGGGTATGTTTTCATTACTGATAATCTCTAGATATCGTTCTTCAACACTCTTACCACCCTGAATAAATTCAGCTTTTGTCCCTTCAGCGACAATACGACCATGGTTAATAATAGCAATCTCGTTACAGAGATATTCTATTTCTTCAAGATAATGTGAAGTGAGAATAATAGTCGTCCCTTGCGCATTAAGTTCTTTCAAATATTCCCAAAGGTCCTTCCGCTGAGCTACGTCGACACCAGCAGTAGGTTCATCTAGGATGAGCAAATCGGGCTGATGTACCAAAGCTCGACCAAGCATTGCTCGCCGTTTTAATCCACCAGAGAGTTTTTGGAATATCACACTTCGATGCTTTTCCAAATCAAACCGTTTTATTAATGCATCAATTCTCCTTTTTCGTTCGTCTTTCTTAAGTCCATAGTACCCACCCATATAATCCATAAGCTGTTCGGGAGTATTGAAGATATTCGTATTGAACTCTTGTGATGATAAACCAACTTTCGACCGGGCTAATTTATAATCTTTTACCACATCGAGTCCATCAATAAGAATTTGTCCTGAAGTTGGTTCAGCGATACCGGTAATACAATGAATAGTCGTGCTCTTCCCAGCACCATTCGGTCCAAGGAGGCCAAAGAAACTCCCTCTCTCCACCATAAGTGAGATAGTGTCAACTGCAACCAGTTTATTTTTACCAGCACCATACACTTTCGTGAGGTTTTTGATCTCAAGCATACAATTTTTCGACATAAAGGAACTGATAGTATAACAGAGAAATATAGTCAACGTATTAAATGATATTTACTGCAGTACTAGTAGCGACAGGATATTGACTCGCACCTCAAAGAGTTACATAGTAGCAATATCTATGAAAAATAGAGACATAGAATGGCTACTAACTGAAAAGTATGCTGGCAAAAAAAGCCAAGCTTTTTTTGCCGATTGTAAACGCCTCGCTCTTGATGAGCCACTCGCGTATATCATCGGGTGGACTCCTTTTCTGAATTGCAAAATACATCTCGATTCAAAACCGCTCATTCCCCGCCCCGAAACAGAATACTGGACTGAAGAAGCAATCAAGACCATGCAAGATAGCACCCTCCCCCTCGGCTTTTGCGAACCAAAACCACTTTCAGTGCTCGACCTCTGCGCAGGAAGTGGGTGTATCGGTACGGCGGTAGCAAAAACTATCGGGGCTGCACGAGTAGATTTTGGCGAACTTGATGTATTACACCTCCCTACCATTAAAGCCAATCTCGTGGAAAATGCTGTCGACCTCACCCGAACAACAATAGTGCACAGTAATATTTTTTCTCATCTCCCTGAGCGCTATGACTACATTCTCTCTAATCCTCCCTACATTGATGCCAATCTAAATCGTACGGCTACTTCAGTGAAACAATACGAACCATATCTTGCTCTCTACGGAGGTGAAGGTGGTATCGATGTCATCACCACAATCATCACACAGGCTCACGACCATCTTACGCGTGACGGACAACTCTGGATTGAACACGAGCCAGAACAATCAGGCGCTATACAAACACTTGGTACTGACCTAGGCTTTTCAGTCACTACTCACAATGATCAGTATGGAGTAAAACGGTATTCAATCTTAGTGTTACAATAAACAGCAATGGACTTAAGTCAATTTGAAACCATCAACCTTCCTCTCCATACCATAATTATGTTGGTTTTTTATTTTGTTCTTGGTATGTATGCGATTTTCAGCGCCATCCTCTACTATCATTGGAAAGCGTACGGTAACGATACAAAAATCACTATGTATACGCTCATTTTGTACTTTTCAATTACGATTCCCTTACTGATCATTATGGCTATAATGGCGTTTATCATTTGAGTATGCTCTACGAAAAAATACAACTGGAGCAAGGAGAAGCAATACTTACCGTTGTTCGTAGACACTGGTTTGTGATTGTGACTGAACTCTTTGGAATATTTTTCATGCTTCTTATTCCCTTCTTTATACTTTTCTTACTGGCACTGTTTCCACACAGACTTTTGAATATCGACCTCAGTCTCGCACACTACACAAAACTCATCACTTTTGCGGTATCGGCATGGTCGATCCTAACCATCATGACCGCGTTTACTATTTGGACTCACTATTTCCTTGATCTGTGGATTGTCACTGACCGACGAATTATCCTCGTCGACCAAATCAAATTTTTTAATCGAAATGTCAGTATGTTCCGTCTTGAGCGTTTGCAAGATATTGAATTCCACATCAATGGTGTATTTCCTACCCTTTTAAATTTTGGTACCATTGAAGCCCAAACTGCCGGTGCGGAAGAGAGCAATTTCAGGTCAACTGGCATTCCCGATCCACGTGGTCTACAAGCTACTATTCAAAAAGCCATGGATGCCAGGTTGACCACTCTCGGTCGAGTGACCACCATGACGGAGTAACTTGCTATTCTTTTTTATCTCGCCTACAATCTTTTTATGACTGAAAAAAAGCTATCCACTGACTCCTACAAAGGAGTACGTGATTTTTACCCAGAAGATATGGCGATTCAACGCTATATTTTTGAAACCTGGTCGAAGACTGCAGAACGCTTTGGGTTTGAGCGCTACGATGCTTCTATTCTTGAATCATCTGAATTGTATAAAGCGAAAGGTGCTGAAAATGAAGAACTGGTCAATGAGCAGACCTATACTTTTATTGATCGCGGTGATCGAGAAGTAACGCTGCGTCCAGAAATGACACCCACCGTCGCCCGTATGGTCGCTGGTGCGCGACACGAACTAACTTTCCCGCTTCGATGGTATTCCATCCCAAATCTTTTTCGGTACGAACGTCCTCAGCGAGGACGTCTGCGTGAGCATTGGCAGTTTAATTGTGACATTTTCGGTGCTGATGATATATCAGCAGATATCGAAATGATTGCCCTCTCCTATCAAACCCTGATTGATTTTGGTGCCACCCCAGAGATGTTTGAAATCTTATTAAACGACCGTCGAGAAATGGCTGATCTATATAATTCAGTAGGTATTATTGACGAAGAAATAATCGCGGCGATAACCCGCCTCACTGACCGCAAGAAAAAAATAAGTGCAGAAGAATATCACACCTATTTACTAGAAATAGTCGGTGACGAACTACTCGCTAAAAAAATCACCCATATAGTTGAGGACCAATCTGGTACCAACAAGGTCCTTGAAGGAGTGCGTTCCCTTGGGATTGACAATATTCGCATCGATCGAACTATTGCCCGTGGTTTCAATTACTACACTAGTACGGTATTTGAAATCGTGGACTGTGATCCCACCAACAACCGTTCAATGCTCGGTGGTGGGCGTTATGACAATCTCACTACCATGTTCAGTGGTGACGCTATCTCTGGCATTGGTTTTGGTATGGGTGACGTCACCATGCGTGACTTCCTAGAGACACACGCTCTTATTCCTGCACATATTCGAAGTACTGCGCCACACGTAATGGTTATTCCTATGGAGACTGAACAGAACCTGTTCGCTGAACAAGTGGCGATGCACATCAGAAAAGCTGGTCACAAAGTAGCTACCGATATTGGTACACGTAAAGTGGGTAAGAAAATTGGGAGTGCTAGCGACAAGGGCTGTCGATTTGTTATCGTGATTGGTGAACAAGAAATGAAGACTGATTCCCTCACTATCAAAAACCTCCTCTCTGGTGAAGAACGCATCAATACACTCAGTGCGCTAATGAATTTCTTAAATGAAGCGTAGCAATGCTTCATGGTACAATCTTCCTCATGCACTACGTAGTATTTGACCTTGAAACACAAAATATTTTTCAAGAAGTCGGTTCCAGCGACCCGACAGCGCTCGATATCTCTGTCGCCACCGTCTACGATAGTGAGACCGAAAAATACACCACCGTCACCATAAATGAACTAGAAAAAATTTGGCCAATTATTGAGGGTGCCGATGCATTGGTTGGCTACAATAGTAATCACTTTGACATTCCGCTTCTTAATAAATATTACCCAGGCGATCTTTCTCAGATTAAGAGCATTGATCTTCTTGAGGATATAAAATCATCACTTGGTCGACGCATTCGACTCGACAGTGTGGCCCAGGCTACTATCGGTGCCAAAAAATCAGCTGATGGTCTTCAGGCAGTGCGTTGGTGGAAAGAAGGAAACATAAAAGACATCATGAAATACTGTGAACAAGATGTTCGAGTGACTAAAGAAGTTTTTGAATATGCCCGCAAGCATGGTCATGTAAAATTCAAAGACGGCACAAGAAATCGTCAAATACTACTCGACACCGCTCACTGGGAAGAAAAACAGGAAGTGGCAATGACCCATTCTTTATTCTTCTAAAACGCTCCCCCTGAGCGTTTTATTTTATGTAAAAAAATGGATGTACGCCACCATCCCTGAAAGAATAATGCTATACCACACAAAGGGCCATAATGTGTACTTTCGGATGAATTGAAGGAAGAAATGGATGAATAGTAAGGCAGTAAAAAATGCTACGGTTGAACCAATGATGACCATTGTCCAGTTCACTGCTCCGCTGTCTTGACTGAGTAATTCAAGCACCATCATTGTTCCTGCACCTAAGGTGACTGGGATTGCCAGCAAGAAAGAAAAGCGCGACGCTTCGTATCTAGTCAACCCAAGCAGCATACCCCCCGCAATGGTCGAACCGGAGCGAGACATACCTGGCAGCAACGCCAGTGCTTGGAATAAACCAATTAATAATCCTTTTTTCAAGGTGAGCTCACCGTGCGCTGGTTGCAAATAGTATCGCCACTCCGCATAAATGAAAAAGAAAGCCGTGAGAAAAAGGATAGTAGCAACGATAATCGATGTTCGAAAGTGTTCCGATATATATGATTCAAATAATACTCCTAGTAACCCAGCTGGAATCGTGCCAATAATCAAAGCGTATAACAATGTAATATCCTTCTCATTGACTGGCAGGCGTCCTAATTTGCGAAGTGCGACCTGTATGAGATTCCATATATCAGCCCTAAAATACAACATCACAGCAGCAGTCGTTGCAAAATGTAACACCGAATCAAACGCGAGACCGTTGAGTGGGTCGATTGAAAGAAAATCACGAATTATCACCAAATGTCCTGTTGAAGAAATCGGAAGAAACTCTGTGATACCTTGTACCAATCCTAGAATAATTGCGTCAATTAATCCCATATTTGAAAAGTATAGCATAGCGTAAAAAATATATATGCTATACTTTTTACATTACGAATAAAAAAATGAGTTGTATGGAACCTTCAACCCAACAAACCTCCCCCGCCATTCCAATTGCTATTATTTGTGGTTTTGCAATGATTGCAATTGCTATATTTTTTACCAACAGAAATGACAAATCCGCTGCCCCTGTAGCAGTCAAGGATACCAGTGGTATACAAGATGCCCCTCGGGCACTCACCGAAGCTGATTACATTCGTGGTAATCCTAACGCCCAGATTTTGATGATTGAATACTCAGATTACGATTGCCCATTCTGTAATCAGTATCATCATACTATGAAGCAAATTATGGATGAGTACGGTATCACTGGGAAAGTCGCCTGGATCTATCGACAATTTCCTCTTGCTGATATTCATCCAAACTCTCCCAAAATATCAGAGGCAGCCCTTTGTGTCGGAGAACTAGGTGGTAACGATGCCTTCTGGAAGTTTTCCGATACAGTGTACAGTTCTCATGGACTAGACGAGCAGACAAATATAACAAAACTACCTAAATTTGCTGAACAAGCTGGAGTACGAATAGAAGATTTCCTTGGCTGTACAAATAGTAAGCGAACCGAACAGCAAGTAGTAGCGGACATCGAAGATGGCTATAATGCTGGCGCTCGAGCAACACCACACACCGTTTTGGTAGTCGGAAATCAAAAAGCAGTTATCAGTGGGGCACAACCATATTCGGTTGTTAAAAGTATCGTTCAAAATTTAATTGATCAGCTTGATGGTACCTTTGACCCAGCCGCAGAGACACTCGAAAAGAGAGTTCCAATAAATGAGCAAGGAGTACCAATTCTTGAATAAGTGACAATAAAAAAACGATGCCTCCCTGCATCGTTTTTTTATTTTAATTTCCTTGCCACCGCTTTACTAGTTCACAATAATCACATTTTTTTTCATCACACAGCTCATTCAAAAAAGAACCAGCGATGATATTTTGCACTACCTCAATTATTGATGTTTTAAGAGCAACGATCTCCGCATCAGTGATACTAAACGCTTCTTCTTTAATTACACCCTTTGCATCTGCCTGCACAAATGACAACACTCCTTCTCTACACAAGAACCGTTCATCATCGTACAAGCTAAGCAGTAACGCATAGAATATCAACTGCCGTTTGTATCCACCATCTGCATCTTTAGTCTTTCCCTCAATCTCATTAAGAGTTTTCGGTTTCCCCGTCTTATAATCGACCACTCGAATAATGTTCCCTTCTTCACTGATATCAAGGCGATCTAACTTACCGGTGAGAAGTATCTCGGGCAGCGCGGCAATACCAGTCGGGAGCATAACTCGAATTGAAAACTCTTCTTTGGTGGCTTTTGGTAACGTCTTCATCAGGTGTTCCTGGTACACCAAGACATCAGAGAAACCCTTTTCAAGTAAGCGAGTGTATTCTTCAGTAGATAACGGTAATCTATTGAACTCCTGCTCTAACTTATTTTTTAATAACGTCGGAGATGGTA
>JAACPT010000003.1 GCA_009995385.1 Candidatus Parcubacteria bacterium
TTTTTCAACAGCTGCTGCAACCCAGGTCGGCGAGATTTTCGCAGTACCTGCAAACCATAGTGTGCTAATACGCGATTCTCCCCGACAAGCGGCACCATGTCAGCAATAGTCGCAATACCCACCATGTCGAGCCACCACTTTTCCCAACCTGGCTTCACCTCATGATTGAGATTCATCAATATTGCTTGTGCCAACTTAAACACAGTCGCAGCTCCACACAGATACGGAAATGGATACGCTCCAAGTTTTGGGTTTACCACCGCAACGGCAGCGGGTAATTCATCTTCTGGTTCGTGATGATCAGTAATGATGACATCAATTCCCTTTTCTTTTGCATACTTTACTTCATTAACATTTGAAGTACCACAGTCAATCGTGATGATAAGTTTCACCCCTGTTCCTGCTAATCTATCAATTGCTACCGTACTGAGCCCAAATCCTTCGTAGTGCCGGTGGGGAATATAGTTTTGAAAGTGTTCATATTTAATGGCTTTAAAAAGATCGTGGAGCACTACCGCACCAGGAATACCATCGCAATCATAGTCACTAAAGATAGCAATTTGCTCATTTTGCGTAATCGCTTCTTTTACACGTACTACCGCCTTCTCCATATCATGAAGCAACAACGGGCTATGCAATTGCGTTTCATAGTTTGGAGTAAGAAATACTTCAGCCGAGACAGTATCCAAAATTCCCCGTGCAATAAGGAGACGATTGATGAGTGGAGAGACGCTACTCAGTATGACCGGTACCGTACCAGTTGTATCTGGAAAATGAAAAACTGCCATGATGATGTTCCATATGGTACCATTCCTAGTATATGAGCACCATTTTCACAAAAATAATCAACCAGGAAATACCCGGACATTTTGTCTATGAAGACAAAATATGTGTCGTATTGATGGATAAGTTTCCCGCGGTACCAGGGCAAACGCTCGTCATCCCAAAAAAAGCAGTCGACTATTTATTCGACCTTGATGCAGAAACGTACCACCATCTTTTTACTATCGCCAAAAAAGTCGCTCAAGCATCTGACATGACATTCAATACAATTCGCACCTGTCTTGTTATCGAAGGATTTGAAGTACCCCATGTACACCTACGACTGTACCCCATGACTAAAAAAGAAAGTCTGGGACAGACAATGCTGCGACAGCAAGAAGCAAGCGACGAGATTCTCGCTCTAGAAGCAGCAAAAATAAAACGTGCGTTGGAGCAAGTTGAAGCAGTCTCTAGTTAAAAACAATCAGCTATTTAGAAGAATAAAAAGGACCGGCGCCATAAGGCGCCGGTCCTTTTTATTCTGCTTATTGTTATTCTTCTTCAAGAAGATCAAGAACTGGAGTAGAACCGTTTTCCAAGAAAGTAAGCATCGAGCCACCACCAACAGAGACAAAACTAAACAGCTCATTAATACGCATCTTTTCTACAGCGGCGACTGTGTCACCACCACCGAGCACTGAATACGCATCAGCGGCAGCGATATGTCGTGCCGTGATTTCTGTGCTCTGTTCGTACCCATACTCATAAGCACCAAACGGACCATTCCATAGAATGGTTTTTGCTTTTTCAATATACGTCTCCAACATTGCAATGGTCATCGGTCCACAATCAAATATCTTCTCGTCTTTAGTCACCGTGTCAGGAGTTTTGGTTAACCTTCCTTCTGGACCTTCGACAATCACATCAATCGGGACCAGCAATTTTTTACTGTTTAAGAATGTAGATCCCTTTAATGAAACATCTGATACCAGTGACTTTCCCGTTTCCCATCCCCGCGCTTTAAAAATATCGTGGGCGAGGGCTCCACCGATGAACACCTGATCGTATAATTCTAGATACTTCTCAACGAGTGGCATCTTGGTCTCAAACTTCGCACCACCCAGCAAAAACAGTGATGGTGATTTCGGTTGCATGACTTTTTTTAATTCAGTCACTTCTTCGAACAATGTCAGACCAGCGTACGCGGGCAGTATCTTGGCAACGCCGTACGTCGAGGCGTGTTCACGGTGCGCTTCTGCAAACGCATCATTCACGTATATTTCTCCCAAAGAAGCCAGATGAGTAACAAAAACTGAATCGTTATTTTCCTCACCGTCATGTTGGCGTAGATTTTCTGCGAGGAGGATATCACCATCGTTCATAAGTTCCATTCGTTGTCTAAATCCCTCCGTCATTACATTTCCTCCCCAGTGGAGCGGAAGATATCGTTCTAATTCATCAAAAATTGGTCGTAAAGTTTCTTCTGGCTCTCTGCCAATGTGGGCGAGAACAATTATTTTTGCTCCTTGCTCACGCAAATAACGCATCGTTGGTAATGCTCGCTTGAGACGTAGGCGATTTTGTATCACCCCATTCTTAAGTGGAATATTGAGCGAAGCTCGCAGTAGCACACGCTTTCCACGAAGCTCCTTAAGATCAGTGACTTTTTTCATGCTCATGATACGGCTTTTATAATAGCGGCAAAATCATCGGCTTTAAGACTAGCGCCCCCCACTAAAAACCCCCCCATGTCCCCTTCCTTATGCAACGAGGCGGCATTATCAGGTTTAACTGATCCACCATACAATACTGGAACCATCTTTGCTGTCGCTCGGTCGTACAGTTTTGTCAGCACGGTCTCGATAAACAGTTGCATCTCTTTGACATCTTCTACTGTTGCTGTCTTTCCCGTACCAATTGCCCAGATCGGTTCGTATGCAATCACGATTTTCTTGATCGCTACTGCCGGTAACACTTCTGCTAGACTGCGTAATTGATTTTCAATAAAAGTGAAGAAATCACCATGTTCATCTCGTGCTCGCTCTCCAATGCAAACGACTGGAGTAAGTTGGTGCTTCAACACCGTTTGCACTTTTTGACAGACGAGGTCATCAGTCTCACCAAGCGCACGTCGCTCAGAGTGACCAACAATAATGTATTCCGCCCCGAGATCCTTTAGCTGCAAAATTGACACCTCCCCTGTAAAAGGACCAATCACTTCTGTGTAGACATCTTGTGCAGCCAATATAACAGCACTTTTTTTTATCTTCTTCCCCACTTCAGCCAGATATGGAAATGGTGGAGCAATTACCACAATTGGTGCCGCTACGGTTTTTTGTTTACGAGCGATTGCACTAGCTAAGAGACTGGCGTCAACCAGTGTGACCGGATTTAGTTTCCAATTACCAATAACCAACGGTACGGTTTTTTTCATACCTAAAGATTGTAGCATGACAAAAAAGCAATACGCCTCGCGTATTGCTTTTTCCACTATCCCTCCTGCTTCCATTCAGTGAATAAATATACATCAGAAGTTTCTGGAGTGAGCGGTGGTGGATCATTTACTTGATTCTGATCAAATGAAGTAACACGATTTTCAAACCCTGAACTGTACGATCCACAACTTGTGCCAGTCCACTTCGTTCCAACCCGACCATTTGAGACGACACTGCCATACCGAGTGAGGGTATCCTGACAGACATAAGGATCAAGCGATGAAGGAAGTCCGTATCCGCCAGATGTCACATAGTGATTTCTCCCAAATCGACCATTTTGAGCTATGTAAATACCATTTACCTGCAAATTATCTGGCACCTTCAAGCCAATATCAATATCATCCTCAGCGATAGCTACTAGACCGGCATCTGTACCTACATAATTTACATTATTATTAACTACAATATTAGTTTGGCTACCCAAAGAAAGATTAGCTGCTGCTAATGCCACCTTCTGGGACACGTCACCTTCAAGCCACACCTTATCTTCAAAAAACAAGAGTGGACAAGCAGTATCGATAGTTTTTGTCGCTACAAACGATGAAGCACTTATGACATTACGTTCTGTGTTATGCCAACCTTCTTCAGAAGAATACGCCCAGTAGCTGGTGGTATTTGTAATTTTACGGATGGTCACCGTATTATCGCCATTAAAAATCACTTGGTACCCATAGCTACCAGATGGACCGTAGTAAATACCACCACTGTTTTTTGCCTTATTCTTCATATCATTCAAATCAAGAGTCAGCCCAGCAAAATCAACTGGTGAAGTCGGGAAGGAGAAAAGACCTGGTGTTGCATTACCACCAGTCGTGTACACTCCATCTACATTTTGATTTGGATTACACCCAAATGAACTTGTGCACGTCCAAGTTGCTTGTCCAGACCCTACAAATGAATTATGGTGCCCATCCATACGGATACCTTGGTTTGAATGCACTGGTCCAGAGATTACTCGATCGCTACCGTACCAAACACTCCCATTGGTGATGAAAGAATATTCAGCTACAGTTGGTCGGGAATAACGAGCACTGACAGTGCTCACGGCACCAGGATTGGCATACGTAAATGCTGAGGAAGTCACTTCGATTGAGGCGACACTTCCGCAGTAGGTGCTACTTGAGATAGAAAGCGAAAATTCGCCAATCGGTCCACCTTCCGGATCATTATAGACATGGACGTATGGACCAGGAAGACCCGTTCCGTCAGTGACATCACTCGGATAGTGTGCCAAATACCATTTATAGTAATTAAGACCAGCTTCTGCTATATCAGTAGCGCGATGTTGTTCGTACCGAAAGTTCACTATTCTATTTTGAGTAATCACATACCCAACAAAAGAAGTAAGGATGGTCATAAATACTCCTCCCATCACTAAAACCAATATGAGCAAGGCTCCTCTTGATCGCTTCTGTTGTCGTCGAATGACTGTTGTACTCATACTTATAGATTATCCTTCAAGTTCCGTGGTGCAATACTTGACCTGAGCATAAATTCCCCCGGTGACCGGAGTGGGTCAATATTAACAATCAGTTGCATACGCACGTAGCGTACATCGATGATTGGTGATGAAGCATTGAGTTCATTTCCGTCATTGTCATAATAAAAAAATGTAGAAGTGCCTTGATTACTATTTTGTACATAAAATGAAAGGCTTTCTTCTGAGTCAGGAGTGGTACTGTACGTGGGCGGTACACCCACTGCATTATACGTGTACTTGGTGAGCGTGGTAGTGGATAGGACATACTCAACATACTCAACCGAATCATCTTGGTCAGTATCACTGTAATAGCCAAATCGATGTGCTTCAATTACTGCTACAGGATAGGTACCATCTTCTCCAGTAATCATTTCTTTTGTGTCCCGATTCCACTGTGTGATACCACGTCTGGCATTGTCAACCTCTTCCGCTTGAGCGATCGAGTAGGCACTACTTCGATATAAATTAAAAATACTTCCGGTGATTGATAGTAGCAGCATAACAAATATTCCAATCATCACGATGGTCTCCACCAACGTCATTCCTGCTTGAGCTTTTTTATCAAAAAATCGCATTTTATTGAGACAAAATTACCGTCGTGACCGTATCACCACCCACCGTAAACGACGACGCATTATATGAAACATACCCAGTCGCACTGACGCCAATAGTGTAATCACTATCTGGCGTTACCCCACCAGTGAAGAATGCTTGTCCACAGACATCCGTCAAAATCGTAGTGTTGTATCCTGCTCTCGTTATATGCACCGCGGCACCTGGTATTGCTCGACCCAACGTATCAAACACTGATACTCTAACTGTATTAGCAGTATCGGCGACAAGTAACAATTCTGTCTTGCCGTGCTCACCACCACGATGCACATACGAGTGAGCAGGACACGATCGAGCGATGTCATAACCTCCAAAATTTAACGTGTAGGTATCAGACTCAAGATCTACTACCGTCAATTCACCCGAAGCATCTGTACTAGTACTAACACTGTATTTGTATATCGGTTGCATGGCAGCATCGGTACCAATAATTTTATTACCTCGAATCGAAAAAGCAGTATTGGAAAGAACATTCTCACTCTCTCGATAGAACACCGACACCTCATCGAGCTCAGGTGTCACGCTACTATTCGTCGTTTCCAGAGTAATACCAACATAAATCGTTGGATACGTAATTGGATCAAGAGCTGAAATATCAAATATTGTGTCCGAAAAGCCAGTAGCATTTCCAGGCAAGTCACCATCTGGAATCAATGTAAATGGACCAGGGGTAGCACCAGTATAGAATTGTACTCGATACAAAGTGTTAGCTGGTATATCGGCCGCTACACGAACAACCTGCCACGCCTGAAGTGGTGTTGGTGTAATCGGTCCAAGATAGGCAAATCCACTCGTTTCGTATACTCCGAAATTATCCATCAACACTAGGTCACCACCTGCTGCCACTTGGGAAGAGCTAGCCACCGCTAGTAAATCGGCGAAAGTTTCCTGGAACACATTTTCATTAACTACTGATCTAGTTACAATATCCAAATCACTCAATTCACTGATTTGAAAAGTGAGTGTCGATACATCAGACTCCAACACCGAGAATGGCGCCACTAGTGGGTTAGGATTAGAGGTAGTAGCGATATATGTTTTGTCGGTCGAGTATACATGACCACCGATGTTGGCAGTTACCTCAACTTGATAATCACTCCCTGCTGGCGCACCAGAAAATAGTGCCGCCCCACTAGCATCAGTGACCCGAGTGACATCGATTTGTGGTACAAGCCCGTCATTAAATAATCGGACAGTCGCCCCCTGCAGTAATGCAGAATTGGCATCGATTACATTAATTCTAACTGTTCCACCTCCCGCGGTAGTCTCCACTGACCGAGGCATGATGTCACTGACTGAAATAATATTGTATGTTTCTCCGCGAATTTCCCACGTATACATAAGTTTCACTCGTTTATAGTCAGATGGAATACCGTTAGCATCAGCAGCTCCCTGACCATCGGCAGCATCATCGACATACTCAACCAGTACTTTCTCGGTGAATTCAATGCCGTTTAAAGAGGTGGTACTATTCTGTGGAATCGTACCAGGAGGAATACCGAGAATCGTACCGATATCGTTATATGGAAGTGAACGAAAGTACTCCATACGGTCGTTTGCAACTGCCAGAGCACTCAGTTTGGCACGTGAAGCACTGACTAAATCTAATGAATATTTTAATGAACCAAACAGTGCGCCAAAAATGATTACTGATAATGCCGATACAATAATCAATTCGACGAGTGTAAATCCAGCATTTTTTATTGGTAATAATTGAGACATACTAGTAGATTATTTCAATCCATCAGATATCGAATAGATCGGTGCGATAAGTGCCAAGGCAAAAAATCCAACTGTCGCACCGATTACCACCATAAGGATTGGTTCGACGATTGTAGATAAGTCTTTAGTTTTTCGTTCTACTTCTGTTTCGTAGAAGATTGCTAACTCACCCAACATACCAGCTATCTGTCCCGTCTCTTCTCCTACCAGGATCATCTCTCCTACCAAAATTGGGTAGAGGTCTTTTCGTTCAATAAACGTCTCCGATAGGGATGTCCCTTTCTCTACACGCGCGGCAGCATCAGCTAAAACTTCTTTGTAAAAAACATTTTGTAGGACTTCCTCCGTGATATTAATTGACCGAATCACATCAACACCGGAATTGAGTAGCGAAGAAAGTGTTCGAGCGGTGCGGGCAGCGTTGGTCTCTTTGGCGAGATTACCAATGACTGGTAAACGTACGATTAGCCATGACGAAGCGATTTTTCCCCACTTCGTGCGAAGAAAATATATAAAACCACCTATCAGCCCAAAAATCCCCCCAAGTGCAAAGACCGTGTAGTTAACCAAAAAATCACTAACTCCAATCAGGATACTTGTCGTGGCAGGAAGCTCTTTATTCATTCCTTTAAACACACCAGTTATTTGTGGCATCACGTAAATCATCATCAAAATACCAATAACAAACATGACCGTAACCACAATAGCAGGATAAATCATCGCTCCCTTCACCTTCTTCTTTAAATTTGAAGCTCGTTCCATCTGAATAGCCAGGGTCTTTAGTGATTCTGCTAAATTCCCGCTCTCTTCTCCTGCTCGCACCATAGAGACATAAAGATTATCAAAAGTCTCTGGAAATTCCTTAAGAGTTTCATTAAAAGGGTCACCTTGATTAATGCGCTCGATGACACGTTTTACCACTCCTGTAAGTCGCGGGTTACTACTTTGTCGCTCGATAACAGAAAGCGCTCGCGTGACGGTAAGTCCAGCAATAAGCATCGAACCAAGATTACGAGTCACCATCACTAATTCATCCTCCTTCACTCGACTCATCAAAAAATTGATGCGTTCCATGTTCCAAGCACTCCCCAACTTCAACTTTCCAGGAGCACCAATTGAGGATACGGTGTGTCCTTGATCACGAGCAATAGAGTAGACAGCAAACCGATCATCGGCTTCCACGGTATTAATGACCTTCTTTCCTTCATGGTCTTCTCCAGTGTATGTGAATTTTGCCATAGTATTTATTCGCTAACGACTCGAAGTACTTCTTCAATGCTAGTAAGACCCTGAGCGGCTTTGAAAATACCATCTTCAATCATCGTGAGCATTCCTTCTTTTTTTGCTTGCGCTTCAATCTCATCTCCGGTTTTTCCTTGCATCACCATATCTTTAATAGTCGGTGACATCTCTAGAACCTCATGGATTCCCATTCGACCTTTATACCCATCTTCTGTTTCCCCTCGTTCTTTAGGGTGATAGAAAGGAATATCATTCCAGGTGGCATCAGCTTTTACAATCCCTTCTTCTTTTAAGGTTTTTAAAACATGATCTAGATTGACTTTCTTTCCTATCTCGTCTCGCTCTGCTTTGGTAAGAGTGTATGAAAGACGATCAGCTGATAACTTTCGAACCAAACGTTGTCCGACTGCCACCCGAAGCGTAGAGACGAGCAAAAATGCTTCCGCACCCATATCAACCAAACGAGCAATGGTACCAGCGGCCGAGTTAGTATGGAGCGTCGCAAGTACCAAGTGACCAGTAAGCGCAGCATTGATTGCCAAGCTAGCGGTTTCTTCATCACGAATTTCTCCCACCATAATAATATCGGGGTCTTGACGCATCAGTGAGCGGAGACCAGCCGCAAATGTAAATCCAATTTCTGGCTTTACCTGCGATTGGTTAACACGCACCATCTGATATTCAATTGGATCTTCGATTGTTGAGATATTTACTTCCGGCGTATTGACGATATCGAGGATTGTATACAAAGAAGTGGATTTACCCGAACCAGTCGGGCCAGTGACCAAAATAATTCCAGTTGTAGCGCGAGTGGCACGGTGTATACGATCGAGTGTTGTACCATGAAACCCAATTCCTTCTAGCGAAAAGCCACTGCGGTTTTCTCGAAGCAAACGCATAACGACTTTCTCACCATAAAAAACTGGCAACATCGAGACACGAAAGGCAACCTTCTGCCCATCCATCTCCATTTTAAAACGACCATCTTGCGGTAAACGCTTTTGGTCAAGCTTCAAAGCTGAAAGTACTTTAAGTCGTGCCACGATACTATCGGCAGCAATCTTAGGCAGTTTCATCGCGTCATTTAAGATACCGTCAATGCGATATCGTACCAATACCTCTTCTTCCATTGGCTCAATATGAATATCTGAAGCACCCTGGATAATTGCATGACGAAGTAACGTATCAACAATACGCACAACTGGTAAATCCTCCGCCATTTTTTTAAGAGCATGTTCACTCACCTCATCTCCGTCTTCACTCAATATCTTAAGTTCTGAAGCATCCTTCATGATGAGATCCCCAAACTCATCTTTCAGCGTTTTTTGGTATTGCCGAAGCGCAAACCGCATGGAATCGGTATCGGTCAGTCTCGGCTGGATACGGAGCTCGACCTTTTTTTTAATGAAATCGATAGCCGGCAAATCAGCGGTATCGAGCATGGCGACTTCGAGTGTTTCATTAGTTTTTTTATACGCAATAATATTGTGATTGCGTGCCACTGGCTCAGGGATAAGTGTCAATGTCTCAAAATCGATCTTCATGTTCTTCAGCGACACGAACGGAATACCGAGCACATATGATTCAACGCGGCGAATGTCGTCCTCCGTCATGTGTCCATGTGCAACCAGTGCTTCACTAAGTGTCCGATCTTCTTCTTTGGCGATTTTTTCAGCAGCACTAATGTCCGCTTTGGTAATAAGCCCCGCGTCAAGAATAAATCGTTTAAGTTGTTCGTCTTGGATACGCATATACTATAATGAACAAGAAATGTACTGACTACTGTGATTTTGGTTTGCTTCACCCGGTACCTTTTTTAGGTACCGTACCGCTACATAATTTGCAATCAAACACCCCTACCCCTGGTACGAGTTACAGTAAGTATACCACCGCCCAACACGCACATGGCTGAGATGTACACGACTACCCAGTACTTTCGGTAGAAACCGTACTCTGTTTTGACTTTTCTTTTTTGCAAGAGTACAATCTTTTTATCTGACGATGACTGCTCGGCCTTTGGCCGAGCAGCTTTCGTAGAAAAACACCCATTTCATAACTTCGTGTTCCATACTGAAATTGGTGAGACCAGCACTGACCACCTTTATTTTCATTTACATTAATCACTAACAAATCACATATGTTTGACCTAAAAGTAATCAATTCTGTCCTTGCTGAAATGGAGGAAGAACGGGGCATTCCCCGCGAACGAATGATCGACGCTATGGAACAAGCGCTCGCTACTGCGTATAAAAAAGAATTTGGAAAACGTGGACAGATTATTACCTGTAAGTTTGATCTCAATACTGGTACCACCAATTTCAACCAAATTAAAATTGTGGTTGACGAAAGTATGCTGAAACCAGAACCTGAGTTTGATGAAGAAGGCAATCCCATTGAAGAGGAAGAGGAAGGAACTGAAATTGAAGAAGAAAAGAAAGTGCGCTTCGATGATGAAAAACACATTATGATCAACACAGCACGTATGATCAAAAAAGATGTGCAGTTACACGAAGAACTTGTTTTTCCACTTGAACCAAAAGATGATTTTGGCCGCATCGCGGCACAAACCGCCAAGCAGGTGATTATGCAAAAAATCCGCGAAGCAGAAAAAGAGTCAGCACTTGCTGAATTCGGTCAGAAAGCTGGTGACATCATCATTGGTCATGTGCAACGGTTTGAGCGAGGCAATCTCTACGTTGATCTTGGTCGCGTTACCGCTATCATGCCGTACGAGGAACAAATCCCTGGAGAGCGTTTCAAGCCCGGAGAGCGAGTACGTGCGATTCTCCTCGCCGTAGAAGAAACCCCCCGTGGCATCTTTCTCAAGCTCTCTCGTTCGCACCCTGACTTCCTTATCTCTCTCTTTACGATAGAAGCTCCTGAACTCCAAACCGGCGCGGTTGAAGTAAAAGCCGTCGCTCGCGAAGCCGGTGCTCGCACCAAGATCGCTGTCTACGCTCACGATGAACACATTGACCCCGTTGGATCTTTAGTTGGACAACGTGGTGTTCGAGTCTCAACTGTCATGAGTGAGCTTGGCGGTGAAAAGATCGACATCATCGAATGGTCTCCGGAACCAGCCGAATTTATAGAAGATGCTCTTTCACCAGCACAGGTCATGAACATTCGTATTGAATCTGAACCAAATTCAGAAACTAACGAACGCGGTCACGCTGTCGCCGAAGTCGCCAATGATCAGCAATCACTTGCAATCGGTCGTGGCGGACAGAACGTCAGACTCGCAGCAAAACTCACCGGTTGGAAAATTGACATTGTTTCTGCAAACACTGGTGAAGAACTCGCCGAAGCTAGTGCTACTGGTATCGTCGATATTGAGGCTCCGCTTGATAGTGAAATTGGTGCAGATGATGACGTACTAGAAAATGAAAATGCCACCACTACCAAGCCTGACCTCGAAGAAGTACTTACTGAAGAAGAAACAACTGGAGATCGCGATATGGTCCAAGATACTGAAGAAGAAGATGAAATCGATACTCCCGAAGAAGCAGAAAAGCAGTTAGCATAACTACACGTAATTAAATAGTACCATGAATCTTCTACACGATATTCCCGCCGGGACCGCTGAAAAGATGAATGTCATCATCGAAATTCCAAAATTCTCAAAGAATAAATATGAGATTGATAAAGAAACGGGCATCATAGCGCTCGACCGCGTTATGCACACCGCACAAGATTATCCTTTTGATTATGGGTTTGTACCACAAACACTGTTTGATGATGGTGACGCCCTCGACGTAGTACTTATCACTACCTATCCATTGGCTCCTGGCATCTTGGTGAAAGCCCGTCCAGTGGCGATCATGGAAATGATTGACGGTGGAGAACGAGACGATAAAATTGTCGCCGTTCCGATTGACGACCCTCGTTTTGATGAGGTACTTGATATCGGTGATCTTAACAAGCACTTTATTAAAGAAATGACCCATTTCTTTGAAACCTACAAGAAAGTACAAAATAAAGAAGTAACCGTCGGAGAATGGCATGGGGTAGCAGAAGCAAAAGCGGCTTTTGCAAAAAGTAGAGAGCTTTACGACGTAAAAAATAAAACGTAAGAAAAAATAGCCATGAGTGTGTATAGCGCCACTGGGGATTTTCCCCAGTGGCGCTATACTTTATATGTATTTACTAGGTCTCTATTCTAAACAAGTTTTATAACGGACACTATGAAGACAATTAAACACATTATTGTTAGCCACGCTATATTTTTAGCACTATTTGGCTTTGCTGCACTCACCTTCGCACAAGATACTACTGACCCAGTTGCTGACCGAGAAGCAATCAGTGCACTACGTCAAGCTCGTGCTTTAGAAGCACAAGAAAATACTGCAAGCAGACAAACAGCTACCGAAGAACGTAAAACAGCAATCCAAGAAAAGGTCCAAGACCGCCGTACCACACTTGAAGCACGGGCGCAGGAGCGCATTGTCAACCTCGCTGCAAACATGAGCAACCGAGTCGACGCAATTATCGCCAGAATGCAAAACATCATTGACCGACTATCGAACAGAATTGAAAAACTGACCGAACAAGGTATTGATAGTGGCATCGCTACAGAACACCTCGCCACCGCACAACAATCAATAGATGCGGCACGCACCACTATCGCTAATATTGATACGGAAGTGACGGCAGCGACTGGCTCACAAAACGTCCGAGAGGCGTGGAATCAAGTGAAAGTGACTTATCTCACTGTCCGAAACCATCTGAGCAACGCTCACGAGGAAATTCGAGCAAGTGTTGCCGCTTTAAAAGAAGCAGTAGCTGAAGCTGAACGTACTGGAAATGTCAGCAAAGCGGTCCGTAGTAATGGTACCGATGAAACAAGCGTTATTGAGTAATAAGGCAACGAATCTTTGATTAAAAGTTAATCACCGACCCATATGCAAGAAGATCATAAAGTATCAGAACCAAACTATGAAGGTTTGGAAATGAAAATGCCAGAGAATGCTGACCAGCAGCCATCAGAAGCTGTCACCAAGTCAACCGTCATAAATGGTCCGATCCTCCTTATTCTGACACTACTTCTAGTATTAATACTTGGTGGTATGTATTACTGGTTTAGTACGCTCACCACTACCCCAGTTACCCCGACTCCAGAAGTAGTCCGCCCCACTCCTGGACAGAACAATGAACCAGAGAGTACCACTGCCGAAGCCCAAACTGACATGACATTAGTGACCAGTCCTTCAGATGAGCTCAGTACCATTGAAGCAGACCTCGAAGCAACTAATCTAGACGGCCTTGATGCTGCACTACAAAATATAGAAACGGAACTTGATGCTGCACTACAATAAGACTTTTTAAAAACCGTGAAATTTGTACCTGAACAAATTCACGGTTTTTATTGGTAAAAAAGTTGCATTTTCCACAATCTTTCGTACACTGGCGGTCATTATGTCACATTCACACGCACACGAAGTCGATTTTAAAAAAGCATTTACCATAGAAACACTTCCTGGTTCAATGGTTAAAATATCAGGTGAACTACCGTACGTTGAACTGCAAAGCGAACGAAATGCTGCCATGGTAGCACTCGGGAAGAATGTCGAGTTACCTGGTTTCCGCAAAGGACACATTCCTACTCCCGTACTCGAAAAGCATTTAGGCGAAATGACTATCCTTGCCGAAATGGCGGAGCGAGCCATTGCACATGCGTACCCCCACATCATCGATGAACATAAACTCGACGTTATTGGGCAGCCAAAAATTGAAGTAACCAAACTTGCTCCAGAGAACCCATTTTGTTTTACCGCAACAGTGGCGGTACTCCCTACTTTTGAGCTTCCTGATTACAAAACTATCGCCAGGGAAATCAACAGCAAGCGTCCCTCTGATGAAGTAACTGACGAAGAACTCTCTGAAAGAATTAAGGACATCCAGCGACAGAAGGCTGCTTATGAACGAATCCAAGCAAAGGCAGCCAACAAAGAAGAAACTTCAGAATTACCGACTCCTGAAACAGAAGAAAATGAAAAGACACCACTTCCTGAACTTACCGATGAATATGTAAAGAGGCTCGGTCAACCGGGACAGTTCGAGACGGTCGCTGATTTTAAGACAAAATTACGTGAACATCTTGAGATTGAAAAGAAGCAACAAAACGCCGCCAAACACCGAGCCGATATTACTGACAGTATTATTGCCAAAATGGAAATTGTGCTACCGCAAATACTCATTGATTCAGAGATACATCAGATGTTTGCACAGATGGAAGAAGACATCACTCGCGCCGATCTCAAGCTAGATGATTATCTGACACATATTAAAAAGACTAAAGACGAACTCAAAGCTGAGTGGACCCCAGCCGCCGAGATTCGTGCCAAACTCCAGCTTCTGCTTAATGAGATTGCCAAAAAAGAAAATATTACTCCTGATCTAGAAGAAGTAAATAAACAGACGAACGAACTACTGGAGCGGTTTAAAGATGCTGACGAACACCGTGTTCGACTCTACGTCGCTTCGGTACTCCTTAATGAGAAAGTGATGAAGATGCTTGAGACTGCCTAGTTGATAGGACAAAATAATAAGACCATGATTAAGCGTAGCTTAATCATGGTCTTTTGTTTTAAAACTTTGACAACCGGTCAAAGGCGGCAGCAGCTGTCGGTTTACCCCTTTTCGCTAGATGCTCAGAACCCGCTTTGCAAGCGAGACGTGCGAGATCTGCACCAAGTACGTGAACCCTTTCTTTCGTTTCAGGAGGGAGAACTTCGTATCCTTCCTTGACTTTGTTAAAAGACTCACGAACCTTCCTTGCCGACTCTTTTGTATTTTCCCAATTTCCAGGCTGGACTGAACCTGCACCTAGCGCTCTCAAGAACGCATACATACATCCCAGAATTGAGGACAAAACAGTGATGAACACACCCATAATACCGGCCTCGAAATGACTTAACCCAATCATTTCAAGAATAGGAGCGGTGATGACTAACCCAGCAGCTGGACTTACTAACAAGAACGATAAAGCAAATATTAAGAGCATCATAATACGCCCTCCTTTCACTTTAAATAATAGCATATTATATAGCTATTGTCAATAATACAAGCTTCTGCTACTATGGCGGAGTAATAATATTTTACATTTGAAATTTTTATGAAAATCGAAAAACATACCACCATGCCACAAGCAACACTCGTCCCCATGGTTATTGAAAAGACTGTTGGTGGAGAACGGGCGTTCGACATTTATTCTCGTCTCTTAAAAGAACGGATTATCTTCGTAACTGGTGCTATTGAAGATTACACAGCGAGCCTTATCGTGGCGCAGCTACTTTTTTTGGAAGCGGATGATCCAAAAAAAGATATCTTCTTATATGTCAACTCACCTGGTGGAAGCGTCACCGCTGGACTTTCTATCGTCGATACTATGAACCATATCAAACCAGACATCGCGACGGTGTGCGTGGGCATGGCGGCTTCGATGGGATCAATTATCCTTTCACAAGGAGCGAGAGGTAAGCGGTTTGTACTTCCCAATGCTGAAGTGATGATTCACCAGCCGTGGGGTGGCGCACAAGGACAAGCTAGTGACATTGAAATTACTGCTAAACACATCGTCAAGACAAAGAACCGTCTTAATAGTATGCTCGCTAAAGCAACCAAACAGCCACTAAAGCAGATTGAAAAAGATACCGATCGAGACTTTTTCATGGATGCTGAGGAAGCGGTAGCCTATGGCATAGTAGATAAAATATATTCGTAATTTAAAATTTGCGTAAAACAGCGGTGGGGGCCTCGCCCCCACCGCTGTTTTACAAACCCACGATACTTTAGTACAGTTCATTGGTACAAATTTTACGAACAAATTAAGAAATAAATGTATGCCACAATCACTTGTTTTTGCGGTTTTGCTCGTTGGCGCTTTATTTCTCGGTACTGTTATTGGTTATGCAGCACGATACCTCTACGCTCAGTCCAGACATAATTCACTCGAACTGAAACTCAAAGAACGTGAAATAGCTGCAGAAAAAAAAGCCTTGTCGATAGTGGAGGAAGCTGAGGCTAAAGCCGAAAAGATCGAGAACGAAGCAAAAACAGAACGAAAGCATCTTGAGGAAAAACTTGAACAAAAAGAGGATCGCTTATCAAAAAGAGAAGAAGTACTCGATGGAAGACAGATTGATTTAGAATCACAAAAAGAAGATTTGCGATCCAAAGTAGAGCAAATAAAATCAATCAAATTGCAACTTGATGAACGAAAAGATGATATCGATAAAAAAATTGCCGAAGTTGTTGGACTTTCCAAAGAGGAAGCCTTTGAGCAACTAATTACGAAAGTCGAAAATGAGCGAGCTGAAGACCTTGGTATTCGTCTCGTAAAACTAGACCGTTTCGCTGAAGAACAATATGAGGCCAAGGCCCAAAACATTCTCCTCGCAGCGATTCATCGTCTCGGTAATACCATGGCACCAAGTCTCATGACCGCGCACGTTGAGATTCCAAGTGACGACCTCAAGGGCAAAGTCATCGGGAAGGAAGGCCGTAATGTGCGTGCTTTTGAGCACGCTACTGGCGTCGATGTGCTCATTGATGAATCGCCAGGATACATTGTCCTCTCTTCTTTCGATCCAATCCGTCGGGAAATCGCTCGAGTTGCACTGGAGATACTCCTTAAAGATGGTCGCATTCAGCCAGCGAAAATAGAAGAAGTAGTTGAAAAGGCACGCACTGAAGTCGCCAAGACTGTCCGTGCTATGGGTGAAAAAGCGTGCTATGAAGCGAATGTTCCAAATCTTCACCCTGACCTAGTTATGATTCTTGGTCGTCTACATTTCCGCACCAGCTATGGACAGAACGTCCTTTGGCACTCAGTCGAGATGGCGCACATCGCGAGTATCATCGCTGAAGAAGTTGGCGCTGATCCCGCTATTGCCAGGGCTGGAGCCCTTCTCCATGACATTGGCAAGACAGTCAGTCACGAAGTTGCCGGTACGCACGTCGAAATCGGTATTCGCATCCTTGAAAAATATGGTGTTGATGAAAAAGTGATTCACGCCATGCGTGCACACCACGAAGAGTATCCCTACGACACACCAGAATCAATCATCGTTCAAGTAGCCGACGCAATCTCTGGTGGACGCCCAGGTGCTCGTCGTGATTCGCTTGAAAATTATATTAAGCGACTTTCGGATCTTGAAAATATTGCTACTAGTTTGGTCGGCGTTGAGAAAGCTTTTGCGATTGCCGCCGGTCGTGAGATTCGCGTCCTCGTCAATCCAACTGCGCTCAATGATTTTGAAACTAACACCCTGGCGCGTACCATCGCCACTAACATCGAAGCACAGTTGCGCTACCCTGGTGAGATTAAAGTACACGTCATTCGTGAAACACGAGTTATTAGCTACGCTCGATAGTAAAACATTAGAACACACAATATCCGCTTGTGTAGTCGTTGCAGGAGAAAACCCTTGCTATATAATGTTTTCAAGCCAATTTACGGCACCGTGCTTGAGTTATCGCTCACCACAATTTTAAAAACATAGAATTTAATTTCAGATCTATGAACAAAGCAGACATCATCAGCAAAGTGCACGAGGTCCTCGACACCACCAAAGCAGACGCCGAGCGCGCTGTAGACGTAGTGTTCAACAGTATTGAAGAAGCCATGAAGGATGGTTCACAGGTATCAATCGCAGGATTCGGTATCTTCGAAGCAAAGATGCGTGCTTCACGTGAAGCTCGTAATCCACGCACTGGTGAAACCGTAAAGGTACCAGCCATGCGCGTACCAAAGTTCCGCGCAGCTAAGGCACTCAAAGACGCAGTTAAGTAGTATCATCTCTTTAGAAAAAGCGAGACCAAAGGTCTCGCTTTTTCTTTTCTCTTTCTGGGTATGGTATACTTTTAAAGTAGCGGAGGTAATACGCTATGAACGGAGATGTAAAGAGTTATTTCTTTGCTATTTTCCACCACACTGCAAATGCTCCTTAGCCAGGAGCGTTTGCGTTTTTGATTGAAATATCAATTAGGTATGCTAGGATAGTGGAACTTCATTTTATGGAGTAGGTGATAGTAGAGTACGCTCATTCGCAGATGTAAGTAAAACTCTCATCCGTCGTGTTCAAAAATAATCTGCAAGTAAGCTTCCATTTTTCCTCTTTTCCTCACTTGCGGGCGTAGTTTAGTGGTAAAACGACTGCCTTCCAAGCAGTAGTTGGGGGTTCGATTCCTCTCGCCCGCACAGTCAACACAATAAGCCGTCCCTGCTGGGGGGCTTTTTTGTTACCACAGTGTGGAGAGTGAGTAATGTGCCTGCATAATTTGCGTGAAGAATCGAAAAACACAAGGTGCCGTAGGCGAGTGAGCTGTGGTCGAAAGCACGTACTAGAGTTAGTCTAGTACGTGAATCATAATCAGTTCCTCTCGCCCGCGTGTTGTAATGAAAACTTTGATAACCGACAACAGCTCTACTCTGATTGAAGAACTAATTACCTAGAGCCCGGGGAATGAAGAGGTAGTTGATTATGAAAATATACTAGTAGATGTATCTAGCCATTCTTTATTTATATTATCTGGTAGTAGTAAATTTCCTGTGTGGGGAAATGAAGATGCCCTGCGAGAGTAATACTAGTGTGCCTGTTGTAGGATTCTGTCTTGGGTATAAGCTTGTTGGCCATGCTTTCGGAGCCAAGCTTATACATTTTGGTTATGTTACACAAAGGTATATATGACGTAAAGGTAATGCAACCACATCAAAATGTTCCGTGGCAAAAACACTTTCTCCGTATACGAAAATCATCAGTACGAGATCTCTTCAGTTCCACCTTCACTTGCAGTGTTGGCAGAGTCTCCAAATTAAATTGCCATAATCAGACACTTATCTACGGATTCCAATTTCATCCAGAACATATGATAGACCAACAGTTTGGTTACAAAGTTTTTTAAACCTATTTATCCTCCTGACTTCAGAAAAATCCGATGTCATCTTATCTATAGAAGACACCTGAGGCTGGCTTACAAGATGGGAACATGATAGACACGGAACGTTTCTGGGAAGATAGCAATACTCCTTTTCTAGCCCTCGGCTATTTCAAACCATAAATTGTTATTAAAAGTCTCTCTGGGAAAATGATGTCGTTCTGATACCGCTTCATTTGCTAATATGTGAGACATCATGCTATACAATAGCACTATGATTGAGCACTACTACAAAAAAGAAGTCCCTTCTGTTATGGAAACACTGACTGCTCCTTGCGCTGGTGTATGGACGCACGTGATTGCTCCGTCAGAGACCGAGTTTGAAACACTCATTCAGCTTTATGGTTTAGAAGAAACAATTATCAAAGATATCGGAGATTTCTTCGAGGTCCCACGTTTTGAGCGTGAAGGCAAATCTGCGTATTTTTTTGCTCGGTATCCATACGACGTAAAAGATATTGACATTGATACCGCACCGATACTCATCATCCTCGGCGATACCTTTTTAATTACTATTGCCTCACAAGAAGTTCCCTTCCTAAAGCCCTTTATCGAAGGGAAACGTGAATTTTCAACCATTCATAAGACTAGGCTTTTCTTGGAGTTCTTATCCGAACTCATGATGACGTATGAACAAAAACTTACCCGTACTCGAAGAATGGTGTACCGAGACATGGGAAGAGTACGCAGTATTCGTGGTCGGGACATTCAGCGTTTAGTTTTCTTGGAACAGGAATTGAATGAAAGCATATCAGCGCTCGCCCCCACCAATACCTGGCTCAACCAGCTCACAAAAGGAAATTACATACAACTTTTTAGTGAAGAGCGAGAACTTCTTGATGACCTTCTTATTGAAAATGCTCAGTTAGTTGATTCCGCTAAATCGATTCTAAAAACCATCCAGAACATCCGCGGAGCGAGCGAGGCAATTCTTACCCAAAATTTGAATGGTACAATCAGAATGCTCACCGCCTTTACCATTATTCTCACCATTCCAACACTCATCGCGTCACTCTTTGGGATGAATGTTGATATCCCATTCGATAACAACCCGTACGGATTTGTCATCGTACTCGGTTCAATTCTTTGTGTAATAGGAATTACACTCTATTTCTTCAGGCGAAATCGCTGGTTGTAACTTACAGCACAACATAAAAAGAGACCTCAACACTCTGCATATTCAAAGAGAAATATGTTTGGGCTTCTTGAACTCTCCCTCGGTCCGCTCCCAAAGCAGTTCAAAGACTTCCTTAAGCATTTGAGAAAGCTTCCTGCTCTCGATAACCAGTGCTTGTTTTGATTCCATAATTACAATCCGTACTCCTCACTCGAATATTTCAAGTGAACTATCAGCACTGTACAAACTCTGTGGAAGAAAACGTCCAATAATCTTACCACCGGCACCATCAGTACTGAGAAATTTATCATACGACTGCAAGCCTGGATCATCAGCGGTAAAGCCACGAACGTTTATTCCGTGTTTTTGCTTGTACTCATTCCAAGAAAATGAATACCTCCCTGGCTAATTCTGCACCAACATCATTCGTGCGAGCAAAAAAGCCGACAATTTCTTTTCCGTGGAATTCTTTAAGACGATAGTCATACGCTTGTTTGCATGAAGCGCGTAATAAATTTTTAATTATGAAGTGAGGGATGGCTGAGGAAGTGGTAGTCCCCGTGGCGTGGGTCGCTGATCGCCCATCATACTTTTTTACCTGTATAAATGGGAGCGGTACAAGGTGGCTGCTCGAGTTGTCTACGAAGTTACGCTTGAACGCTTCAATTTCGCACTATCAAAGAATGAATAGAACTAAAGTTTGTGAGTGCAAAAGAAACACAGCAAATAGAAGTGCCTCGGAAAATCATTGGCTTCATTGTACAACTCAATCCTGAGAGTCATAGGAAGTAAATGCTTTTTCGAAATCTTACAGAGACCTTTTTTTACGAAATAAATTGCACCCGTTCAGCTAAAATAAAACTACAGACGGTACCAATCTGTAATTTTTTACTTTGAGACTGGTAATACTGCTATTCACTACTCCCCCACTTTTTTCTGCATGAAGCTGAATTTGCTCCATTCTAGACTTTCTATAAAAGCACTCTCTGTAGAAACAAAGGCAATGTCACGTGACTCATCACTTTGCAAGAAATAGATAAACTGTAGTTCCGAGGTGTCGGTACCCTGTTCAGCCACATATTTAGTGGCAATGTCATATGGTGAAACAATCTTTCGACCGTTTACCACTGATGTTTCCATGTGTACCCCCTTCTTTTCAGGAAGTCGTTCGAAATAGGCGTCATATACCAATTCAGAGCACACCAACGCATCACGAGTATCAAAGTCAAAATTGAAGTCATACGGCTTCCCAAAATTTGCAAATGCCTTCAGGATCGCCAACATTTTATCTTGCTTATGTAAGTTTGGTCGCAATACAACGATATAGTCGGCACTAGCAGACACTGGAAGTGACTGTAACACCACCCCTGGTTCAATCGCCTCGATGACGGCTGGAAAATCGCCAACTTTATTACTCGTACTCAGTGCCTGGTGTACGACTGGCATTTCTCCTTGTACGTACGCAGAGAAACTTTCGTATCCCTTATAAGGAAATTCCGAAGAGAAGTATTCATCCATTGTTTTCAGATCGCCAGTGTACAATGCCGAGTGTGTCCAAAATCCAGGAATACCAACGTTACTGATATGCCAATTTCGACGTTGCAGCATAATATCTCCGGGTTCCAATTTTTCTTCCATAGCGAGTGCTTGTGAAGTAGTAACCAATCCTACTTTCCCTCGAGTCGAGATAATAGCGCGACCCATTGCCGTCGCCACTCCCTTTTGTACTGGAAACCAAGCAGAAAACATCGTGTGTTCAGCCCCATCACTTAATACCTTGGGCAGAGACGCTACCGTCGTACCAAACTGGGCACGTAAATATTTATAACTAGCATAGGTTTTATCCCGTAAGAGCAAAAACTGACTGTCTCGGTAGGGGCTCTCTCCAATAAAAAATCTTTGGTAATAGTACGCTCCAGATAACCGTATTCTAGTTTTTGGCTCATAAAAACGAAGCACCATTTCATTGTAAATACCTTCTCTCCCAAACTCAGAGAAATACTGATTCAGCGCCTTTTTTTTATGTTCACTATTATTGACTGCTACCATGATCCGGTGTACCAATTCATACTTTTTCGTATAAAGACTATTAGCGATCAGAAACGACTCCAATCGAGTCTCACCATATGCATGCGGGATATCATCAAAATATCAATGGACGTCAGTTAAAGATTCCGAGTATGTTACCGCCTGCAAAAAGCTAACAAAGGACTGCGCAATGTCTTCAGTCTGATTAGTATCACTTCCTGTTTGCTCAAGGACTAACAGTAGTTCATTTCCCGTAGTCTCAAGGTAATCCATAGCAGTAACCGATTTATATAAATCATCTTGAACCATAGTAGCTACTTCTACATCTGAAAGATTTGAAAAGGGGTTACCATCCAGTGGTCGTAACCAGAGAAATGCCGCAGTGAGTAGCAAAATGATTACTGCAAAAAATAATCGCCACCGCTCCTTTCGCATAAAGCCTGTAGTTAAAGTATACGCGTGGTATTGACGCCAGGTACCACGACTGAGATATATGCGATATCCAATTGGCAAAAAAGAAAAAAAGTAAACGGTGGCACCAACTATCACATGAAAAGGGTAGAATAATTTCATACCCACTATTGCCAACGACAGCAACGTAAGCAATAACGATTCTAGCGACAGACGTATCAATTGGCTTCTTCGCTTCTTAAAAGCTTCGTAAACACTTGCTGGCGCTTCTTTTACTCCCTGAACATACTTCTTTCTTTTACACTCAAACCAAGTTCGCATAAACGCATTTCATTATTTTAATTCAGCTCTTATATCGAGACTGTAGGTCTTACTCTGTGTATCGAGTTTGGTATTGTCCAGTAGATGATTCACTTTCACTTCAGAAAAAGTACCAACGGTATCAATGAGTCCAAGTTTGTACAGAATTTCGTCAAAATATCCTGGAAGCACCGTCTTCCAAGTCAACGGAAATCGTACATCGGAAATACGCTCGACCGGTCGCGTCAGTTTATTAGTGCAATTGTTGGTAAGAGTGTTGTACATCAGAGGTTTCTTATAAATAGCATTGATATCATTTGCCAGTTCCCTGAACAGCTCTCCCGCTTGTGTGGCATTAGCTTTAGTAGGATATAAATAGACACGTTCATCACGATAACCAGTACGCACCCCGACAATATCCGCCTCAGAACCAACTACGTAAATAATTTCAAACTGGCGTAGTAATCCTAGAAGTGGTGAGAACGACTCATCTAATTCACGCCGGGTCTCGAGTGAAATCACTATTTGCTCGTCATCAACAAAACCAAAGCTAAGAAAAATATGCGCCAGACCTTCAAAATCATCAAAGTGTGAAATAAAAACGTCAACCGAATCTATTTTTGCCAAATCAAATGTCTTGGTCACGTAACGCGCTTCTGCCTGGTTCACGGCTGTCCAAGAAAAATCCCGGTAATTTTCAATTGTGACCAATGAACTAGTAGTAGAATATACAATATGTGGTAATTTTTCGTGTCCAAGTTCCCAATCACGATCATGCGATGGCCTAAATACTACTAGTAAAATCAAGTAAATAAGGATCCATACACCCACAATATATAAGAGCACCTTCCCTGCTTTCCGCCAAGTTACTTCCATACTCCTATTGTACTGGAATATAGCAGTCATTTATATGTAAATGGTGGAAAAAGTACTCTCGGGCAAAAGTTCTTAATCAAGAGAAATTCATGAGCTAATTGGCATACAACATTGCAAAAGTATTTGATTGTAATGTTATACTTTTTGGAATATGCATTACTTGACTGATGGCATCATTTTTATACTGACTTGGTATTTAGCGTTCACTAATATGCTTGCGACTGAAATCCAGTCTTGGCTTGTAGATACAAACGAAACACCTACGATACTCACTGAAGAAGTGCCAGAAACGCACCGATTGTCGTGGCTTCCAAGTTCCATCGGAGAAGCAATCCCTAATATTCTCCTCCAAAGCGCGGAATACCAGCAAGCTGCAGTTAGTGGCGCAACTGGCCTAACTGGCAGTACCACTGATGAACCTTTAGAAGCTATTGTTAATATTTTTTGCACACTTACCACTGACGATTACATTCGTACAACGACTGGTACTGGTTTTTTTATAGATCCTGATGGCGTCATTATGACTAATGCCCACGTCGCTCAGTTTCTTTTATTTGAAGCCACTGAAGAAATTGGTGATACCGATTGCACCATACGAAGTGGCAACCCTGCCGCACCACAGTATCATGCCGAACTTTTATATATTCCACCTAGTTGGATACAGCAAAATGCCACAGTAATGAGTGCAGAAGTACCAATGGGGACTGGCGAACGTGATTATGCACTACTCTATGTCAGTAAGCGTGTCGATGGTGCTCCCCTGCCTGCCTATTTTCCCGCTCTATCATTTAATGCTAAGTTGCTACCCCTTTCGATCAGAGGTAGCACCATCACGGCAGCTGGCTACCCAGCCACAGCGTTACTTACCAACGGACCTAACGCCGACCTTATTCCTCAAAAAGCAACTTCAACAATTTCTGAACTGTATACTTTTGGCTCAAATTACGCTGATGTCCTTTCAATCAGTGGAAGCGTCGTTGGAGCTGAGGGTGCTTCTGGTGGTCCTGTACTCAATCAAGACGGAGACGTCATTGGTGTTATTGTCACACGGGGAGACGACAGTACCGATGGTGCTGGTAGTTTACGGGCTATTTCTTTATCTCACATTGAAAGAACTCTTATGCAAGAAACAGGATTCTCCCTGGCACAAAATCTCAGTGGTAATCTACCCTACCGAGCAAATATATTTGCTAAAACCTTGTCACCATTCTTGCTAGCAATCCTCCAACAAGCTAATTATTGATAGTATTTTACTTATACAAAAAGCCCGACGCAAAAAACGCCGGGCTTTTTGTATAAATCGTATAAGATATTACTACTCTCTTGTAGTCAACATTGTTGAAGGATTTTCTAGTACTTGAGAAATATCCTGATCAGTGGTGCCTTCTTGTTCCGACGCAGCAGGTGCTGGAGTTATTTGTTCCCCACTTTCTATTTTAGTAGTAGCATCCTCATCGTTTTCCTCTGTCGCGGGGGTATAAAAACGCTCTAAAAGAGTGATGGTATCACGACTCAGTATTTGCGCTTCTATTCCTAATGCTACAAAGACATCATGCTCTTCTGTCGAAGATGCCATTTTTTCCATTAAAGAAAGAATCGTTGCCTTACCAAGTTGTGCTTTCTCAGTAACCTCCTCATCAGTAACCGTTGCAAGCATTAGTTCAATCTGCGCTAATTCTACAGTAAGTGCTTCTGTGGTGCTGGCAATGTTTACTTTCTTTTCTTGAGTGGTTGGCACCATCGGAACAAGCGTCTCAATGTCTACTGTCTTAGCGATGATTAATTCGTTAATAAAAATAATCACTCGTTGCGTTCGTTGCATTACTTCAACCAACGACTGTTGTGCTTTTACTTCATCGACTTCTGACAACGCGATGACTTCGTCTATTGACCGCTCCAAATCTTCAATTCGACGAGTCACGCCAGCCAAATCTTCAGCCGAAACAGTTTTACTCAGTGCAGTATAAAGTTCATAGATACGAGTAGTATTTTGCTCAACTCTTGCCATCAGCTTGTCATATGCAGGCAAGGGCACATTGACATCTGCTTCTAGTGTCTTATCTCGAGATTCATCAATCGCATCAGCAATGGGGCTATTAGTCACTTTTGCAGATAATGCTTCTTCGCCGTTTACTGCTAACGACGTAGCTGCCTCTTCTTCTTTCAAAGCGGTTGCTTGCACTGCAAGTGTAGTTTCAAGGGTGATGGATGCAATTGCAGCTTCATCAGCATCTTTTGTGCGTAGCACTTCAATCTCTCGTTTAGCACTCTCTGTATGTGTCCGAACTGCCATAGCAACTTCCGTCTCCATCACTTCAGTTAAACGACCTTCACTAGCTAAGAGACGGGCTTCCGCCAGACGACGATTGAGTCGTTCTGTTTCCCACTCTACTTTTTGTAAACTATCAAACGTAAGTGTACTGCGGAGTTCTTCATTGAACTGCACTTTGACTGCGTATAAGGTGTCACCTGGCATGGCATTCTGCGCCACAAAAGGAAGTGCAACAAAGAAAAAGGCAGCAGTTAGAGCTCCATATTTAAATAAGGCATGGAACGGAACTTTTACGAAAGTAAACGCTTCGGTCATGGTCGGTGCCGAGTGAACATTTTTTTGTTTGGTCCGCAGTTCAGCTGGCAATGGGTGATACTCCATGTATGAAACAAGTCGTTCCCGAAGTTCACGTCGTTCAGCCGTCTGCAACGTTACAGAAGTAGTAGCTTTTTTATAAAATTTTTGGCTGAATTGTTTCATTATGTAGTTCGTTTTTGCTTGGATTTTCTTCGTTCTTCAGCAAACTCATCGCCGGCTTCGATTTTTTGTCGTAGTAACTTCAGGCCACGATGAATCCTCACTGAGACAACATTTTCACTTTCTTCGATAAGCTCACTGATTTCTTTTGGACCGAGCTGATCAATGAATCGGTAAATAATGACGTCACGATACTGTTCTGGTAGTTGCTCAAGTAATTCGAAGGCTTTTTGTCCGTCGATGGTGGCAGCAAGCTGTTCCACTGTACTTTCTGACAACTCATCAAATGAACCTTCGTCTACCCCTTCAATCTCTAGGAGTGCATCAAGTGATGTCTCTTTCTGTTTCCGATACTCATCAATAATAAGATTATTGAGTACTTTGTATAGAAATGGACGGAAAGAATCAATCGCATATCCATCGCGGATATATGACCAAACTTTAGTAAATGTGTCATGTACCAAATCGATTGCTTTTTCACGATTATTTATTCGCAAAGAGGCGTGTCGAAACAGGACATCATTGTACTCATCGAAAGCTTTCAAAAAACGCGTTTCGTGGTCACTTACATTGTGAGATGATTCACGTTCTTCCATGTAAGCACCATTATATACGTAGACGGACGAAGAGGCACTTTCTTTCATAAGGTAACATGGGATAAACGGTATAATGACTATTGAAGAACAAATTGTTTTCGATGGAACGTTTTCCAATAATAAGATTGCTACACAACTCTAAATTTGCCGTATTATCTGCAGTAATTCTGGAAATTGTCCTACTAAAAAGTGGTTTCTATCAGTAAATGTCACTAATTCTGCTTGTGAGAGCATTTCTTTATACCTCTCTGCGTGCACATAAGGGACAATCGGGTCATCTTTTGAGTGCAAAATGTATATTTTTGCTGTCTTTTCCGCTAATGTAGCAATTCGTTGCGTATCAAAAGCAAAATCTCCCCCATCTTCTCCTCCGAAATCATCATTCTCAAATGGTGCAGCAAGTAAAAGTAACGCAGTAATGGTAAATGGTGTTTTGTTTTCTAGTAAGTATTTAACCAAAAAATATCCTCCAAGAGACCATCCTACTAAAATCACCTCATCTTGCAGATATTTAAAATATCGCTCAAACCAAATCTTCCACTCCTCGTACTTAGCATTCTGACTATTGGGCATAGAGGGCATAAAAACTTCGAATGACTCACCTAGATCTTCATGAAACATACCTGTCCATTTCTTGATTGGCTCAACTCCTGGCAGATCTCGCAGTTCCTTATTTCTGAGATATGCTAAAAAATCACTATAATTGCTATATGCCGAACCACCATGGATATAAAATATTTGTTGCTTTTCCATGCACCAGATCTCTGCAGTATACCACTACAAATGATAAACCATATTCAAACGATAAGATTCTTTGCTTTACTGTGGTGATGGTAGATCAAAATTATATATGCACTTTCTGTGGCAAAAATGCTCGCATTTTTTAACAATCAGTGGTATATTTTGCAAACTCAGTTATTTAAAGACTGGAGTATTTCATCGGGGTGTAGCATAGTGGTAGTGTACGCGGTTTGGGACCGTGTGGTCCGGGTTCGATTCCCGGCTCCCCGACAAAAAATATAAAAACCTTGGTCACCCCAAGGCTTTTATTTTACTCCATATTTTTAAGGGCAAAATAAAGATCACTCTACACTACAACCTAGATTAGGTTATTTCACATGAAACGAATTGATTGGATAAAAAAGATACCCCTAATTGAAAATATGTTTCACGTGAAACGTATTGAGTTTTGTTTCATATGTAACATATGGATATAAGTAAAGGTAAAATATTTTTTACTCTTCAGTACAGCTAGTTGTATTATGAGATCAATCGAGAATTACGTTCCTAATATATTTTAACGTTGCATATTTTTCACGTGTAACAATCCTTACTGCAATAACATCAATTTCCCAATCTCCTTTATACTGATTTTCTTGAATCCAACTCTCTATGGCACGATTCAGACGGTTAATCTTTGCGCGATGAACATTATCCTCCGGCTTCCAAGTTTCACGTGAAATAGAAAGTTTTAGATCTTGTTTAGTTTCATATGAAACTGTTTTTACTTCAATAAAGCGTATTACTCCAGTTTCACGTGCAACGATGTCAATCTCACCCCATTTTTTAAGATAATTAGTGTCTACTATTTCAAGACCTCGTTGCTGTAAGTATTTTGCGGCAATCGACTCTCCATATCCACCAATTATGTTTCGTCTTCCTTTCTTTTCAGTTTGTTTCATATGGAACGTTTCACGTGAAACGTATTGCTTGATTAGTTGATAGTCTTTGTCTGATAATATGGCTTTAATTATAGCCAATAGCTTAAAAGGACATGATTACTTTACATCTGTTGATTGTCCTTTATCCACCTATACACTTGTTTATCCACAGTTCTTACAAAAAAGCGACACTCATTTGTAGGCGTCGCTTTTTATTGACACTGTGCGGCCAGGGAGAATCGAACTCCCGACTAATCCTTGGCAAGGACTCATTATACCACTTAACCATGGCCGCAAGGTTATTTTGAAAGTTTTTTTACAAACAGTTCAGTCCAGCGATCGAGTTTACACTTCAGAGCTGTGCTGCCGATTATAGTATTTCCTGTGCCATTGTGCAACGTCTTTCTTGTTGGTGTACCATTGGAAATTTGATTTTTATGAAACTGTGAATAAGGAATCCTAATAGCGCGTTGCCATTTTCTCATAGCTGTTTCTTCCTTTACATCGCTTGGTAGGAGTAACCAAAAGTGAACATTATTTTTTGATATACCTAGGTAATCAAAGGCAAATCTGATGAATATTTGATGAGCATCCATCCGAGTAGTGGAGAAACGAATGGTACTTTTATCCTTGCGGTTGCCAAGCGCCAGATACAGCGCTAGTCCAGCCATGAAAAAAGGGTCTTTTTTGTAGTGTTTAAACTCTGTCTCAGCCGCACGACCAACCTCTACGTACCGCGACTGACGTTCGCCACGCCGTGCTTTAGCAACAAGAGTTAGGCGTTTAGCATTTTCAATACCAGCTCTTTTAACATTCTGTGTGGTTATTTCAGCTGAAAAAGGCTTATCCTTCAACCATTTTGAAGCTGTGGACTTGGAAATGACACAGTATTTAGCGATCTCCTGCAGCGTAAAGCCCCGCATACGCAAACTGACGACTTGCTCATATTTCTCACGATTTCGAACCATATATCATATATAGCATATACTATCTATATTTGTTCGATTAACCTGTTGGTAATTTTTTGAGAATTTAGATTAGTATTGATTTTTATTAACTACTTAAGTAAGTCAATGTTAGTGCTTCATAGACACTCCCAATTATGGACATGCCGCATTGCCAAACAGCCGTTTTCGCCGTATGATAGTCACACCTAGAAAAGCGCCTATGGTGAAATGGATATCACAACTGACTTCGGATCAGTCGTTCTGGGTTCGAGTCCTGGTAGGCGCACAGTAAATTTCCGGTACAATGACCAGTTATGTCCATTCGTCAGATAGACATCCCAATTGAAGTAAAGCAAGTAGCAAAAACCCTTGAAGATAATGGTTTTGAAGCTTTTATTGTGGGCGGTTGTACGCGAGACCTTATGCTTGGAAAGACCCCAAAAGACTGGGACCTGACTACAAGTGCACAGCCCACTCAAATTCAAGCGTTATTTCCAGAACACTACGCTAATAATGACTACGGCACTATCGGTATCAAGACAGAATCAGACGACGATACTTTAAAAATCATTGAGGTCACGCCGTACCGCGCTGAAGGTAGATACACTGATGCCAGACGTCCAGACAGCGTCACTTTTGGCGTCTCACTAGAAGAAGACCTTAAACGTCGTGATTTTACCGTTAACGCGCTAGCTTTTCGTATTTCTACTGGTGCACTCATCGATCTTTTTGAAGGTAAAGATGATCTTGTAGCAAAGCGATTGCGGGCAGTAGGGAAGGCTGAGGAACGATTTGCGGAGGATGCACTTCGCATGATGCGGGCAGTTCGCTTGGCAGCTGAACTTAATTTCATGATTGAAGATGAAACCATGTCAGCTATCGTAAAAAACAGCAACCAATTACGCCGTATTTCTGTTGAACGGGTTACCGGTGAGTTTTTACGCACCCTTAATTCTCCGACCCCCATGCAAGGAATTGTCCTAATGGAAAAATTAGGGTTATTAGAGCATTTCTTACCAGAACTCCGTATCGGAATTGGGGTAGAACAGGGGGGAGCTCACATTTATGACGTCTACGAACATCTTCTACGCACCATGCAAGCGGCGGCAGATAAGGATTTCTCCCTAAAGTTACGCTTGGCAGCACTTTTTCATGACATTGCAAAACCGCAGACACGAAGGGAAGGAGGTAAAAACAAACAATACACCTTCTTTGGACACGAAGTAGTGGGAGCACGGATGACTAAAAAGATACTGGAGCGCCTCAAACTTCCCCGTGAGACAATAGATGAAGTGGTAAATTTAGTCCGTTGGCATATGTTTTTTGCTGATCCCGAAGAAATTACCTTGGCGGCAGTACGGCGTACTATTACTCGCATCGGAGAAGATCACATCGAAGAATTACTTAATCTTCGTGTCTGTGACCGTATTGGTATGGGAAGACCAAAAGAGCAACCATTCCGCTTCCGTAAATACAAGGCTCTGGTTGATCAAGCCCTTCGTGACCCTATTTCAGTAAAAATGCTCAGAATTGACGGAGTTCGTATCATGGAGCTAACAGGAGAAAAACCAGGGAAAAAACTAGGCTACATCCTGAATGCTCTGCTTGAAGAAGCCCTGGAAGATGCGAGTAGAAACACGTCAGAATATTTAGAAAAACGTACACTAGCGCTTATACAACTACCTGAAGACGAATTGTTTATTCTGGCTGAAGCGGGGAAACAAAAACAAGCAGCAGAGGAATCAGCGGCTTTAAAGGACATTGCTCGGGAACACCATATAGGGTAGTCTTTTATAAAGGACATATTAGAAAAACGGCCCTGTTGAGCCGTTTTTCGGTATTTCCGCACCCACCTAACTATCGTAGTGGCCCTATACACATTCTTGTTTGCACTTCATTAGAGTTAGGTAAGCTCATTTCAAAATCTATTCCAAAACAGGGAGAGTCCTGGGAATAGAGGGATTCAAACGGTATATAGTAGATATGTAATATCTGAGTTAGAAGAAACAAAATGAAAATAAGTGCTGCGACAATAAACTTCCATTTTCTTTTCACTACAAAAAGTATAACATGTTGGTCACCCGTACTCTGTGCCAGTATTATTCTAAATTACAATGAAACATTCGCATCGATAGTACTCGGAATATGGATGGGCACTTAACCCCGTCCAGGAATTCACGCTAGGAATTGCGTGAATTCGGACGTAAATTCACAATATGTCCTTTGGGCACTTGTTCATTTAAAAAAAGACCTGAAGGAATCGGGAGCCAATCTGTAGTGATTATCAGCTGCCGGTGCCTTCAGGTCTTATAATAAATGAGCTTGCTGTTGGAGGATTATGGTAATCCAAGTGGGCGCTTACAATTGAAGCTAACCCGATCCGAAGCTCTACGTTGTTGCGAGAGATGTACGTTATTCCGACTTTGCGCTTCTAGATGATTTGCAATGTCTGTACTCTCTCTTATAGGGTGGGATGTTATGAACGTTTTGAGTAAGAGTCTTTTGACTCTTGGAGGTAATACTCAATTGTATTTTGGAAGATCTCTTTAAGGGGAACCTCGAGGGAGTTGGTTAGAATTGTTTCTACTCAACTCTCTCGAGATGCCTGCTCGCCCTTTCTGGGCCTGTCACTATAGTAGTCTTTGTAAAGGACAGTGTAAAGGACAGTCTTGTGGATAACTGTTGATAAGTTGTCCTTTACAAATTTACTTGACTAAATTACGTTCCGTGTCTTTCTTATACTATACTTTTTGGTTCAGCTAGTGCGTGGGATGTATTAGCAGTAGTAAATCATCCCGTAGCGATTTCTAATTATAATAAGGTCTCCTGTCCGACTACATAAATAATGGAGCGGGGGCGATTGATCTCTGCCAATATATTTTATGTAAGAATGAACATTATAAATCAAGGCTTAATTCAACTGAAACAGGGCAGTGGTCGGAACCCATGACATTTGAGTGGATGCGCGCGTTCTTAATCATCGGAATCAAATCTTTCGAGGACATAATATAATCAATACGCCAACCAATATTTCGTTCACGAGCTCCGGCAAAATGTGACCACCACGTATAATTATTTCCTTCCTGATTGAAGAGTCGAAAGGTGTCCGTAAAACCCTTATCTATCATCGCTTCTATGCCAGCACGCTCCTCATCAGTAAAACCTTTCTTACCTCGATTTTCTTTTGGCCTGGAAAGATCAAGCTCAGTGTGAGCAACATTGAAATCTCCACAAAAAATAACTGGTTTTACTTGCTGTAGTTGATCCATATATTCCAAATAGGCAGGGTCCCATTGCTGTCGCATGGCAATACGTGAGAGGTCATCTTTGGCGTTTGGGGTATATACCGTACTGACAAAGAATGGTTCAAATTCAGCCACCATGGTTCGTCCCTCTTTCAGAGTATCACCGTACTCATCTGCTAGTTGGTATTTGGTGGCGATGTTCGCTGGCAACCCATGCTGCACAGCAATTGGGGTGTGTTTTGTAAATATAGCTGTTCCAGAGTACCCTTTGCGCTCTGCCGAAAACCAATACTCTTCGTAGTCTTCAAAATCAAGATCAATCTGGTCTTGATTTGCTTTGGTTTCTTGTAGACAGAGGATATCTGGCTGGTGTTCAGCTAAAAATGGCTCTAATAGACCTTTTTTATGTACGGCACGAATTCCGTTTACGTTCCATGAATAGATTTTCATATCTAGCTAGTCTACCTGATAATAGAAAACTATAAAATGTATCACTTACTTTCTCCTACTCTCCTCAAATGCACTTTTTCCCTATAAAATAGACACATGAAAATAAGAACCTATTCAGTAATCATTGGGTTAGTCATTTTAATAATCGTCGGTGCTCTCTATTTTTCTCAAGAAAGAATGGCAGCAACTACAGTAGTAGGTAACACGCCAAGTGAAGTATCGATACCAGAAATTTCAACCACAAAAACAGTAACCGCCCTTGAAAGCAACGTTGAAATTGGTACTGAAGGTTTTGCGACCAATGTTGACGTAAGCGGTGCGGCATTTGATGAACCAGTGCTAATCACTTTTGAGACTGACGGTGATTCGCTACACACGATAGCAGTACCAACTATCGAGCTTCCGCTCTGTGCTGCATACGGAAAAATCGCTGACGTAAACGATATTTTAATTGGAGACAGACTATCGGTTCGCGGCATGACTGATGAGGATGGTCGCCTTGTCCCTTGTGACAGCGACCTACATTTCCTCACCATTAGTACAGTGTACACCGATGAAACTACTGGACTGACGTTCGTATACCGAAAAAGTCCTGATGGATATCTACGAGAGGGTGATGAGTACAAAATTAGCACTGATCCAAACTTTGTGACTGGAGTTGCATTAACTACAAAAAAAGGAGCCCTTGAGCTTCTTTTGAGCGACGTCCCGCGGGAGTTACCACCAAGCATCAAACTTCGTGTCTACAAAAATTCTGAGGAGCAGTCTCCTCTAGAGTGGGCAAAGGCAAATGCTGTCGAATCAAATTATGCATTGGCACTCTTTGAGCCAGCAGAAATATCGGTAGGGAAAAGAGAAGCAGTTGGGTTCACGGCTGACGGACTATATATGGCCAAAATATATATAGTTGCCTTTGGTGAAAATATACTTACTATCACCGGAGAATACCTTGAAGAGGATTCAATGGCATATCGTGATATTGAGCAAATAGTTAATACTGTTTCCTTTTCTAAGAGCTAAAGGAAATAACTCTCCGTGATATAGTACTGTAGTGAACAAGAAGCAATTCATTGTCAGCGTTATAGCTGATTTTGCACCAATTATCGCTTTTGTTGTAGCTACTGAATTAGCAGGATTCATGATTGCTTTGCTGTGGCTCGTCGCTGTGGCGATACTTTCCGTTATCATCGAGTGGACTGTTTCTCGAAGACCACCGAAATTTGGTTTAGTAGCATCAGTGACGATTTTCTTGTTTGGTGTATTATCCATCGTCACTGGAGATGAATTCTATATCATCATCAAGGATACTCTTTATGCTCTTTCTTTTGCGGTTGCATTACTCCTTGGACTATTATTTAAACGTTCATATCTTGAGGTACTTTTTGGTGACTATTTTGCAATTACCAGAAGGGGATGGTTTGTTTTAACGTATCGTTGGATAATTTTCTTCTTTTTACTGGCTATTACGAATGAATTTGCTCGCACGTTGTTGGTGCCTGATGTTTGGATTTACTACAAATTAGTAGCCGTACTCTCGACCTGGGTCTTTGGTTTTTATCAGCTCACCCTGACAAAACGTGAGCGACTTCCTGAAGCAAATACCTGGGGACTCCGCCAATCACAATAATCTTCTTGTTATCTCGGTGGATTTTGGCGTATAGTGTCAGAGCATGAAAAAAGCGGCACCAACGGTGTGGGATGTAATCGTAATTGGTGGTGGACCAGCTGGAATGATGGCTGCTGCCCGAGCTGGCGAACGTGGTAAAACGGTCCTTTTACTTGAAAAGAATACCCGACTGGGCGTAAAGCTTTCCCTCACCGGTGGCGGTCGTTGCAATGTCACCAATAACAAAACCGACGTGCGGACGATGCTCACTAATTATAAAGACGCTGGAAAATTTCTCTTTTCTACGTTCACGAAGCACGGAGTAGCAGAAACGATACAGTGGTTTGCAGGAAGAGGGATTACTTTCCATGAAGAGAACGAGGGAAGACTGTTTCCAATAACTAACTCAGCAGAAACTATTAGGAAGACCCTGATTGATGCCTTACGGGAGCAGCAAGTATCGATACGAGTGGGGGCGATTGTCAGCGCCATTTTACACGACGTCGAGACGGGACTTTTTACTATACAACTTTCTAATGGGAAGATATCGCACAGTCACTCATGCATCGTTGCCACTGGTGGTATGTCACGACCAGAGACGGGTTCAACAGGGGAGGGATTTTCCTGGTTGAGCACCCTTGGTCATACCATAAAGAAAGATTCTCTCTCACTAGTACCCCTCATGCTCCATGACACGTGGGTAGAAAAGATACGTGGTGTTACCATACCTGATTGTAAAATTACCCTCTACAGTGGTGATAAAAAACAAAAAGCCCAACGTGGAAAGATACTCTTTACACACACTGGAGTAAGTGGGCCGACGATATTAAATATAAGTAGCATGGTAAAAGAGCTACTACTTCACGGGACGGTGACCCTAGTCCTTGACCTTTTCCCTGAACTAGATGACAAGGCTCTACGAAGCAGTATACAAGAACTGCTACTCATCAATTCCAACCAAAAAATAAAAAATGTCCTTGCCAGGATCGTTCCACGAGCGCTTGCGTTGATCATTCTGGAATTATTGAAAATAAATAGTGAAACACCAACGCACAGTCTCCTCGCCAAAGATCGAGTTATGCTCGTATTTTTTCTCAAACATTTTCCACTGCACGTAAAAGGACTACTCGGCGCCGACAAAGCAATTGTCTCTAGTGGTGGAGTTTCACTGACTGAAATAGACTTTAAAACAATGGGTTCTCTTATCGTCCCTAATCTCTTCTTAGTTGGCGATGTACTAGATATCGATCGACCCTCAGGAGGGTATAGTCTGCAGCTTTGTTGGAGCACTGGATATGTGGCTGGGAGCAGTGCGTAACTGTGCTGTGCACTGAACGTATTGACGAAGAAGCTCAATCGGGATTAGACTTACCCTCGGATTTCTTGGCTTTTTACCTTGAAGGAGAAATTATGACTACTTTAAAAGACGGTAAGCAGTATTTGCTTGAAGCCTTCCAATGTTCTTTTGACCAAAATTTTCAGGAAAGGATGCTGCAGCAAGTAGAAGCAATGACGGCAATTCAGAATTCGCAATGCGTTTGGGAAAAACTTCCTCATGCTGAGCAACAACGATGCGGTTCAATTGAAAATCACCCGCAGGGCATGGAACTTTGCATTGAAGAATGGATTAAAACCGGCAAGGCAGAACAGTGGGGAGACTCATATGTACAGACGCAACATAACTTAGATATCAATAGTATATCTACTGGTAAGTAAACATTACTTACCAGTTTTTTATTTGCGTGCAGGAGTACTATCAGCATATACTACGGCGCATCATGGAATACATTCAGACACTTTGTCTTCGTCTTCTGACTGAAAAATACCAAGGCAACACAAGTGAATCCTATCAACAAGATTGTGATCGTTTAAAGAAAGGTGAACCGTATGAATACGTCTTAGGACACGTAGATTTTCTAGGTGCCAAAATTGATCTTTCACTTCATCCAATGATTCCTCGACCAGAAACTGCTTTCTGGGTAGAAAAAGCTATTGTTGAATTGAAAGGGAAACCTGGACCACTTCGCCTTGCTGATATTTTTGCGGGATCGGGAAATGTAGGAATTGCCTTACTAACACATCTCCCAAACGCAACCGTCGACATCTCTGAATTAGACCCAATGCTCAAAGAGCAAATTGAGAAAAATATCATATTAAATACTATTGCACCAGAACGAGTACATGTGATAAGTGCCTCTGTCATTGAAGGCCTAACGGGGGAATACGATGCAATCTTCGCAGTACCACCATATGTACCGTATGTGGCATTACCTGAACTAGACCAAGAAATGATCGAATTCGAACCGCATCTGGCTTTCTTTGCACATGAAGATGGACACGAATTTCATCGTGCACTAATACAGAATACTTTGGATTTCCTTACCAAGGGAGGTACGTTGTACATGGAAGCTGATATGGACCATAACGAGGCTATCAAGAAATTGGTAAAGGGGACGCAGTGGTCAAAGCTAGAATTCTGGTCTGACCCGTACGGGGCAACGCCAAATGTCGTCTTGCGAAAAGAGTAATTTCATTCAGGGTATCTATTTCTGGAATACAACGTATACTTACCCTTACCGCGGTTTAGTAGCTAACATATAAAAATGTATGACAGACCTGAAAAAAGAAGAAACCGTAGTTGCTACTCCAACCACCGATACTCAGAAACCAGAAGCTGGAGAAGAAAAGAAAGCATAAATATATACCTTATAAAAAACACTCTGCAGAGTGTTTTTTATTTTACCCCTATCGTGGCAGTGCAGTTATTCCGTTTGCAATGTATCTTCTCGGTATGGTTTAATTTATTGTTTTTACACCACCCTGCTGGAGTGGCGAAATTGGTAGACGCGCTACGTTCAGGTCGTAGTGGGGGCAACCCCATGGAGGTTCAAGTCCTCTCTTCAGCACCAACGAGTTTACGAGGAGATGATGAAGAAGCAGAATCCAAGGGGACTTTGTCAGCACATATTTGTATTATTTAAAATATACTCTTGTGTTTTTACATGGGTATGCTTTAATACTGAAACGAAACGACGCTCCTCTGACGTTTTGAAGAAAGACCAGACGAAGTGATGTTTTGTTTACAATAATTAGATCTACATATATATGAAGGGTTCAATCGTACGAAAGCGCACAGAAGGTTACGGGTTCATCAAGCCAGAAAACGGTGAGAAAGATGTATTCTTCCACGCTTCTGCACTTGTTGATGTCGCTTTTGACGACCTCAACGAAGGAGACGTTGTTACATTTGAAGTTGAGCAGGGTCCTAAGGGTCCAGCTGCAGCTAATGTACAGCGCGCTGCGTAAGTAGCAAAATAAAAGTGGCGCGGGGCCTTGCCCCGCGCCACTTTTATTTTCTATAAAACTTAATCCCAACTTTGCCTGCTATGTAGCGATGGTTTCTTGTTATACTGAATATACCATGCTCTTTCTCTCAATATCGCATCACTACTTGTTTTGGCATTACTCACGTGCCTTCATGGAAATATTTCATGTCTGGCTTAACCTCTTATGGTTTGTTATTCACTTCTTTTCACTACCACAACTTATGCGTTCTTGGATTTCGCCCTGGAAACGTATAGTAGAAGGTCGTGGTGAAAAATGGAATCTTGAAGATTTAGCTGGCTACATCATTATCGGACTAGTTTCACGTATTATCGGTTTTATCCTCCGAACAGTCGTCATTACAATTGGGTTGTTTTGTCTACTTTGCACTATTGTAGCTGGGTTTGCGGTATATGCTTTTTGGATAGCAGCACCACTTCTTATCATTGCATTAGTGGTTTTTGGTGTAACACTTTTATTCGCTTAATTGCTTTTCTATGTACACGCTAAAAAATAGCAGCAAAGTTTATGCTCCAGCCATTCGACTAACTTCAGTGATCGGTCGCCCAACACTATCATTGTTGCGGAGCGCTTCTTTTGTGGGCATGACAGTTTCAGCAGTTGGAGCGGTAGGAGCTTGGTATATTCCTTTTGGGTCATACGCTCATTTTGCCACTCCCTTTTTAGGAAGTAGCGCATTGTTTGCTGCGTTTTGGCTTGAACAAATGCTTGTCTTTTCATATCACAACAGCTTTTATTTCCACGGTCTCAATTCTCTCATCGGATTAGATGAAGAAGATATCAGTGGTGCGACCTATGATGTAGCAGCCGCAGTACTCAAATATCCACACGACGTCACATTAGCATTTTGTACCTCGAGCTTTGGCACCCAAGCTCTTTTGCGGAGTGGTATCTCAAGCGAAGCAGTTGCACAGTACCTCCATAAAACTAGACCGAAAATCAGCACCGACATGGTCGTCGTGCCAGAAGAAGAAATGTTCAGTCTAATTGGTCTTGGTAAATATCTACTCGCACATGACACAAGTTTTAAGGCTCTCTTTACCGAAGCCGGAATTACCGAGAATATTTTTCTCGGGGCACTACGGTGGGTAGTTGGTTCATACCACCAGGAAAAAAGACGGATGCGTTGGTGGAGTAAAGATAATCTTTCACGCACCACTGGCATCGGACGCGAATGGGCGTACGGTACTGCCTACTTACTAGAAAAATTTTCTCGTGATATTAAGACGAGTGCCGTCTTTTCAACTCTTGGTGCTGACAGTTCATTTGCAGCTGAAAAAGTTTCTGAAATTGAATCCACGCTCGTACGAGCAAAAGATTCTAATGTTCTCATTATTGGGGAAGCGGGGGTAGGGAAAATTGACCTAGTAATGGAAGTCGCAAAACGAATACAAACAGGAAAGTCGCTTGACGCTATTTCTGGTCGGCAACTGATTGTGCTGGACACCAATCGTTTGTTTGCTGTTCACCGTGATAAGCAAGCGCTTGAACTGACTCTTCTCCAGATGTTTGATGAAGCCATCGAAGCAGGGAATATAATTATCGTCATTGAGAACTTGAGTACATTCATTCGAGAAGCGCAAATCTTAGGTGTTTTTATTCCAGAACTACTAGATGAATACCTAGCCCTTCCACAGCTACAAATCATCGCTACCGACACCCCTGGTGCGTATCACACGTTTCTTGAACCACTCGGCGCCTTCACTCGTCGTTTTGCCGAAGTATTAATCGAAAGCCCTGATCTTTCGGCGACCACTCGAGTACTTGAGAATGTTGCGGTACAGCATGAAGTTAAAAATAATATTCTTTTTACCTATGCGGGACTACACGCTGTCACCATCGCTGCCGACCGATACATTGTAGAGGGAGTAATGCCAAACAAAGCTGTCGAATTACTCATTGATATTGCTACCAAGGCACAGCAGACTAACACTCGTATCATCACTGAAGATTTTGTGTACGAGACAGTGAGTGAAAAAACAGGAGTACCAGCTGGACCTATACAGGACAATGAACGTGAACTCCTCCTCCATCTTGAGGACCAACTACATCAACAAGTAATCGGGCAACAAGCAGCTTTGAGTGCTATTGCCCGCACGATGCGACGAGCTCGGGCAGGCATTCAAGCGACCGATAAACCAATTGGATCATTCCTTTTCTTAGGACCAACTGGCGTAGGAAAAACCGAAACAGCCAAAGCGTTAGCTAAAATATTTTTTGGCAATGAAGACAAGCTGCAACGCCTAGATATGTCTGAATATAGTGGGGAAGATGCCCTTATGCAGCTCATTGGTAATGGGGAGAAACCAGGAGTATTGCCAATGATGTTACGAGAACATCCATACTGTGTGCTTCTTCTTGATGAATTTGAGAAGGCTACCCAATCAGTGCACGATCTTTTTCTACAAGTACTTGACGAGGGAATGTTTACCGATGCTAGGGGTATGCGCGTTAATGCTCGTAACACCATCATTATCGCCACTTCAAATGCCGGCAGCCAGCTCATCCTCAAGACCGTACAGCAACGAAAAGCTCTTGTTCACCTCACTCAAGAAATCATTGACCATATTGTGCAAGAGGGAATATACCGACCAGAACTCATAAACCGTTTTGATAGCACCATTGTGTTTGAACCACTAACCATTGCTGAGCAAACTGATGTTGCCAGTCTCATGCTCGGAAGTTTATATGACCGTATTAAGAACCAAGGGTATGACCTACAGGTGAGTCGAGCCTTACTTGATGTGCTAGTAGAAAAAGGGTACAACCCAGAATACGGTGCACGACCGATGCAACGAGTACTTCAAGATGTAATTGAAGAAAAAATCGCTCAAAAAATTATCGCGGGAACAGTGGCAAAGGGTGATGCTATCATCTTAGAGAAAACAGACTTTACCGATGCAGAACTAACCGTCGGGGGGACTTAAACTACTACTTCTATCTGCTAGAGTTTCATATCATATAAAAAAGGCGGGCGCTTTGCGCCCGCCTTTTTACTACGTACTATTTTTGAGTGGAGACGACTTTGTTTTGTGATCGCTCGACGAGTGCGGTGATAATAAAGAGTAGACCAATACCAAGGAAGGTAAGTACTCTCCAGACCAATTCCATTTCCCATACATCAACCAAACCAAGTCGAAGGATGACCGCGGATAGTAGCATAAAGCCAACTCGTCTCCACACTTTTGATCCAGTGGCACGACCACGATTGTAAGCAATCAACCCAGTTACTGTATACACAAAGAGAGCAAGCGTAACCGCAATTGAGCCATTGGTAAAGACTGTCTGACTCATTATCCAGATCAGCGAAAAGATAAGTACTCCCACAATCACATAGAGCGCCTGCACCACAACACGTAGTGATTCTTTCTCTCCTTCGGGAACTTGCTGGCGGTATTCCAAGAGCGTAGTACCAAGTAAAAAAAGCATAGTAGTGGTGACATATAGCCCAACCGCATTGATGTCCATCAGTCCTTTTGACCAGCCAGTAAATGCTAGTGACGGCAAAAGCATCATTCCTGGGATAAATAACACTGCCAAGACTGGTAACAATTTATACACACTCACTCGTAGTAGCATCAGCACATTTACGATGAGATAAATGAAAACTACATGACTTACTGCCGTCACCACTCGTTCTCCATCTCCTGAAAGAAGAGCATCCCATATCGTATTAATGAAAAGAAGCCCATAGCCTATAACTACCCAAAGGAGGACATATGCATAATTGCCCACCACAGTGTTCTGCTCTTCACCATTTCGAGCGACTATCCAGTACAGCAACATAATGCTAATCAGCACAATCAAGTACGCGAGCGCCCCCAAGAAAGACTGATGAGTGATACCAGTGCTCCAGGCTTGATCAGAAAGTAATGCCGTAGCGGCGAATGTTGGTGCAATAAGAGTGAGTAATATTACACCGCGCCATGAATCACGCGGAATAGAAAATACAGTATACAGTATAACCATACTGGCGATGGTAGTCAGTAACATTGTAATCATAAAACCTTCTTCAAAACTTTTTTGCGCTGTGCCGACAACAAAACTTGTTGCTACCGCGAAGAGATACCAAGCAACAAGTAATCCAGTGGCAATTTTACGGAGCCAGTCGATTGCTTGTAGTGCTTGGTTACGTACGCTCCAGACCACCGCAAAACCAAGCGTAATGATGACACAGAGAACACCGAGCGCTTCGACGTGAAAAATTCCTGTCTCCCAGACTGGAGCAGAAAGATTGACGATACCTGAAAAGAATGGGAAGACAAACAGCAGCGCCGATATCACAACCGAACGGGGAACCGTCGCCAAGCGGATACTGAGTAAATAAATCGTTAGCGCCTCAATTGCATATGCGATAGTAAGTATGTAGCCGTCAAACATTTTTGCCGTACCAATCAAGCTACACATCAGACTCGCTGCCAAAAAGAGTGAGACACCGTCAGCAGCAATGCCTCTCTTCCGAAGCGTGTACCCAATAGAACCAGTGATGGCCGCAGCAATAAATAGTGCCAGGTCGGGGAAGATAGCAATTTGATTTGCGTAGAGGATGAACTGTAACGTTACTATCGCCATCATCGAGACATCAATCAAATCGGGGTCATCATTACGGAAAATACTAACTGCGATCGTGGCGCAGAATAAGAGAGAAAAAATAACTACAAAGAACCATAAGATATTCTCATGCAGTGTTCCATTATCAAATAGCAACGATAGATAAAAAGAAGAACCCAGCACTAAGGTGAGTGATATCCCGCGCCAAGCAGTAAAGAAAACTACCGCCGCAAAACCAATCGATAAGAGGAATACGTATGTCAGCAACAGTGCCGAAAGTGGTTCATCAACTTTGATGAGTACCGGTGCTAAAAGTCCAGCGATACTTGCCATGATGCCTAGCCATTGGGTCTTGGCTTTGAGTGCAACGGTCAGGGTGTATCCGATACTGCCGAGCATAAGGATAAATGCAAAGTATGGTGGTAAAACAGGAGTACTAAAAGCAAACTGTGAAGCAATCACCGTACCGAGAAATACACCAGTGCCGAGTGTGGTCAGCACCTGATACTGCACCGGTTCAACCGTTTGACGCCAAATACCAACCACATAAATAGCACCAGCGAGCAATAGACCAAGCATAATTCTCATGAGTGGACTGATCCAATTTTGTTCAATTGCGTAACTCACAAACCATACCGCACCCAAGAAGAAGATGACGGAGCCAATCTTAATAAGTGCCTGTTCACGAAACCAAGCAACCAGAAAGAAATCTCTTGCCGGTTCTTGAGACAAAAAGCCTGGATACAGCGGGGGAGGGATGGGAATTGGTGCTACTGCCTTGGGGATCACAATTTCTGTTGGATCTTCAGTTACAACCATTGATTGCACCATCGTGACTGACTCATCAGGAGAGAACTCTTCTTTTGCTTCAGTTGGCATTGGTTGTCTTCTTTCTAAAAAGTCTGCCTTATTTTCTAATTCTTCGACTCGATTACGAAGCGAAAAATGAGAAAAAATTAATGCTATAAAACCAACAAAAAGAAGAAATTCCATACGTAGATGATTATTTATCAGTAATATCTAAAGTATGACACTAAATAAGTACTTCGTTAAGTAGTATCCACAAAAAAAAAGCGGGCGCCTTGCGCCCGCTTTTTTTGTTAAACGGTGACTACATTAGTTACTTCCTTGTAGAAGCATTTGCTTCTGGAGAAGTTGGATCAACAAGAGCAATAGTTCACGGAGCTGGCTCTGGAGCTCAGCTTGATCAGTGGTTTTACCAAATTCTTTGTATTTCTCCATATTTTTATCCTCAAAACGCTCTACTTTCTTTACCATCTTATCATTTAGAGAATAGTTCTCATCATCAACACACTTCTTGGCAACACCCCAACCAGCTGCCTTGCTCGTTTTGTCGCAGAAATCTGCGTCGTCGTCTTCATCTTCATCTTCACTGTCATCTACAGGCAGATCACCTTTCTTCACTGACACCGTACTCGATGCTTCCACTTCAGCAACAGTCAGGTCAAGGTCTTCTGCTAATTTTTCAACGACCACCGTTTTATCCGTCTCATCATATGAATAGGTATCAGTGACAACATCTCCATCTTCTTCATATGAAACATCAGCAATCGAACCGTTATCGTAAATGTCGATTTCAATTTCAAGCGCTTTATAGGAAGCAGCTGACGCGCTAAATGCCACTCCAAAAGTTGCTACGATAGCAACAGAAAAAATGGCGAGTTTATTGGTAAAAGTTAATTGCATATATATTTTGTTTTGTTTCTACTAATAATTGGTTCTGCTCCACAGCCACTGATGCAGTATACACTTCTCTACCAGACAGAAAAAGACCCAAGGGTCCTCCAAAAATAAAAGGGTGACCATCGGGTCTGGGTAAAGGGTGTGCAAGCAACGCTTGCGGAAAAGAACAAAAATGAACTAAGTTCACTCATAAGAATACTACTACAAAGCTTTCCAGCAAGTGAGTTATACCCAGCAAAGCAGACTTTCTCGAAAAGTCATTAGGCAAGCTCCTTTGACTGGCATACAATAGAGAGTATATGCAAGCAAAAAATATCATCATCGCCACCCTCGTGTTGGCACTTATCATTGGAGTCGGTTTCTTATTCTTTAAAAACGGCAGTGATACCATCGTTGTGGTAAATGATGCACCAAGCACCACCACGGAGGAAGTCTTACCAGTAGAACCAGACAACGGCATTGGGGACACCCAAAATGTACAGAAAGCTGAAGACCAGCGAGGAGCTGAAAGTGTATTAGGCTATTCAGAAGGGGGAGAAGAAATCGTCGCCTACCATTTTGGTAGTGGGACTCGTGAGATTCTACTTATCGGTGGCGTGCATGGTGGTTACTCACCAAACACGGCTGACCTAGCCGATGAATTTGTCGCCTACTTTAAAAAAGATAATACGGTCATTCCAAGTAACCTTATGGTAACTGTAATTCCAAATCTCAACCCTGATGGCTCAGAAAAAACCGGTACCGCTGGTCGTTTCAATAACAATAACGTCGATATCAACCGTAACTTCGATTGCGATTGGTCTGCTACCGCACTGTGGCGTAGTGAGAAGGTAAGTGGTGGTACCGCCGCTTTCTCTGAACAAGAAGCAGCTGCCCTTCGTGATTATGTTGTAAAGTACGACCCTGCTATCGCTATCGTTTGGTTCAGTGCGGAAGGAAAAGTATACTCTTCGGCGTGTGACTCTACTCCAAGCAAAGCCTCAACTGAGCTCGCTGCTACCTTTGCTACCGCTGCTGGTTATCCAGCTGAAGCAGTATTTGACGCCTATCCAGTAACCGGAGATATGGTCAACTGGATGGCAAAGCAAGGTATTCCTGCCATCAGCGTACTCCTTACCAATTACCAAAATACTGAATGGACCAAAAATGAAGCCGGCATCAAAGCCGTCCTCGCTAAATACGCAGAATAATGAAGCAGTCACCGCTCATTGTTTTTGGGGCGATAGCATTGCTACTGCTCATCGGTGCATCATTCCTTTTCTTTAAAGAACCCGATGAACAAATTACTCCAATCGCGTTACCAGAAGAAATCATCAGTGCCCCAACAGTAGCGACCAGTTCGCACGCAGTAATCGGTACTTCAGTTGAAGGTCGTACTATTGAAACCTACACCTTTGGAACCGGAGAAACTGATCTACTGTTTGTCGGTGGTATGCACGGTGGCTACGAGTGGAACAGTATTCTCTTGGCATACGAAATGATTGATTATTTGAACTCCGATAGTGAAAACGTTCCAGAAAATATCACCGTACATATTATTCCCAATCTCAATCCCGATGGACTCTTTGTTGCGACTGGATTAGAAGGAAGATTTGTCGCTACCGATGTACCAAACAACAATATGCACACGTCAGGTATTGGGCGTATGAATGCACGAGACGTAGACCTCAACCGAAACTTTGCTTGCAAGTGGGCACCAGAAAGTACTTGGCGTAGCAAAAAAGTAAGTGCCGGCACAGCAGCTTTTTCCGAACCGGAAGCTACTGCACTTCGTGATTATGTAGAGACTATCACTCCGGCAGCGGTCGTCTTTTGGCACAGCCAAGCGAATACTGTGTATGCCTCTGAATGTATGAGCGGCGTACTCCCAGCAACACTCACGCTCATGAGTACCTATGCTACTGCTGCGAGCTATGGCGCTGTCCCAGTCTTTGACGCCTACCCAATCACTGGCGATGCCGAAGGCTGGCTAGCCTCACTCGACATTCCAGCTGTGACAGTAGAACTTGGCTCTCGCACCAGTATTGAATGGCAAAAGAATCTCGCCGGCACAAAAGCAGTGTTGCAGTTGTATACTAAGTAATAATACTGTACAGCAAAAACCTCAAGGTCAATCCTTGGGGTTTTTACGTTTCTACGATACCGAGTGATACAATTATTACATTAGTATTAATCAGTATCTATGCACTCATTTTTTCAAAATAAATTTGTTCGATTTGGACTTATCGGTATCAGCGGATTGGCGTTTGTTTTTATCGCAATTATTATACTTTTCATAATCCAAAATAGTTTGACGTCGAGTACCGGATTCTCAGGTGGAGATACAAAATTTTATGGACCAACCGCATCTATGGGTGCACCCTCATTTTCTAATTCCCTCAGTGGTCGAGGGGCAATGATGCAAGATTCCGTATCAATGATGGAAGTAGACTCAACGTACTACTATCCTCCAGTCCCGACACCCGGTGGATACACTAGCGGTCTAGAGTCATATGAGACTTCTAGCTATAAGGTCTTCGCCCGGACAAAAGAATTCGACGCGCTGTGTGGCACGCTCACGACATTAAAAGGTGATACAAAGATACATTTCAAGACCCTTACTTCTTCGACCAATAACTGCTACGCGACATTCTTTGTGGCGGAAGAAAAAGTAGGGAGTGTCCTTACAACACTTACAAGCTACCGTGGGGTAGAAGTCACTCGTGATACTGAGTCAGTCACGCGACATAAAGCACAGCTTGAAAGTCAGACCAGTATCGTGCAACAACAACTCACCAGTGTACAACGTTCACTCACTGCAGCGGAAACACAATTTGATGAAATCGCTGCGTTTGCCAAAACATCTAATAGTCCAGAAACTCTCGCACAAGCAATTCGAGAAAAACTTACTATGATTGACACCCTCACACAACGAAAAATTTCCCTCACCGATCAATTGAATAATTTATACCAGCAAGCAGCTGATTTAAATGAGCGTCTTGATGTTGTGCAATTTGATGTAAATATCACTCGCGCCATACCACTCGTTACTGACAAATACGAACGGCAATGGGATCAGGCCTGGGAAAATCTTCAAGACGAATTCACTAGTACACTTATCGGTATCACTGCTTCCTTTGGAGTCTTTCTCCTTTGGATGCTTCGGCTCGGTCTCTATCTCTTGATACTCATTGTTGTACTACGCGGCTTTTGGAAATTTGCCAATTTGGTGTGGATGAAGTGGTAGGAATGTGAAAGTAAAAAAAGACCGGGCGTTAGCCCGGTCTTTTTTTACACTACCTTCACGTATTTTCGGTGCGGTGAATTACACTTCCACATGATGCTCTCAAGATAGTAATGGGTAAAAGCGAATAGCATAATGAATGTGAATACCAGCTCTGGACTGGTAATACTTTCTCGTAAAAGCACTCCCGAAAATATTGCAATAAGCGGAACGATGACGATGAGTGATAGTGGTAACAGTGGGATAAAGGTATACAGCATATTTTTCACCTGGTCATTGTTACGATTCATTTCATGCGTGATGTAAAACAGAAACGCCGTCACGTCATGGATAAACCTAGCCACAAAGACAGCTAAAAAGATATATCCAAACCACAACACTGTATAACTCGTGATAACCATCAGCAGGGTAAGTGCGATGTATGCCACTCCCTTGCGTGAATGAGTGGTGTATGCAAGGACACCACCGCTCACCAGCGCAATCGCCAGTGTCGCTAAAATAAAAGCGGAGAGATACGAAGCTTGCACATTTCCAAAAAAGCTTGGCAGGATGATAACGACATACATCGCAGCAGTGCTACACACCAGACTCCAAGCCCACCGCTCATGCCATTTATTTTTCGGTACATCAAACATGAGTGCAATGCCAGTCTGTTGTCTCATAACGTGATACATAGTCGCTGCGAGATACACAGCGACAGCAGTCATATAATCAAACTGCAGTAGCAAGTAGAACCCTACCAGTAATAGTGGGATGCCTACCATAAGATGCGTTCGATAGTGTGTGGCATATTCCTTATCAAAGAAACCAACGAAGCTAGCAAAAATGTGTGGCATTTCAAAAATGAGCAAATAGAAAGGCAAGAAGAGAGATGCTAATCCGAAATACGGCAGAAGTCCGCAGTCATTGAAAGTGATGTCCCAAAACCATACCAAGAGCACCAACGGGACGACCGCAAAGAGACCGAGTATCCATGAGCGGGGAATTGAGTAAAACGATTTTTCTGTGTGCATAATATTTATTTTAAATTACACTACTTTTACATATTTTCGGTGTGGCGTGTCACGTTTCCACATGACGCTTTCTAAATAAAAATGTGACAT
>JAACPT010000037.1:0-9362 GCA_009995385.1 Candidatus Parcubacteria bacterium
GCGAGTATCAAGGTCAGCGTTGAGGAACTGCTGGAGCTTCATAACATCTGCTCCGGTCGCACCCATTGCTAGGTCACGAGTCCATGTGTAAGGGCAAACGCCTGACGCAACTGAGGTAGCGCCCTGTCCAGTACTAGCCTGGAGAGCAGCAACCTGTGCGAGCAGGTCATTGATCATCTTCTGTAGGTCTTCGGTGGTCTGTGCCTTTGCTACTGGAGCAAATGCAGAAAGAACCATCGCAACTGCTACGATCGCAATAGCGAACTTAGCAGCAATGTCTTTTGTAAGAGTCATAACTATAATTATCTGTAAATATGCGTGATTACCACGCGTGCATACTTGCGTACGCGTTATTTGATAAGGCTAATAATATGAATTAATTCATATTGATAAATGGGTTATCAATCCACTTACCTAATATCACCACACTACATACCCGAAGATATGTAGCTAGGCTGCGAAACAAATGGTGTGTCTGCGGGGCAGGATGAAACTCATAGGGAGTTTGGCAGGAAAAGGTCGGGCGGGGGTAGGGCTTAACTAAATATGGAGAGACTTAACATAAAGAAAGCAAGTAACTTTTGGGAATTCGTGTTCTAGCAATTTGTCCTAGAAAAAGGGCAAAATTGGGAACTAACACCACAAGGGTATTCCCATTTCTACACTTTTTTTCGGTCGTTAGAAATAGGTCATTCGTAGTAGTCGCTTTGCTCGTCTACTCATTTATCAAAGAACGCTGCGCACATCCCATTGTGTCTTTGTAATTCTTGCTGGTGTTGTCGTAATCTGTACGAAACAAAGTCTGGCTAGAAAAAAAGCGCACACGTGCGTACCAAGAATAGTAGCATCTTTTTGTCTACGAAGGGAGTTCACAGGTTGTGGATACATGGTGCTGTAAAACACTCAATGCTCCGTTTTTACGGTCGAATCTCACTCGATTCTATAGACTAAAAAGTACCACTTCTTCTTCCTGCATTTGATGACGGATAGGTACCACCGCTCTTACTCCTCGTTATATTAAGAAACAAAATGATGATTTACGCAACCTTTCTGTACATAGCACGTTTGCCCCTTCATTGTGGGACTGAGTGCGTGATCTATACTCCACGACACAGTCAGCCACCATACTGTCTCTGTTCTTTGTCCTATCAGTCTTTTACTATTGCAGGAAGATGTCCTTGATTATTGTTATACCTATCAGTCCATACGTCAAGGTCACGGACTATTTTAAAAACATTATTTCTGTACCGAGTAGCGTGACCAACGTCGTTCCCCTTCTCGCACTACTTGTCTTTTTTCTATGAGACTATTAAGCTCACGTTGAATTGTCTTTTCACTTACATCAGTGATGACTTCGGCAATGTCTTTGATGGTTGCTTGGGGTTTGGCTTCAAGGACTGTCTTTATACGTTCAGCTCTATCGGTCAACTGACTGTAGACAAGATAGGCGTCAGTACTGATGTCTCCCGGAGGAATGGTGACCCGACGCTGGCGGGGAGCGGTCGTGCCACTGCCTTTATTTGTAGAGCGGGGGGTGATGGGGCGGGGGGTGATGGTATCAGAGAGTTCGACAGCTGGTACACCTTCCTTTTGGAGATAGTGATTGTTGAGATACCGCATGAGGGCGTCGAGCTGGTCGGCAAATAGGAGAGCGATGTCTTCGGGAATAACGCGCGCCACTTCGGCTATCCGCAGGGTACTCTGAAGTGCTACCAGTCCGTACTGAAATCGGAGCAGTCCTTCATGCAGTTCATGCCGTTGGAGCATGAGCGTCTCTAACGAAAGCTCGTGCGTCTTAAGTGCTCTGTCTTTTATAATCTGTATATGTGTCTCTGTTCTTGGAGACAGTTTTGTCTCAGACAATACGTAGAAAATAACAGAGACTAGCTTCTCAGTTTTCTTAAAGACATTTGCGTAGTAATTGTCATCACTAGAAAGTCTTTTAACTTGTATGAGATTGTCTTTTTCGAGTTGCATACCATTACTGACCTTTACCTTATAAAAGACTCTGGTGGGCGGTGCTTGTCTTCTACTATAAGGACATTTTCAGACTTTGCAAGCTGTCTTTATGGTCGATAGCCCTTTGTCTTACACCTGTAGAGCATCGTGCGTGGTATTATGTGGAGGTACTTATTACTGGATATAGTGAACATGAACCTACCGTATGGCTCGAAAGAAATACACTTATAAAACTGAACGTAAACCTTTTTTAGATGACCTCTCACCCCACGCCAAGCAGGCGATTTGGGCAGTAGTGATGGGTATCTTGGCAGTCTTTTTTACCTTTGCGCTTTTTGACTATGCCGGACCAGTTGGTACTTACACCGCACTTGCCCTTGAAAAACTCTTTGGGACCGGGGCGTGGCTCGCGCCACTTATCTGCGTCACCTATATATATGTACTCCTCAATCCTCGAGAAGAAGATCAACAGATAAGTGGTGCCAAAATTGCCGGCACGTTACTCTTATTCGTCTCACTCCTTGGAGCGCTCGACCTCTACGAGGACACCTTGGGTGGTTGGGTCGGACTCATTGTGGCGTGGCCACTGGTGGCTTCGCTTGGTGAGATGGTCGCTTCGGTGTTCATTTTTGGACTCACTCTCATTTCCCTTTTCCTCCTTTTCAATACCGGTATCTCGTACCCAGCGTTCCTTAAACGGACTCCCGCTACTCCCGGTGAAAACAATGACGACATCGAGGCACTCGACATCTTTGTTAATGAACCAATCCTCACTCCCGAACAAGCTGCTACAGAAATTGAAGATGAAGAGAAGGCTCCAGGTGCTCTTGGTAGTGCCGTCGGCAAAGTAGCTTCGTTTGCCAAACTCAAGAATAGTGAGTTCATTATCAAAAACTTCAGTGGTCCATACAATACTCCTCCGTTGTCACTACTTAATAAAGACAAAGGGAAGGCACAAATTGGTGGTGACGTTAAGGAAAACGCCAACATCATCAAGCGCACCCTCCGAGAGTTTGGGATTAGTGTCGAGATGGATGCCGTCGAGGCGGGACCGACCTTTACCAGATACGCACTGAAGCCAGCGCAGGGTGTAAAAATCTCACGCATCGTGGGACTACAGCAAGAACTTCAATTGGCACTTAAAGCGAATACGCTTCGTATCGAAGCACCAATCCCCGGAAAATCACTGGTAGGTATCGAAGTACCAAACCAAACCCGCGCAACAGTTAGTCTCGCTTCACTACTTTCTACCCCTGAGTACACTGACTCTCCGCACCCACTGATGGCAGCCCTTGGTAAAGACGTGACCGGGAATGTGCATTTCTCCAACATCGCTCGTATGCCACACGGACTCATCGCTGGTACTACCGGCGCCGGAAAGTCGGTCACCATTCACAACATCATTCTTTCGCTCCTCTATCGTAATTCACCTGACCAGCTCCGCTTCATATTGGTGGACCCCAAGCGGGTCGAACTCACGCTCTATAACAAAATCCCCCATCTCTTGTATCCAGTCATTACTGATGCCAAGAAAGCGATTCAAGTACTGTCATGGGCAGTGAAGGAAATGGAACGACGGTACGATATCCTCGAGACAGAACACGTACAGAACATCGCTTCGTATCACGAAAACACCTATCGCCCTGCCAAAAAGATTTGGGAGGAAGCGGGTTCTAAAGAAGATGAACAAGCCAGTTTGCCTGAGGCACTCCCGTACATCGTCATCATCCTCGATGAGCTCAATGACTTGATGCAGGCGTACCCACAACAACTCGAAACTTGCATCGTGCGTTTGGCGCAAATGAGTCGCGCGGTTGGTATTCATCTCATCCTCGCCACCCAACGCCCTTCAGTAAACGTCATTACTGGTACGATTAAAGCCAACATTCCAACTCGAGTAGCCCTCATGGTAGCTTCACAAGTGGACTCACGCACTATTATTGATACTGCCGGAGCAGAAAAACTACTTGGTGCAGGCGATATGCTCTACTTGTCTTCTGACAGTCCCAAGCCAATTCGACTGCAATCCGCGTATGTTTCTGAAGAAGAAATTAAGCGCGTGGTTGATTATCTCAAGAGACAAGAAGTCGACCGATTCGATACCATTGACTTAGAAGAGCACGCAAACAGCAATGATTCGATATTTAATGCCACAATCAATGGCAATGATGAAGACGATGAACTCTATGAGGAAGCCAAACAAGCGGTGATGGAGGCAGGAAAAGCTTCCACCTCGTACCTACAACGAAAATTACGGGTCGGATACTCTCGCGCCGCTCGGCTGATTGATTTGCTTGAGGAAAAAGGCGTGGTTGGTCCAGGTTCTGGATCAAAACCCCGGGAGATTCTTCCACAAGGTGGAGGAACTGGAACGGTGGGCGCGGAGCGCCCACCAGAAGAACTCAAAGACGGTTGGAACCGCTTCAATGAATAGACTATGCCTTCTTCTGTCTCTTTTCGTTCGTTAGTGCAGTTTTCTCTTCTTGGTTTCTTCTTATTCTTTGTTTTAGGATATGTGATTTTTCAAGCCCGCTTCCTGATAGTGGGACCTCAAATTACCCTTACTGAAACCCCACCACCCATTAACAATGTCCGATTAGTGGCACTGAGCGGTACTGCCTTCAATATCACCCGACTATGGCTCAACGACCGACAAATTTATACTGATCCGGATGGGAATTTCAAGGAAGCATTCGTGCTCGAAAACGGCTATACTATAACCACGCTTCGTGCCGAAGACCGGTATGGTCGAGAGACGACCATCACCAGATCATTTGTGTACCTTCCGGCAAGTTTTGCGAATACCGCTCTATAGCAAGAACCGTTACTCACCTATTATGTAATAATCATTCACCATGGCAGCAAAAGCAAAGAAAACTATTTCTAACGGAGAGACCACTCCCGAAACAGACTCTAAGGGAGCGAACGCAATCCTGGAGACTATTCGTAGCATCAAGACTAAATTTGGTGAGGAATCAATCATGACCTTGTCAGAAACTAAACACGTTGATGTTGAAGCGATCCCCTCTGGCTCGATTGGGCTCGATGAGGCACTTGGTATCGGTGGTTATCCACGCGGTCGTATCATAGAAATCTTTGGTCCAGAATCTTCAGGCAAAACTACCCTCGCGCTCCACGCCATTGCTGAGGCGCAAAAATCTGGTGGCATCTGCGCCTTTATCGACGCTGAACACGCCATGGACCCAGAGTATGCTGGCAATCTTGGAGTGAAGCTTAACGAGCTACTGATTTCACAACCAGATAACGGTGAACAAGCGCTCGAAATCGTCGAATCACTCGTTCGTTCTGGCAAGATTGACGTCATCGTCATCGACTCCGTTGCTGCCCTCACCCCACGCGACGAAATTGAAGGAGAAATGGGTGCTCACCACGTTGGTAAGCAGGCACGTCTTATGAGTCAGGCACTGCGCAAGCTCACCAGTATCGCCGCCAAGAGTAAGACGGTGGTTATCTTTATTAACCAAATCCGTATGCAAATCGGCGTCATGTTTGGTAACCCAGAAACTACCCCCGGTGGAAAAGCACTAAAGTTCTATACTTCCGTACGGCTCGATATCCGTCGTATTGCCCAAATCAAAAAAGGTGAAGAAGTAGTCGGCGGTCGACACCGGGTCAAAGTGGTAAAAAATAAAGTAGCGTCACCGTTTCGCGTGACTGAGTTTGACCTTATCTACGGTGAAGGCATCTCTCGTGAAGGTGAAATCCTGGCGCTCGGTGAAAAGTATAAGTTGATTACGAAGTCAGGTGCTTCATACTCATACACTCCTCCGGGTGGTGATGAATCGACGATTGTGAAGCTGGGGCGGGGGTATGATGCTGCTCGCACCACTCTCCGTGAAGATAAAAAACTCAAAGCTGAACTACTAAAACTCATCCGACAAGAACTCAAGGCGGAAGCGAAGAAGTAATCTTTGCAATGCTGATTTAAAAAACCACAATCTCACTTTCCTTGGATACGAACTAGCGTCTCCCCCAGCCTCTTGGGAACAGCTTCGAAAAAGTCCAATTACGGTGAGGGTGTGGTTTTTATGCTGAGTACTTTTGCACATAAAAACCGTCTGTGTTGCATTGCCCTCCTTTTGGAACTCTGGGAGCTTACTAGCTTAGACTTTTCGGAGAGAAGCGGCAAACGAAGCAACTCCTCGCCCGCAGGAGGTGAAGATGGTCGGAAAGAAGGTGCGGCAATTAAGGAAAAGTTATGCCGTCTTTGTAGGATGTTGGGCAGAAACAAAAATCTGTACTAGATGAAAACCAGCAGAGATAGCAACTCCACCAGCTAGTACTAGGGTGAGGGCGGTAAGGATTTCACCATTAGCAATGGCATTCACAAATGAATTTAGGATGAACTGTGGAGCATTGCCAACTGGTACCGAGAGAAAATTATGTACGATACTAGCGACGTGAAGCCAGTTAGCGAGCAATATGCCAGCAATACTGAGAAACATTCCCCGCCAAAACATAGTGTGGGTAGCGATGCTGAGCGCATAGCTATAGTACACCCGACGCATGATAGCTTTTTGCATAGTTGTTTGCATACTTATTTATACTTCCTATAGTGAAATTTAGTTACATCAAGGATGTGTATCAAGTACTCAGATCACAGTAGCACTTCCGCCTCACCATTCTTCCCTTCCTTACGAAAGGCAGCTTTGGCACGGTGAATACGAGCTTTGATGGTGCCAACATTCTCACCAGTTTGGTCAGCAATGTCTTGATGAGACCAATGTTCAAGGTAATGTAGCCGCAAGACTAGCGCGAGATGCCCAGGAAGACGGGCAAGGATACGCTCGATACCGTCGCGTTCTTCAGCAAAACCAGAGTGCTCCCTCCATTCTCCATACTGCTGTTCGTATTCTGGATCAATAGCGGTAAAGCGTTGTCCTTCCTTGATGAGCTTTTGGTAGCGAGTAAAAGCAGTGTTAAGGAGAATCCGATATGCCCAAGAAGAAAACTTGGCGCCTGATTGAGGCTCGTACTTGTCAGCATTGATGTAAATCTTGGTGAAAGCGTCTTGCACCACTTCTTCAACATCACGCGGGTCACGCACAACACTACGTACCTTGCGCAGGAATGGTTCTTGATAGCGTTCTACCAGAACCGCAAACAGCCACGGTGATGTCGTCGACGCGACAAGGATGCGCTCATCTTCCCAATCCTTTGACTCATCTATGGACTCAAATCCAAACATAGAAGCATAGTAGCACTTGTGAAGAATAGTGAAAGTGGCATTTTTTTTGGCTATCTGGTATAAATAGGCGCTCTAATTATCTTTTTAAAAATTATATGGCTATCCTTTCTTACAACGAAATCACCATTAAAAAAGTCATCGTCCACGAAGGCGACCCTTGTTTGGTGATAGATTCTCACGTTTTTCGTAAGCAAAAGCGTAAGCCGGTAAACAATACCAAGCTTAAAAACTTGAAAAACGGTCGATTACTCGATGTTACCTTTCACGTCAGTGAAACTGCTGAAGAAGCAGAACTAGAAACCAAGTCGGTGACTTTTATCTATCGCAAGCCAGGTGAATACTGGTTCCACTTTACTGGTAACCCATCAGAGCGATTCGAACTTGGTGAAGAGTTGGTCGGTGATCAAGGTCGTTTCCTCAAAGAGCGAAGCGACGTTGATGCGCTAGTATTTGATGATGAAATCATCGGTCTCAAGCTCCCAATCAAGATGGACCTGAAGGTCAAGGAAGCAGCGCCCGCTGTCAAAGGAAACACTTCAAGTGGTGCCTTAAAACAAGTGACACTGGAAACTGGTGCAACTATCATGGTACCAATGTTCATCAACGAAGGTGATGTTATTTGTGTTAATACTGAAGCTGGAGAATACTCTTCTCGAGCGGAGAAGAATTAGAAAATAAAGAAAAAAAGGGGGGGCAGCTTCGCTGCCCCCCCTTTTTTTATGTATGCTAGTGCTGGATGTACGGCATAAGTGCCATAAATCGTGCGCGCTTTACTGCTTTCGCAAAGTTGCGCTGCCCTTTTGCAGACAAGTTCGTTCGGCGACGACTCATCATGCGAGCGTGTGGATTTACATTGTTATTGAGACGCACAATGTCTTTAAAGTCGATGTGGTGCATTGGTGCGTTTACTGTTTCTTTTGTTTCCATTTACGTGAAAAAATTAGCGTAGCTGCTTGTTTTTAACCTCGTCCCGAATTTGCGCTTTTCCTAGCGTACATTCCTGGAACGGTCTAATACTTGCTACAATTGATAAATACTCAGCAACGATTTATTACCGGTGATCTTCGCCATTTTCTAGGTATTGAAAATGGTTAACGGATCGACTCTTAAAATATAATCGCTCTGCTCATTATTTTAAGGTCTAAAATGGGATGTCTTCAGGGTTGATCTCTTCCTCTGGATAATCTGGTACCGCTGGTGCCTTACTATTCTCTCCTCCGGCTGTCGCAGGGGTACTACTAGATGAACCACCACTACCATTCTTTGGACCAAACTGTACGCGATCAGCGATTACTTCGGTGCGATAGAGCTTTTGTCCATCTTTTTCCCAACTTCTAGTCTGCATACGTCCTTCTACGTACGTAGCATTACCTTTGGTTAAGTACTTAGCGCAATTTTCGGCTTGTTTCCCAAACACCACGACGTTATGGTAGTCGCTCGCTTCTTGACGTTTACCATCACGGTCATTGTAGACACGATTAGTGGCAAGTGAAAAAGAACACACTGACATTCCACTCGGGAGGGCTTTGAGTTCTGGATCTCGAGTAAGGTTCCCGTAGATCATTGCTTTGTTAAGATACATACTATTGATTTTGAATCGTTAGACCGATATTTTTTATTATACCTTGTCTACTGATTCTTCTCCATCCTTGGCAACGATTTCTTCAAGCTCGACTGGTTCAGTGATTTCCTCAATAACATCCTTCTCTTCTACTGCATCAACATCAATGGTCTGTATCTTTTCTGACAACGCTTCGAGCGCTTCATGGAAAAATACTGGATGTGCCTCTTCCACTCGGGTGAGTTTGATGAGGAGATGGCGGAGTAATTCTTTGGTACCTTCGACAGCCTCGGTAATCGCTTCAATTTCTGATGGATCAATCTCAAATCGTACCCAACCGAAATAGGCGCTGGAAAACTTGCGGTTGCGTCCTTCAAGATGTTTTACAATCTCATAGGCAAGATCAAAGCGAATCGGTGCCTCTTCGATAGTGATGGTACCACCATGTTTGGTAATGAGATCTTTCAGTTTTTGAAAGACCGCGGTCACTTCCCCTTCAGCAACCGTTGGAAGTACGTGGAAGGCAAGCTCGTATGAGCTCACCTCGGCTGCTGGCATTTTTGTCTCTGACATTTTCAGGAACTTATTTGATAACGGCAGTACCTTACCATGAATATCGTTTCCTTTCAATGG
>JAACPT010000037.1:9436-12004 GCA_009995385.1 Candidatus Parcubacteria bacterium
CAGTTACAGAACATCAATAAAAAACGAATTTTTTTCAAACCAGGTCGAAGGTACAACGGTGACTCCAGATTCGGTGATAGTAAACCCCCGACTGAGGTCAAGCTCACGATCCACACCAATCTTGGTACCAGTAGGAATGACAGCACGCCGATAGATTTCATAGCGTGGATCAACATCCACAATCACTTTTTGCAAGACACAACCCGGTTCAACAGTCAGCTGATCAAACAGAATCGACTGCTCAATCAGAGAATCGGTGACATTAATTCGTCGCCCGAACACTGAGTAACGAACCACTGACTGCGTGATAATGCAAAAACCTGACATTTGTGTGTTACTAATGATTGAATCTCCACCACCAATTTTCAGCGGCGGCGCACTATCATGCACCGTTCCGACGGGCCACGACTCTGTGAACAAATTAAGGTGAGGGTCATCGCTGCATAAGTCCATGTGCGCCTGCCAGTAGGCATCAATCGTACCGACATCACGCCAATACGGTTCACGCTGTCCAGGTGCCACGTTTTCAGAGAATGGAAAAGCATAGACCAAGAGCCCATCAGCAATCATGGCGGGGATAATATCCCGACCAAAATCGTGTGATGAATTTTCGTTATACGCGTCTTTAGTAAGATACGCTTCAAGCACTTCTCGCTTGAAGAGATACACCCCCATTGAACAATACGAGAGACCGGGTTTCCCTGGTATCTCACACGGTGCTTGTGGCTTCTCACAAAACGCCGTCACATTGCAATCTGGTTCAGTTACCATGACCCCATACCGTTTCGCTTCTTCAACAGGAACGGACGTCGCCATAACAGTGAGATCGGCATTCAACCCTTTGTGGAACTCCCAAAAATGACTGAAATCTGCCTTGTAGAGATGATCACCAGCGACGATAAGTACATCGTCGCGACGATGTACTGACTGCAAGTGCTGATACACCGCATTAGCAGTACCTTGGTATTCGCGCACCATACCCTTGATTGGGTCATTAAACCCTTCGGGTGGTAATACCCGAAAGTATGAACCGCCGTCAGGGCGTCGTGGCCAGGCGCTCGCCAGATGATCCGCCAATGATACTGCATTGCGCTGTACCAGTACCCCCACATCTCGGAGTCCCGAGTAGTAGAGTGACCAAAGCACCAAATCGAAAATAATCCATTTGCCACCAAACGGCACTGCCGGCTTGGCTCTGAAATCCGTAAGCGGTTGCAAGCGATTACCATCACCACCTGCCAAAGCAAATACTGATACATTGGGAAGTATCTTAGAAACCATTATATTTCTCCAAAAGTAAGATGAATTGAAAAAAACAGCCGGTGGTAGATTACACCACCTGAAGCGATGTTGTCAATAACAATGTATCATGGGGTTTCTTTAGTCCAAACTAAACATGGTAGAATGTACCGCATGAAGTTTTCAAACGAAGTTACGCTCTACCTCGCTGGATTCATTGCCTTAATCGGTATCATTACCTCGATATATCTCGCTACCATAGTAAAGAATCAACGAATTGAAACAGCTATCCTACAACAGAATCAAAATCTCTCCTTGCAACAGCTTGCCCAAAAAGACGGTGAATTAGCTGCGGCGAGCACCACCATTAGTGAACTACACGGGGAACTTGTTGCTATCAAAGAGGATCTCGAAGAGCTTGCTGACGATTATAAAGATGAACAAAATCGTAATGAAGCATTTGAAAATCAAATTCGGGATCTCGCTGGTACACTTGGTGATCTTGATAAACTCGCCAAAACCGATGAAGAGTTACTCGCAAAATATTCAAAAGTCTACTTCCTCAATGAAAACTACATCCCCACTCGCCTCTCCCAAATAAGTGAAAAATACGTTCTCCCCGGGAAAAAAGATCAGTATTTTCACGCTGAAGTCATTGGGCACCTTAAAGATTTACTCGACGCTGCGAGTAAAGCCAAAATGGATTTAAAAATCGTCTCAGCGTATCGTTCATTTGATGAGCAAGTGGACATCAAGGGTCAATTCAGCCAAGTATACGGTACGGGTGCTAATACCTTCTCTGCTGACCAAGGATATTCAGAACACCAACTCGGCACCACCGTTGATCTCACTACTCCCGAAATAGGAGGAGCATACAACAGCTTTGCTACTACTAAAGAATATCAGTGGTTGCTTGATAACGCCTACCGCTACGGCTTCATCCTTTCCTATCCAGAAGGAAATACCTTTTATATTTTTGAACCATGGCACTGGCGCTTCGTGGGCATTGATCTGGCGCGCTACCTCGACCGTAGTGGAAAAGATTTCTACGAGCTTGACCAGCGTAAGATCAATGAGTATCTGCTCAATTTTTTTGAGTAGGTAGACAAACGACATTTTCTGTGTTATTTTTTCATCTGTTCTTTGACTATTTATAGGAGGTTTTATGTATCTACCGAATATTTATTCGTTAGTCTGCGTCGCAGAATTGGCTGGCAACCATATCCGTAGAAATTTTCGGCGCAAGAATCGGTCGACCCTAAAAAGCGACAATACTCCGGTATCAGAAGTTGATATGGCGGTTCATGAAATGTTCATGAGTTGGGCAAA
>JAACPT010000037.1:12147-14429 GCA_009995385.1 Candidatus Parcubacteria bacterium
TGAAAAAAAATGTATTCATTGGGCTATGTGTGATGTGTTTGTCCGCGCTGATACCTGTTGCGCTTGCCGATATTTCGAGGCCGACAGAAACTTCCGTCTATTTTTCCGAGAATGGTGTGCCTTACGAAGGAGCTATTGATTATGAAGTCAATTGTTATGGCTATTCCGCTTACCCTGGAGAGGATTGGTTCGAAAACCCACCTTTGGAAGGAGAGTATACGCCGTCAGTGGTTTTCTCTTATTCCGCCTCTTGTCCTGAGTATGGATGCAGCGTTTACGATGATTATTATATGAATTACAGGTCGATAGACTATTGTATTGTTACTGGGGAGACTGACGAGGGTGAAGAGTTCTACATTAGCGATATTGGAACGGTGCCTTATACGAGTTGTGAGGACAATGAGGATTATTGGATCGACTTTGAAGGATATGAAATCACATGTGAATCTTATTTCGATTTTTGGTTCCCTGATGTGACGTCCGATCATGCTAATTATGATGCGATAGTATATGTTGAGGAGAACGGCATTTTTAACGGCTATCCGGATGGTACTTTTGGTCCCGATGAGACTATTAACAGGGCTGAATTTGTGAATGTGATTGTTGGGGCTATTGATCATAACGAAGTAGGATGCGAAGGTAATATTTTTGATGATTTCGGGGATGACGTTTGGTATTACGCATATGTGTGTATTGCTAAGTCTATGGGTATAGTAGGAGGTTATCCTGATGGCACTTTTAGACCTTCCGATGATATTAATTTTGCCGAGGCGGCAAAAGTCTTGGTTGAAGGTTTCGGTTATGATGTGATCGTCTCTGAGGCAGATCTTTGGTATGAGCCTTATGTTCGTGTTTTGCAGGATGCAAATGCCGCGCCTATGAGTATCGAGTCATTTGATCAGGATGTTACTCGTGGGGAGATGGCGGAGATGATTTATAGGCTTAGGGCTGAAATCACCGACAAAGAATCAGCTCAATTATTATGATGCTCTACGAGACAAGATTTTTGATTGCTCTACTGTTTACCTCTTTAATTGAGGTGCCGGTGGCTTACGTCTTGATGAGATTCCTGTTTAAGGTTAAAGATCGTTTCAGGATTTTGACCGTTGCGGTTCTGACGTCGCTCGTGACATTGCCTTACTTATGGTTTGTATTGCCTCCATATGTTGATGCAAGGCTTTATGTCGTATCGGGAGAGTTTCTGGTTGTGATTTCCGAGGCTCTTTTGATCTGCATGCTCCTTAAGTTGCGCTTGGATAAAGCTTTTTTTGTATCTCTTGTGGCGAATAGTGCATCTTATTTTTTCGGAGTTCTCTTCTTATAGATAGGACGTAATTTCATGTGTCAAGTCGAGGCTATCGCTGACCAGGGTCTAACCTGTTCCCAATGGTGGTCTTTTCTGTTATAATGTGTAGATTTAAATCTATTTAAGAGTCCGATGGAAATATTGTCATCAATTTGGGAGTTGTTACTGGATTATCCTGTGTGGTCGCTGATTATATTGCTCGCCATTTATATAGGGTGGAAGCTTTTCTGGAGAACTATTCATCTTTGGTATCACTTCCACAGGGAGAAGCACCGTGTTTTTATGAAAATTACTCTTCCTCGTGAAGATTCCCAGAAAGACAAGGAGAAGGCTACGGAGAAAGATTTCCGTGAAAAGATTGGTGTTATGGAACAGCTTTATCGAGGTATTCATGAAATCAGAGAGCTTACTTTGAGTAATAGAATAAGAGTTGCGCTTTTTGATCATGCGATGATCTCATTTGAGATGGTCGTTGAGCACAAAGAGCTGTCTTTCTACGTGGTTACTGATGAACATTATGCTGATATCGTTGAGAAACAGATAACGTCGTTTTATACATCGGCTGATATACAAGTATTCAAAACCAGTCCTTACAATTTGGAGAATCCTGATCCAAAGAAACGGAATCACATTCTAGGATATTATATTTATCAAATTAATAAGTATTGGTATCCGATCAAGAGTTATAAAAATACAGAGAACGATCCGGTTAATGATGTGACCAACGTTATGTCCAAATTGGAGGAAGACGAAAAAGCCGCTATTCAAATAATTCTTAGGCCCAGAAATAGCAAATGGCAAAAAAAGGCAAGAAAGTTTGGATCAGCTTTTTTTAAAGGCAAGGCGACTCGCGGTGGGAATTGGCTTACCAATCTTCCTGTTATCGGGCATTTGAATTCACTATTTATAACTCTGATATTCGGTTACGATCAAGTGAAGGGTGAAGATGCTGCCGGTCAAGGTCCCGGTGGAGGCG
>JAACPT010000004.1 GCA_009995385.1 Candidatus Parcubacteria bacterium
CAAAACCACGTGTGGTCTCTGAAGAAGAGAATCGCGGGATCTTTGAAATCGACGGCCTCTATCCAGGCTACGGTCATACCCTTGGAAATTCACTGCGACGTATTATTCTTTCTTCACTCCCAGGAGCTGCAATTACACAAGTGAAGATTAATGGTGCTGAGCATGAGTTTTCATCGCTTGATGGAATCAAGGAAGACGTCATCACCATCCTACTCAATCTCAGACGTGTTCGTCTCAATATGCACAATGATGAACCCATGACCATTTCACTCAAAAAGAAGGGAATCGGTCCTGTAACCGCTGCAGACATCGATGCGCCTTCTCAAGTAGAAATCCTCAATGGAGATCAGCACATCGCCGAAATTACTAATAAAAGTACCGAACTTAATATTCAGTTGACTATCGAGCGAGGACTTGGGTATGTTCCTCGTGAAGTTCATCAAAAAGATAAAATGGAAATTGGTGCAATCGCTATGGATGCAGTATTTACCCCAATTCGTCGAGCAAACTACGAAGTGGAAAATATGCGTGTTGGTGATCGTACTGATTACAACCGGCTACGTATCATTATCGAAACTGACGGCACATATACAGCCCGTGAGGCGCTGGAGAAGTCAGTTGAAATTATGATTCATCAGCTTAAATCAATCATTGGTTTTCAAGACCAGTATCAGGCTACACCAGCACCTGTTCTAGAAACAACTGAGGTGAAGCCAGAAGTTCCAGACCAGGAAGTTCTAAAGACCAGAATCGAAACACTTGATCTTACCAGCCGCACGCTCCAAGCTCTCGAAGCTGCCAGTATTCGCACCATCGGAGGTTTGGTTCGTAAAAAAGCCGATGACATCCTTGCTCTTGATGGCATCGGACCAAAAGGACTCGAAGAAATCCAAGAATTAATTGGAAAAATGAGTCTAAAACTTGAAGAATAATGACTTATGCGAAAATCTATTAACACGAGAACACTCAGCCGTACTCGCAGTCAGCGCACCGCACTGATACGCGGTTTGGCAGTGTCACTCATTCGCGATGGTCAGATCAAGACCACGCTAGCCAAGGCCAAAGAACTACAACCAAATATCGAGCGCCTCGTTACCCACGCAAAAAATGACACCGTACAGGCGCGCCGATTGGTAGCCGCAACTCTTGGTGAACCAAATGAAGTAATTATAAAGAAGCTGTTCAGCGATATTGCCCCAAAGATGAAAGAACGGAACGGTGGCTATACTCGCGTCGTGAAGCTTGGTCGAACTTCGCCAGGACGGGATGAAGCAATCATCGCTTTTGTAGAATAATTGTATGACTACTACTGAAAATACTGCCCGCACACACACCATCAACGCTGCAGGTAAACGTCTAGGAATAATCGCAACGGAAGCTGCCTCTGTTCTCATGGGTAAAGACCAAGCAACATTTGCAAAACATATCGTTGAAAATGTCATCGTCACCATTGAGCACGCCAGCAAAATGGATATTCCAGACAAAAAGAAAGGGGAGATTTATCAAAGCTACTCTGGATACCCCGGTGGCCGTCGAACCGAGACTCTTGAGCACCTTGGTAAGCGCCTTGGATACGCTGAAGTGGTGCGACGCACCGTTGAAGGTATGCTTCCAGGCAACAAACATAAGAAGCGTCTTATGAAGCAATTAATTGTCACTGAATAAATCATATGTCTGCAACTAAAACAACCTACGTAGAAGGTGTTGGGCGTCGTAAGACTGCTACTGCCAGGGTGCGACTCACCCCTGCAACTGCTACTGATATATCAGTCAATGGAAAATCATTGGTAGAGTACTTCCGTAATCTTGTACATCAAAAAGACGTACAATCTGTTCTCGGTACCAAAGATGCTGGTATTGAGCACTACAACATTACTGCCAAAGTACTTGGTGGTGGACTTTCTTCTCAAGCTGAAGCAATCCGCCTTGGTATCGCTCGTGCCCTTGTCAAAGAAAAGATTAGCCGCCGTGGGGCACTCAAGGCTGAAGGATTTCTCAAGCGAGACGCCCGTTCAGTCGAACGTAAGAAGTTTGGTCTCCGCAAAGCTCGTAAGCGACCAGCCTGGAGTAAGCGATAGTTTTTTACGCTCCATAAAAAAGCACCACCTTGTGGTGCTTTTTTATTTTTTTGACACTGTAGCTTTTTAGCTTTATAATGCGCGCGTATGGTGTATATGAAAAATAATGAAAGTGAACTAGAAATTGAAACCACCAACGATGACACTATTGAATTAGAAGAAACAGAATTAATTGATGAAGAGGAAAAAAGCAATGATAAACTTAAAAAGTTACGAGAAAAAGTCGCACAGTGTGAAGACGAAAAAAAACAGCTACTAGATGACCTGCAACGATCACGGGCAGACTTTCTCAATGCGAGAAAACGATTGGAAGAAGAACGTGCTCGGGATCACATTCGCCAGAGGAAAGCCCATGTGGAAGAACTTTTGCCGCTCTGTGATAGTTTCGAAATGGCAATGAGCAATAAAGAGGCATGGGAAAAAACCGACGAAATCTGGCGAAAAGGAATAGAAGGAATCAACAACCAACTCATGCGGCTGCTTGAATCGTACGACGTGAAAGTCATTGATCCGAAAGGTACATCGTTTGACCCATACCGTGATGAAGCGGTCGGCACCGAAGTCGTCGAAGATGAGAAGCTCGTCGATACTATCGTCACTGTACTGCAGCGTGGATATGAACTACAAGTGGATGACACAACCGAAGTAATCAGGCACGCACGCGTCACCACAGGAGTCTTGAAGAATTAATTGGATTTTAAACTATATACTTTATGGCAAAAATACTTGGAATTGACCTTGGAACAACCAACTCCGCAATGGCCATCATCGAGGCTGGCGAACCAACCATCGTAGAAAATAGTGACGGTGCTCGGACTACACCATCGATTGTCGCTATTTCAAAGACGAAGGAACGATTGGTCGGACAAATCGCCAAACGGCAGGCAGTAACTAACCCTACTAATACCATCTATGGTATTAAACGCTTCATGGGGCATAATTTTGAAGACGCTGTCGTGCAGAAAGATAAAGCGATTGTCCCTTACGAAATCAAGCAAGGAAGTGATGGTGGCGCAGTCGTCTTAATGGATGGTAAAGAGTATCGCCCAGAAGAAGTCTCAGCAATGATTCTTACTAAACTAAAGAATGATGCCGAAGCAAAACTCGGTGAAAAAATTACCGAAGCGGTCATCACTGTACCGGCGTATTTTAATGACTCGCAACGTAAAGCGACACAAGATGCTGGTAAAATTGCTGGTCTTGAAGTAAAACGTATCATTAATGAACCAACAGCGGCAGCGCTCGCGTACGGATTCAACAAGAAAAAAGACGAAAAGATTGTTGTATACGATTTTGGCGGAGGTACATTTGACGTAACCGTACTTGAAGTCGGGGATGATGTGGTTGAAGTACAATCAACAGACGGTGATGCCCACATGGGTGGTCGGGACATTGACCAAGAAATTGTACGATTCCTTATCGAAGAATTTAAAAAGAGTAACAGTGTTGACTTGAGTAAGGACAAACTTGCATTACAACGCCTCGATGAGGCAGCTGAAAAGGCAAAGCATGAACTCTCAAGTACCACCGAGACTGACATTAATATCCCATTCATCTCACAAGGTTCTGACGGTCCACTTCACATGGACGTAAAACTCTCTCGGGCGAAACTTGATGAACTAGCACACCAATACGTTGATAAATCTGTCGAGATTACTAAACGAGCAATGGAAGCTTCCGGTCTTCAGATATCTGAAATCGATGAAGTAATTCTCGTTGGTGGGCAGACACGTATGCCAGCAATTCAAAATGCGGTGCGTGAACTTTTCAGTAAAGAGCCAAACCGTACTATCAACCCTGATGAGGTGGTAGCGCTTGGTGCCGCTATTCAAGCAGGAATCTTCCAAGGCGATGTGCGAGATATTACACTAGTTGACGTCATCCCACTTTCGCTCGGCATCGAGACCATGGGTGGGGTAAATACCAAGCTTATCGAAAAGAATACTCACATCCCAACCAAGAAACAACAAGTATTCTCAACTGCAGCTGACAACCAAACCTCAACTGAAATACACATTGTCCAAGGTGAACGTCCAATGGTAAGTGACAATAAATCGCTCGGGCGCTTCGTACTTGATGGTATTCCACCAGCACCACGCGGCATGCCACAGGTTGAGGTGACATTTGACGTCGATAGTAACGGCGTCCTCAAGGTAACCGCAAAAGACAAGTCAACCGGTAAAGAGCAATCAATCCGTATCGAAGCTAGCTCCGGTCTTACCGAAGACGACATCGAGCGAATGAAACGAGAAGCCGATGAACACGCTGCTGAAGATGCAAAAAAGAAAGAGTTAATCGATGTTCGCAACAGTGCTGAGCAGATGGTATATACAGCAGAAAAGGCGCTACGTGATCATGAAAAAGAAATTCCAGAGGACGTTAAAACTGAAATCCAAGAAAAAATTAAAGCTGTGAACGAAGCAAAAGGGAATGACGACAAAGCAGCTATAGAAACTGCCTCAACGACACTCTCGACCGTACTTTCAAAGATAGGTGAGATCATGCAGAAGGCCGCAGAAGAAGCTCAGAAAAAATCAGGACCTGAAGCGACCGAAGAAAGAAAAGACACTGATGAGCCAACCGTTCGTGACGCAGAAGAGGCAAAATAATTGAATCGGTGAGCAGGTGGCACGAATCTTTTTGATTTGTGCCACTCCTCACCGCATCAAGCTGGTGCGAAGATTTATTCCCACGAATATTTCAATATGAAAGACTACTACAAAATTCTCGGACTCGAAAAGGGCGCTTCAAAAGATGAAGTAAAAAAGGCTTTCCGCAAAATGGCAGCCAAATATCACCCCGACAAAGCCAGTGGCGATGAAGAGCGATATAAAGAAGTTACCGAAGCCTACGCTGTTTTAGGTGACGAAAAAAAGAAAGCTGAGTACGATACCTACGGGCAGTCATTTAACGGCGCCGGTGGTGGAGGAGCTGGCTTTAATTGGGCTGATTTTCAAGGTGGGGCACAAGGATTCGGTGGGCAAGGATTTGAATTTGATCTCAATGATATTTTCCAAAATTTTGGCTTCGGCGGAGGAGGTCAAGTGCAACGTGGGAGTGATATATCTATTGATATCAACCTTACCTTCGAGGAATCAATTTTCGGTGTAACACGAAAAGTATTACTTACCAAAAATAACGCCTGTACGTACTGTGATGGTACAGGCGCAAAAAAGGGAAGTTCACAAGAAAACTGTAGTACCTGCGGGGGGCAAGGGAAAATAAGAGAATCGAGACAGAGTATCATGGGGAGCTTTACGACCGTTCGCGAGTGCTCAACTTGTCACGGTACAGGGAAGGTACCGAAAGAGCGTTGCCCACATTGTGCGGGAGCTGGTATTGCGAGGACGCAGGAAGAAATTGCAATCAAAGTCCCTGCTGGTATCCAAAACGGTGAGGTCATCCGCATGACCGGAAGAGGTGAAGCAATGCCACACGGACAACCAGGTGACCTTTACATTAAAGTACACGTTGAGCAACACGCCACCATTAAGCGTGATGGCAATACTTTGATTTCAAAGTTACCAATTAAACTTACCGATGCTCTCCTTGGTGCCACTTATTCAATTGTCACTTTAGACGGTACTGTCGACATCAAAATTCCAGCTGGTATCACTCATGGTGAACTTCTCCGGATAAAGAATAAGGGTGTACCAAGTGAGCGTGGACGAGGTGACTTCATGGTAAAAATCTCAGTAGAAACTCCTAAAAAAATCTCTCGTAAAGCAGAAAAACTCATCGAAGAATTGCGTGGGGAAGGGTTGTAATGTACTCGTAAGACCAGCAATGACTTCACCTTCGCTGGTTTTTTTGTGGTATCCTTTCGATATGTCGCAGCAAACTACTCGCTTTGATTTTGGTAATGGTCACCGACCGAAAGAGCCCTTTCAACTGTTTGAACAAATTATAAAAGATCGTGGTAGTCGCTACTCTGCCAGTATAGGTGTCGTAAGAGGAAGAGACGACATTAAGGCATTTTTAAAAGAACTTAAGAGAGACAAGCGCTACGCCAGAGCAACTCACAATACCTGGGCTGCTAGGATTGCACACGAAGGAACTATCTTCGAGGCAAAATCGGACGATGGGGAAACCGGAGCCGGCATGGTTGTGCTGCGTATCTTACAAAAAGAAGAAATGATTGACTGCGTAGTCTGTGTCACCAGATGGTTTGGCGGAGTAAAACTCATGGGAGACCGCTTCAAACACGTGCAAGATGCCACCAAGTACGCTGTAGCAAGAAGTAAAGGGGAAACCTACCCCTGAATGACTTTGCGTACCTTATAATGATAGCAATATGGATTTCGGTACTATTGTAAACTTCATCTACGGATTTTCCTTCCTCCTTGGGGTGTTTGGATTTTTTCTAGTATTTGCAATCTTTAAAGGAAGACAATCAATTATAAATGTGACCATAGGAATTTATTTGGCTCTTTTGATTAACAATTATTTTCCTGGGTATGAATCACTGTTCACTTCCTTCACAACGACTCACTCTGTCATCATTGCTAAATTATGTTTCTTTGCGCTGGTAACCATTTTTACTACTGCGCTGTGCTACCAAATAATGCCGAGAGAATATCGCGAAGAGCGCTTTGAAAGCATTGTAAAAAAAGTGTTTCTTGCGCTGGGAGCCACTATTACAGTGATTGCAATCTGCTTCCAAATTTTTACAATCGGTGACCTTCTTAACACTGACACTCTATTGCAATTCCTCTTCGGACCAGAACCATACTTTTTTTGGTGGCTGACAATTCCACTGGTTATTATGTATATTGTGTAAATCTATGTCTGCATATATTTTAGCAGGAATTGCCGCCTTTCTATGGTCTATTGTAAACGTCGTAGATAAGGCACTTATAGAGCGTTTCTGTAAAAACGGAGACACTGGTGCACTTCTTATACTTTCATCGCTATTTCCAGTTACGCTCCTTCCTGTCGCTTACTATTTTGCCGAAGGGTCACTGATTCTACCAGTTAGCGATATTCTGATATTAATCCTAACAGGAGTACTTATGGTAGGCTGGATTGCTGTCTATCTAAATACACTCGTTGATGAGGATGTATCCATCGTCGCACCACTAATGCAACTTACTCCTGTCTTTGCGTTTGTTCTTGCATTCTTGATTTTAGGGGAGTTGCCGAGTAACACAAAATTACTCGCAGGACTAGTCATTATCATTGGTTCAATCGTCTTATCATTCGAACATACCACTGGCAAATTAAAAATTACGCTACTTTTTTCAATGTTGAGCGTGTCAGCAATCATCGCCCTTATCAACGTACTATTTAAATTTGTCACGGTAGAAGAAAGTTTTTGGTTGAGCATGTTTTGGCATGCTCTTGGTATTGTAGTGACTGGCTTCATACTATATATATTTCATAGCAGTTACCGACAACAGTTTCACCGCTTCACAAAAGATAATTGGGGAATAGGAATAGGTCTTAATGGAGCAAATGAAACATTAACCATAGCCGGTGATATTTTGTTTGCATACGCAATTCTTCTTGCACCACTCGCATTAGTACAAACAATGGAAGCCTATCAGCCTCTATTTGTTTTTATCATTAGTTATTTCATTACTCGTTTTGCACCTACCATATTAAGCGAAGATATCTCAAAATCTGCCTTAATTCAGAAGGGTGTTGGGATTTTATTGGTTGTTTTGGGAAGTATCTGGTTGCTAACTAGTTAAAATAGCTATATTCTAAATTTAAACTCCATGCGAATACTTTTTATTTCCAAAGAATTGATTGGTGGTTCCGTACTTCAAGCGCTCATTTCTGAGGGAAACGATGTTAAGGTATATATTGAAAACATCGACTGGAAATCATGTCTTGACGGCATAGCTCATAAAATAGATGCCTGGGAACCAGAACTTAGTTGGGTCGGTAAAAGTGGTCTCATCGTTTTTGATGACGTCGGCTGGAATAACACCCAAGATGTACTGCGAAGAGAAGGATACAGCGTCTTTGGGGGAAATATGGAAAGTGACGCATTAGAACTTAACCGACAACACTTTCAAGATGTACTCAGTGCAAGTGGAGTTAAAATTCTTCCCTAATATGACTTCACAACCGCAGAAGAGGCAATTACTTTTGTGAACGAACAACCTGGAATATGGGTAGTGAAACAGAACAGTCATATTGGCATGCTCAACTACGTCGGTCAAAGAGATGACTCCAAGGACGTCATAGATGTCTTAGAAATGTACAAGGAAAAGAATATATCACCGGTGCACTTACAGAAAAGAGCCCGTGGATATGAAATGGGCGTGGCACGTTATTTTAATGGTAGCGACTGGGTGGGACCAATTGAGGTGAATCTCGAATACAAGTCTCTTTGTAACGGTGATATTGGACCACTTACCGCGGAAATGGGCACAGTCATGTGGTACGACACTAATGAGGAAATGCTTTTATACAAGTCTACTCTCGCTAAACTGAAGGATTATCTGGCAAAGATTAATTACAAAGGTGATATTGATATCAATTGTATAGTAAACGCTGAAGGTGCTTGGCCACTCGAAGCAACCATGCGTTTCGGAACACCTTCAACTGAACTTCAGTGCGACTTACACAAATCACCCTGGAGTGACTTTCTAAAAGCGATAGCTGATGGAAAGCAATACTCCCTTGATTATCATTCGGGGTACGGGATTGTAGTTTCGGTTGCAACACCACCGTTTCCGTACGCACCAGAAGTATTTGGTGAGTCAAGAACTGGTACAAGCATGAATAACCGCATTCTCTTTACAGAAGATCTTACTGAACGCGAACAGTCACAAATACGTTTTATGGAAGTATCTGCTACTATAAGTAAGACTGGTCAAAAGCAGTTTCACCTCGCAGGTGAACATGGATATGCACTATATGTAACTGGCTTGGGTGAATCAATCAGTCAAGCAAAGGAGGAAGCTTATACTGTAGTGCGAAAGATAATTATTCCACGTATGTTCTATCGGACAGATATAGGAGATACATTTATAAATGGGGGTATGGAGACAATTAAAAACTGGGGATGGATTTAATCTTCTCACAGTGGATTCTAAACAAAAATATTATGTACCACAACAAAGGACCACAGACAGAATACAATCCACTCAAAAAGGTTATCCTTGGTAGGTTGGACGTCGGTAATAAATTTCCTAAGAATGATTTGGGCATGCTCGCAATGATTGCAGCTGACCAAAAAATCTATACACCTAACGAGACACTAGATCTTGAAAAAACAAAGCTACTTGTACCCGAAATAACAGAGATAATTCAAAAAACGACTGAAAAAGAATTGAATGAATTAAAAGAAATATTTCTTTCAAGAGAAATTGAGGTCGTTCGTCCCGATGTCGTAAGCTCAGAGCATATGGTTACGACACCAAATTTTACTATCAATCAATACCCTGTCTATTGCCCACGAGATATACTATTCCATTTTAGAGACCTGACAATCATCAGTCCAAATGTGTATCAGTCTCGAAACAATGAAGCTATATACTATGCATCTATTCTGAGTGCCGAACAAAATGATAGCCGGAGTGTCATTCACGCACCAAGACCTCGTTTGCGAGAAGTCGACTTCAATTTAAGTTCAGATGGTCTAAGTATTTTAAGCACTGAGGACCCTGTTTTTGAGGCAGCTAACACGTTAATTGATGGGGAACACAATGCCATTTATTATCAGATTTCACATAGTGGAAACTCGAATGGCTATCATTGGCTAAAAAATTTAATTGCGATGATTTATCCAGAAGTTGTAGTGTATCCACTTTATGTTTATGATGGTATGCATATTGACACCACTATCGCTATCTTAAACTATGATACGGTTGCATTAAATCCTGAACGAGTTACCGACATATCAATACTCCCAGAGCCACTTAAAAATCGAAGACACATTTTTCCTGACATAATCGATAATCGCAACGAGAACGGACTTTCCTCAAAGTGGATTGGGATGAATTCATTATCATTGAGTCCTAAAGAAATCATCGTCGATGCTTCGCAAGAGAGGTATATTTCACAGCTTACCGAAATTGGGATGGATGTGATTCCTCACCTATTAACATACAGTGACGTTATCGAAGGAGGACATCACTGCACCACCTCCGACCTTAGACGATCAGAATCTTATTAATCATTACACATGAACAAATTACCGAGAGGATTTTCATTGAGAGACAACACGCTATGGTTCAGAGGTATTGATATCTTAAGATTAGTTAATGCTCACCAATCTCCACTGAGAATTAATTTCCCAGAGCTTTTGATTGAAAACTATACCTTTTTGACAAAAACAGTGCAGGAGGTACTGAAGAGTCAAGAATTGTCTGAAAATAAATTTCTTTGCGGATACGCAATTAAAGCTAACCAAAACTATGATCTGGTCGTGAACGCAGCCAAGCACACTTCTTTCCTCGAAGTTTCTTCAAAAAACGATCTCGATATAATCGAGCAAGTAAAAACAGAGTTAGGTTCGAAGATGATCATTTGTCACGGCTTCAAGCCAGCAAGCACTTCGTATTTTAAAAAGATAGTTGCGATGCATAAAAAAGGATTCACGATCATCCCTGTAATTAATTCAGTTACTGAATTATATGATTTTGGTTCTCTTGACCTAAAAATGTCTATCGGTGTACGCATAAGTGCAAAGGTGTCATTTGGAGGCTCAAAATTACCCGATCGATTTGGATTGACGCTGCATGAGATTCAACAACACTTTGCATACCTTACACAACACAAGACTCTTTCTCTAACAATGCTACACATGCACGTAGCTAATACAATCAGCGATATTCCTCAGAGAATACAGGATTTCGATGACCTATTCACAGTATATGAAATGATGATTAAAGCAGAAATGAAAATCAACTATATCTGCACCGGTGGTGGGTTACCAGAACGTTCGTACACTCCAGATTACTTTTACACTGAATACTATCAAAAGCTTATCTTTCGCATAAATCAACTGACTACAGCTGAGTACTTTCCAATATTATTAAGTGAAAGTGGGAGATTCTTGGCAACTGAAACACAATTCGTTGTTTTGAAAGTGATAGCAGAAAAAAATAGCAACGATGATTTTTCTTGGTATGTTCTAAATGGTAGTGCTATAAATCTGATTCCTGAAACAGTACTTGATGGTAACAAACACTTTCCCATACTTCCAGTAAATTTTATTGACAGACCAAGCAAGACTGTCATATGTTCGGGTGCAACTTGTGACCAAGCAGATTTTTTTCACACTCAAAAAATAAACCTACCACAAATCGATAAGAATGACAGTTTGTTTGTAACAATACCTGGGACTGGAGCTTATCAAGAAAGTCTACTTGGTTCATCAAGAAATACCCCAGGTCATTGTTTGATTGAAGCAACAAACGAATTAACAATTACCGCTTCCGGCATATGTTCGAGAACGACAAAAAATGATTTCCTACAAACACTTGGATATACTAAACAAAAAAGTTTTTTTAAGTGGCTATTCTCTCGATAGTAAAGATATACACGATTCACTATAAATAAAACTTTAGATTTTGATATACTCTAGATACGAGTAGTAGTTTATGCACTTTCAAAATCATATTCTCGTTTATGTACTACTACCTCTATTGGTACTAACCATAGGAGCTACTTTTTATCGTGCTGTTATCCTTCATGATTACAATGTTTCGTACGAAGGATCTTGTGATTCAGTAGTAGAAAGCTGCTTTGTCGGATGTGAAGACGATGAATGTACACAAGAATATTTCTACACAATCATAAAACGATATGCACCCAATCTTATTGCTAACTGTGGCGACAATATGGGCAACTGCGAAGCAGCGAACATCTGTCCACTCGATGAGACTGATTGTGAGATAACCTTTTGTGACCCAAATTTAGATATAAGAATGTGCGACACCATATGAACTGCTATTTATATTCCGATCCGCAATATCTCTTCTATATTCCGGATCTTCCAGATTTACTTTACTACTCACACATCCCAACAACGGTCATTGCTTTACTTGTTGGACTCTTTGTTTTTCTCAACGCCCGCCATCTTTTATTGAACCGATTATTATTACTCATTGCAGTAAGCTTTTCTCTTTGGACTCTTCTCAGTCTCATTGCCTGGACAAACAACCATGGTGATATTCTTTTAGCTATTTGGCCTTTCTTTGGAGTACTTCAAGCGTTCATATCAATACTATGCATCTATTTTATTTTTGTGTTCCTAGACAAAAAAGATGTCTCAGTTAAATTAAAGGCGCTATTTACAGTCCTATTAATTCCAGTATTACTATTTGCTCCCACGGACCTTAGTGTCAGTGGATTTAACATAACAAATTGTGATGCTTTTGAATTTGAGGGTTTGATCTATAAGCTCTATTATAACTTGCTTGGTGTACTAGCGATGATTTGGATATGTATCCTCCTAATAAAACAATACCGATTGGCAGATAAGAAATTCAAGAAGCAGATACTTTTGATGGGAATCGGATTAGAGCTTTTTCTCTTTATGTTCTTCTCAACAACATTTCTATTTTCTTATCTAGCAGGATTAGGAATTCTTGAAGATACACGATACGAATTATATGGACTTTTCGGAATGGATATCTTTATGATTTTCATAAGCATTCTTATTGTTCGCTTTAAAACATTTAACGTTGGGGTGGTTGCTTCGCAAGCACTAGTAGTTGCGATAATAATTTTGATAGGTTCACAATTCACTTTTAATGAAAGTCAAATCTCCACTATTCTTACTTCTATAACATTGGTGCTTACTGGTTTTATCGGCATCATGCTTATACGAAATGTAAGAAAAGAAGTAAAGCAACGAGAGGAAATTCAATCGCTTGCTGCATCGCTGGCAAGTGCAAACGAGAAACTGATGGAGCTTGATAAGCTTAAGTCAGAATTCGTTTCCATCGCGTCGCACCAGCTGCGCGCTCCGCTCACCGCCATTCGTGGCTACGCATCTATGTTGCTCGATGGTAGCTATGGAAAAATTCCGGTTCACGCTAATGAAGCACTTACCCGTATTGAAGAGTCTTCAAAATACATGACATATTCGGTAGAGGATTATCTTAGCGTTTCTCGTATTGAGTCAGGAAACATGAAGTACAGTAATAGTGATTTCAACTTGCGCGATAAAGTCGAACAGATTTGTGACGATCTTCGTCCGCAAGCAATCCGTAAGGGTCTAATGCTACTGTTCCGCACCAATCTTAAAAGCCAAGGTATCATCAATGCTGATATTGGTAAGACTATCCAAATCATTCAAAACCTCCTTAACAACTCTATAAAATACACTCCGAAAGGAAGTGTGAAAATTTTGGTCCGTGATGATGTCGTACGAAAGCGCATTTACATCGATATTGAAGATACTGGTATCGGCATGAACGAAGACATTAAGAATCGCTTATTCAATAAATTTGAACGTGCCAGCAATGCTAATTCCGTAAATCACAGAGGAACGGGTCTTGGGCTCTACGTCGCCTACCAAATGGCAAAAGCTATGAACGGGGATATTACAGCTTATTCTGAAGGCGATGGAAAGGGCTCACGTTTCACTATTGAATTTAAATTAGCTCTATAAAAACACTCTGCTGGAGTACACACCACTATAAGAAATATGGTTTGTATAGTTGTGGTTGATTGAAGAGAAATTCGATGCCTCCGTCACAAGAGTACTCACCACGGTCTCTACCGAGCTACTCGCCCGTAATTTCATTTATGATACTATATGAGTCATGCTCACTGAAAAGAAAAGGCTTTTGACTGGACTCCAATCATCAGGAGATTTACATATCGGCAATTATTTTGGCGCCTTAAAACCGTTTGTTGAAATTTATAAAGAATACGAGAGTTTCTTAATGGTGGCAGATTACCACGCGCTCACTAGCGTCCGTAATCCAGAAGCTCTGCGAAGAAATACTCTCAACGTTGTCCGTGATTATCTCGCTGCTGGTGTTGATCCAGAAAAAGCTGTTATTTTTAGACAATCTGATAATCAAGACCACACTGAACTCGGTTGGATTATGAACTGCATGGTGACAGTACCATTTCTTATGCAAGCACATTCATACAAGGATAAAGTAGCCAAGGGTATCGAACCCAATGCTGGTCTTTTTACCTACCCAATGCTCCAAGCCGCAGATATTGCACTATACAACATCGATACCGTTCCGGTGGGAGAAGATCAACGCCAACATCTAGAGTACACCCGCGAGGCAATTGGTAAATTTAACCGAGCCTACGGTGAAACTCTAAAAGAACCGCAAGAAATGATTCTTGATGGGGTAGGGGTAGTGCTCGGCACTGATGGTTTGAAGATGAGTAAGAGCTACAGAAATACCATTCCTCTATTTGGTAGTACCGAGGAAATCCAAAAGGCGGTGATGAGTATAGTCACTGACTCAACTGGAGATAGACCAGAAAATGTTTACGCCATTCACCGGTTACTCAAAAGCGCTGCCGAGCTTGATCCAATATATGAGGCAAATAAAGGAAGATACGGGGATTTGAAAAAACTGCTCACCGCCGACTTGGAAGCCTTCATTGCTCCAATGCGTGAAGTGCGAGCAACCATTACTGATGAAATGGTACAGGAAGTTCTTGCCGCTGGTGTAGATAAGGCAAAGGCGGTATCACACGTAACTCTTAAAAAAGTACGTAGTGCGATTGGTATCGATTGACATTTATAGTTATCGTGGTAATGTAAAAAAGACTTTTTTGTTCTTTTTATAGGAGATAACAGATGAATCAAGAGGCTGCTAGAACATACCGAGTGCACCTTTTTCTAACTGAGTTAGCTTGGAAACACGGGCTAAACGTAAACATACTGAAGGTTAATGACGACGAAAAGATACTTGTTTTTCAGCCGACACAAATCGGTCGCGATGAAGGACCAAGCGAGGAACTAGTAAACAGGTTCACAGAAACTCTTCGCAGTAACTGCCCTGATGAACTGTCTTCTCTCAAAATCGAAGTCCTGAGAGAAAAAGCACCTTTTCTACCTAATATTGAAGATTTTGTCAGAAACGTGATATACAAAATCGCCATTTCTTGAAACCAACAAAAGAACTGTTGCCCCTGCAATGGTTCTTTTTTATTGGTCTGAACGCTATTTTTATTACTGCGAAGTTCAGATGATTTCGGCACTATCTTTGTTATAATCCTCACATGACAAAAATTAACACAACCGAAAAGACATTCACAGAGATTCCGAGCAAATACTGTCAAATTATTTTGACTGAAGATAAACCAGCCTGGCACCGTTTAGTAGAAAAAACAGATGGTAGTCTGGAGTATCGGATGGGGGTAGGGAAATATGAAGCGGTTACACTTCGCAGCTACCGCACCTTCATACGATCTATTGTGCATGCAGCCAAACAACATCAATTAGACCGTATTGCTATAAACCTCGATATACCAGCATACTCAATATTGGCAACGCTTGGTGACGAGTTATTATTCCGCACACTTGGAGAAAATCTCGCACTAGCACAGTACGAATTCCGTAAGTACAAGACCACAAAAAAAGAGACGGCGATGCTACAAGAAATTTTAGTATGTGGGGTAAAGACAGCAACAATAAAACAAAGTTTCTCCGTTGGTGTTACTATCGGTACTTCTGCTAATATCGCCCGTGACATTGCCAATACTTGTGGGGAAGATATGACACCGAGCAAACTCGTATCCGCCACAAAAGCTATTTTCAAAAATTCCTGTGCAACGGTAAAAATATTGAATAAAACTGCTATCAAAAAAGAGAAAATGGGATTGCTCGAAGTGGTTGGTAAGGGTGCAAACGATGGACCAAACCTCATTATCATTGAATATTGGGGAGCTGGAAAATCAACTAAAAGTAAAAAAACCGAAGCTCCGATTGCTCTGATTGGAAAGGGAATCACTTTTGATAGCGGTGGTCTGAACGTAAAACCAGCTGGTTCTATGCACGAGATGCACATGGATATGTCTGGTGGTGCAGCGATGATCGGTACTATGCACGCCATAGCAACACTCGGCATAAAGAAGAATGTTATTGCCGTAATACCAACTGCTGAAAATGCCATTTCAAGAGACAGTATGCGCGCAGGTGACATCGCGATAAGTATGTCAGGTAAAACAGTGGAGATACTACACACTGACGCTGAAGGTCGCCTTGTTCTAGCTGATGGTATGACCTACGCGACCAAGCACTACCAGCCACGAGTGATGATTGATGCTGCAACACTTACTGGTGCTTCATTGGTAGCCCTAGGATCGTTTGCCAGCGCAGTCATGACCAAAGACAAGGAGCTCAGTGACACCCTGGTACAACTTGGTGAAGAAACTGGTGATTTATTGTGGCCACTTCCACTTTGGGACGAGTACCTACAATCATTAAAGAGCACTCGTGCTGACCTCTCAAACATTGCAACCAATTTTGCCAGAGAAGCTGGCTGTATTGAAGGGGGGATATTTCTTTCTCACTTTGCACCAAAAAAAACGCCTTGGGCACACCTCGATATAGCCCCTCGTATGGAAAGTAATGCACATGATAAATTAGCTAAAGGAGCAACCGGCGAACCTGTACGCTTACTAGTAAAATTTATTGAGCAGTACTAATCGTAATTTGGCAGTAATTAATTGTGTTATCATTACGTCAAATGAATTCTGCTGTAGCCTTTGCAATCAAGACCGAAACCTTTGAAGGTCCACTCGAATTGCTTATTGAACTGGTTGAAAAAAGAAAATTGCTCATTAATGATATCTCTCTCGCCCAAGTGACTGATGAGTATATGAAGACGGTAAGTGCCATGCAAGCACTATCACTTCCAAACACTGCGCAATTCATCACCTTGGCAGCGACACTACTCCTCATAAAATCAAAATCGCTTTTACCAGTACTGGACCTTACTTCAGAAGAAGAATCAAACATCGGTGACCTTGAATATCGATTAAGGCACTACCAACTCTACCGCGATGCTGGTATGCAATTACAAAGCACATTCGGCAAACAGCGAATGTATGAACCCGAGTATCTACCCCCCCGCGAGCCAGTTTTTATTCCTGATAGATTTTGTGACCATACTGAACTACAAGAAGCAATGTACCGAGTCATCGCTAGCCTACCAAGATTTGAAATTAAACCAGTTGCTAAAGTCCGACAAATAATCTCCCTCGAAGAAATGATGGAGAAGCTCAAGCGACGAATTGAACAACAACTCCAGACGAAATTTTCTGATATTCGCGCTACTGAAACTGATCACAAGAATGTCATCATCAGCTTTTTAGCTATTCTGGAATTATTTAAGCAGGGAAATATCATTATCACGCAAACAAAACGGTTCGATGATATTAACTTGGAACTCAGAAAGTCGGAAACTCCACGATATTACTAATCAAATAGATGAGACCTTCGGTCCCATCTATTTGACCACAAACCTTAATAAACTAGGCTACAATAGGCATATCATGTGGTAAACTACACCAATGACTTTAGATGTCCTCATCGAGGTGCTTCTTTTCTATAAAGCAGCGCCTCAAAATAAGCAGCGACTTTTGAAACTTTTTGCAGTCCCTGAAGAAGAGTTTTCTACTGCGCTACAAACCCTACGAAATCGACTTACGCTAGGGGCTACCCGCTTAATTGAAACTGAGACTGAAATCCAGCTCGCCACTGCCCCGGAGCTTTCAGAATTTATTGAACAGCTCTGCAGGCAGGATTTATCTGGAGATATTGGCAAGGCAGGAGCTGAAACACTGGCTATTATTCTCTACCGCGAGCCAATTTCGCGAACTGAGATCGATCGTATCCGAGGCGTAAATTCATCGTTCATTTTGCGTAATTTACTAACCCGTGGTCTCATTACCCGTGAGTCAATCACTGGTAATGGTTTCAATTTCCGCATCAGTCCAGCGTTACTACAGCACCTCGGTGTAGAGAAAAAGCATGAACTACCAAAGTTCTCCGAATTCATGGAAGCTATCGATAATTTTGATACCCAAGGATCATGAACGACGAACCCACATACATAATAGACACCATTCAAAAACCAGCGACAAATCGTTTCCCGATTTTTATGCAACTTGGAATATTGGGGTTAATATTGTTTACACTGTTCGGAGCATTATTCCTCCCGCAGGGAGGAGAGCAGACCAACGTGACCACCACAGCCGCACCAACTCCACAGCAAGCGTCACTACCAGCAGTTCCACAAAAATTTGATGACATTACTATCGTAGCAACAGCAGCATATGTCTGGGACGTTAGAGCGCAACGAGCGTTATTCAGTAAGAACGCTGATGAACCACTACCACTAGCTTCAATCACGAAATTAATGACTGCACTTCTGGCATACGAACTTATTTCCGATGATACCAAAACAACCATTTCTGACAATGCTATTAGACAAGAAGGGAACAGTGGTCTCTCGACTGGAGAACGAATGGGCATCAAGCAACTGCGACAGTTAGCACTCGTCTCTTCTTCCAATGACGCTGCTTATGCTCTCGGAGCAAGTGTTGGGGAATTACTTGGTGATCAGGATCCTACCTCACAATTCATTCGCGGCATGAACATACGCGCAGAAGAGCTCAAGCTTAATTCGCTGCAATTTTGGAACACCACTGGTCTCGATATATCGGCGACACAACCTGGAGCAGTAGGGAGTGCTCGTGACGTTTCATTTCTTATGGAATACATAGTCACTAGATATCCCGAAGTTATTGTCCCAACTCAAGAAACCAGTACGCGAATTTACAACACCGCTGGAGCTTTTCATGAAGCAAGCAACACCAATGAAGCAGTTATGAAGATCCCAAATATGATTGGTTCAAAGACTGGATTTACTGATCTAGCTGGTGGTAATCTAACAATTGCGTTTGATGCTGGTTTTGATCGCCCAATTATCGTTACCGTTCTTGGCTCTACTCGAGATGAGCGGTTTACTGACGTACTCACGTTAGTACAAGCAGTACAGCGCTCGCTCGGAGAAAACAAATAATACCTATGGATTCACTTCTACTTAGTGTTCTTATTCCAGCCATTCTATCATTCACTATTGGTATTTTAATTACACCTATCATTACTTATTTTTTGTATAAATATAAAGTATGGAAGAAACAAGGCGGCAAAGTAGCTATCGGTGGTCATGCGGCCGCTGAATTTAATCGTCTTAAAGGAGAAACCGAAACTAAAACACCACGCATGGGAGGTATCGTGATTTGGGGAAGTGTCCTTATTACGCTTGGAGGGACGTACCTTTTAGCACAATTGTTTCCACATTCACTTTTTGCAGACCTTGATTTTCTTAATCATGAACAGACGCTTATTCCAGCCACCACACTACTTGTTGGTGCTCTCATTGGCTTTCTAAACGACTTTTATGATGTTGTTCGTGGCGGAAAAGGACTACGTCTATCAATTCGACTTCTTTTGATTACCTTCCTTGCCTCATTCTTGGGTTGGTGGTTTTATCACAAACTCGGCGTCTCGACCATTAGCATTCCTTTTGACGGTGATCTGTATCTTGGTATTTTCATTATTCCATTTTTTGTACTTCTTACCTTGATGCTCTACGCCAGCGGAGTCATTGACGGCATAGACGGTCTTTCCGGGGGAGTATTTGCTTCTATTTTTGCTGCGTACACCGGGATTGCTGTTATCCAGTCTCAATTCAGCCTTGCTGTTTTTTGTGCCACCGTTGTTGGTGCCATTTTGGCATTTCTGTGGTTTAACATTCCACCGGCTCGTTTTTGGATGACAGAGACTGGCTCAATGGCACTTACCTTATCTTTAGCGACAGTAGTGTTTATGACTGACACCTTAGGAGAAGGGAACGGCATTTCACTGTTACTCATCGTCGGCTTACCACTGATTGCAACCGTTGCGTCAAACGTACTACAATTGACGTACCGTAGACTGACTGGCAAAAAACTTTTTCGGATTGCACCACTACATCACCACTTCGAAGCGATTGGCTGGCCGTCACACAAAGTGACAATGCGGTATTGGATTATTAGCATTATTTGCGCTGCGGTGGGCGTCATCATTGCCATGATTGCATGAATCCAAAAAAACTAAAACCAAAACCAATCGATGGGCTCATGCTCACCCTTATCATATTCATGGTAGCGGTAGGATTTTTAATTTTCTCCTCTGCTTCGCTTGGTCTCATGGCGCGCAGTGGAGCGACTTTTGGTTCTGTCGCTTTTAGTCAATTCGTGTTTGGAGTACTGGGCGGTGGCATTGCTTTTTTCATAATGAGCAATATTTATTACCGCAATTGGCGAAAATATGCATTTTATTTTTTTCTATTGTCGTTACTAGCTACCGTCGCTGTCTTTATTCCTAAAATAGGTATGACTCACGCTGGAGCAACGCGGTGGTTGGATCTTGGAATTGTCACAATTCAACCATCAGAATTTCTTAAGCTCGGCTTTGTTATTTATCTTGCCACCTGGCTCTCTGGTGTACATGACAAGATTGAACACTGGCGTTATGGACTACTCCCGTTTGTCGCAATTACTGGTCTAGTCGGTATAATCATGCTCGCGCAACCAGACACTGACACCTTTATGATTATCGCTTTTTCGGGGATGGCAATGTACCTTGCAGCAGGTGCTCCTTGGCGGCACATTCTGCTTTTACTCCTTAGCGGTGTTGTGCTACTCGTAGTTATCGCTTTTACTAGACCATATATCATGGACCGTTTTACTAACTTCCTTCACCCAGATTCTGACCTCCTCGGCAGTGGATACCAGCTACAGCAATCATTAATTGCTGTAGGCTCAGGTGGTATTACTGGTCGTGGTTTTGGTCAAAGTATTCAAAAATTTGAGTATCTCCCTGAACCGATCGGAGATTCAGTTTTTGCCGTGTACGCTGAGGAGTTCGGTTTTATTGGTACAATACTTATTATTTTAGCGTTCGTATTTTTGACGCTACGTGGGTACAAAACCGCAACTGAATCTACTGACATCTTTGGAACCCTTTTAGTTATTGGGCTCATGACTATGATTATTGCCCAAGCCTTTTTGAATATCGGAGCAATGATTGGTGTCGCACCCCTTTCTGGATTACCATTACCATTTGTTAGTCACGGTGGTACTGCACTCATGGCAACTTTGGCGTCACTCGGTATTGTACTTAATGTGTCGAAATATCGAACTTTTAGAAAGGTGGCATGATACACTAAAGACGTATGAAAATTGGATTTGTTGGAGGTGGTACTGGCGGTCACTTCTATCCGCTGATCGCGGTTGCTGATGAGTTGAACAAATCAGAATACAAGCCTGAATTATATTATTTTGGACCATCCCGATATGATAAGGATTCCCTTACTAAATACGGAATCACATTTGTGTACTGTCCAGCTGGTAAGTTACGAAATTATTTTTCTATTCAAAATTTTATTGATATATTTCGTAATTTTTTTGGTATCTTTATCGCCATCTGGAAACTCTACATCATCTACCCAGACGTAATTTTTAGTAAGGGTGGTTATACCAGTGTCCCAATCCTACTTGCAGCCCGTTTTTTAGCTATTCCAGTAGTGATTCACGAGTCTGATGCGGTACCAGGAAAAGCTAATAAACTAGCTACAAAACAAGCGCGGTATATCGCCATCTCATATGACGATGCAGCAAAGTTTTTTCCAGCCCAAAAAACCGCACTCACTGGTATACCGCTGCGCCCAGAGATAAAAGAGGCATCAGAAGATCCTTTCACAGCTCTTGGTATACCTAATGATAAACCACTTATTTACGTCACCGGAGGGTCATCCGGCGCCTCCCGCATCAATGATGCTGTTCTACAGGCGCTCTCAAAATTGCTTCCAATGTATCGTATTTTCCATCAAACCGGTGCCAATACTCTTGATGAAGTTCGTTTATCGGCGCAAGGGCTACTTGGTGACTCGCCACTTAGAGAAAGTTACTATATCGAAGGAAACATTAGTGCTCCACTTGTTAATACACTAATGACCGCCGCTTCACTCATTATTACTCGCGCTGGCAGTACGACGCTTTTTGAAATTGCCTACCATGGCAAGCCAGCTATCGTCGTTCCTATACCAGAAGACATCAGCCGAGACCAACGTACTAATGCCTACGCGTATGCAAGAAGTGGTGCAGCTAGCGTGATTGAGGAACACAACCTCACGACTAACCTTCTCGCACAGGAAATTCAGTCTATTTTGAACGACCAAAATCGTTACCAGTCAATGTCAAAAGCAGCTAAAAGTATGTATATTGAAGGAGCTGAAAGTAAGCTAGCAAACATTCTTGTTTCCATTGGAATTGAACATGCCTCATAAGAATCACACAAAAGTAGTGACGCGTTTTGCACCGTCACCAACTGGATATATGCACATCGGTGGAGCCCGCACCGCTCTCTACGCGTATCTTTTTGCTCGTAAATACAATGGTACTTTCATTCTTCGCATCGAGGACACCGACAAAAGTAGGGAAGTGAAGGGGGCTATTCAGCATATTCAAGACTCACTACAATGGCTTGGCACCGAGTGGGACTATGGTCCAGACAAGCCAGGACCATTCGGCTCATGTATTCAGTCATTACGTCTTGAATCATATAAAAAATACGCATTGAAACTTGTTGCTAAAGGTTTGGCGTATCCAGATCCTTACACCGAAGAAGAAGTGGAAGTATTCCGGGTTAAAGCTGAAACAGAAAAACGACCATTCCTTTTTCGAAATCACCGTCCAAAGACATTTGATACCTGGGATGGCACCAAACCACTTCGTCTTAAAGTACCAGAAATAAAACGATATGAGTGGCAAGATGCAGTTCGAGGCACATTGACCGCTGGCGAAGAGATGCTTGATGACATTATTCTTATCAAAGCCGACGGGTATCCAACATACAACTTTGCACACATTATTGATGATCTAGAGATGGGTGTAACTCACGTTATGCGTGGTGAGGAATTTATTTCCAGTACTCCGAAATTCTTAAGTATTTATGATGCGCTAGAAATAGCGTACCCAGTATTTGCAACATTACCACCCATTATGGGTCCAGATGGTAAGAAAAAGCTCAGCAAACGTGATGGCGCAAAAGATCTTATGGATTATGCAAAAGATGGCTACCTCCCCGAAGCGATGCGCAACTTCCTTGCGCTGATAGGTTGGAACCCAGGTGGAAACGAAGAAATCTTTGGGAGCAATGACTCAGACCATACACTCATTGAAAAATTTAGTCTAGATAAAATTCAACGCTCTGGTGGTGCCTTTAATGAAGAAAAGCTTTGCTGGATGAACAGGGAATACTTGATAAAGCAACCTCTTGATTTCAAATACACCTACCTGAAAGAAGCACTACCAGAGACAATTTTTGCCCTACCGCAATATTCAGATGAGCGCCTACTTAAACTCGTTCCTGTTATATTTGAACGGATCCAAAATAAAATTGCTATCAGAGATGCCGCAAATGCAAGGGAATACGACTTTGCGTTTACCATACAATCGTACAAAACAGATTTACTTAAATGGAAAAATGATGACACGGTAGCGGCTGCCGTACCTCGCTTGAAGCAACTTGTAAAGCTTCTTGAGAAAGCTGACTTTTCATCCCCAGATTCCATAAAGAAAGCGCTCTGGTCTTACGCTGAAGAAACTGGAAAGGGTGAAGTCCTCTGGCCACTGCGCGTAGCACTTTCTGGTGTCGAACGCTCACCTGACCCTTTTAGTATTGCTTTTATCCTAGGAAAAGATGAAACCATCTCCCGCATTCTGACTGCTTGTGATAAAATAATTGGATAATGCGTATTCGCTTGTTCGTGGTCTTTTTTTTGGGAATAATTCTCCCGCAGTTTCTTTTGGTAACGATACCGACCGTTTTTGCTGAATCTGAAATTGAACGACTTAAAACTGAAATAAATACTCGAAGTAATAGACTCACGGAGATTGAAGCAGAAATAGCTAAATTCGAATCACAATTAAAGGAGGTAGGAGCTGAAAAGAAAACCCTACAAGTAGCAATTAACCAGCTTGAGTTAGAGCGCAAAAAGGTCAACGCCGAAATCTCGAAAACAGAAAATTTGATTACTTCAACTGATTTAGAAATTAACAAACTAATCCTCGAAATATCGCGCACCGAGAAAGACATTGCCGCTGCAGAAGCGGCAGTAGGCGAAATTATTCGTGCCGAATACATGGCTGGTAGTGATACCCTCATAGAGGTACTCCTCAGTAACGTAAAACTTTCGGAATTTTGGAATACCTTTGAAGCACATGAAAGTGTGCAAAAGGTACTAGGTGAAAAGGTCGCAACATTAAGCTCTTTTAAAACGCTTCTGGAAGAGCAACGCAATGAAAGCCAAGGTAAACGAACAGAATTGAGTTCTCTGAAAAATCAGTATTTGGACCAAAACTCCGTACTTACAAACAATAAACAAGAGCGTTCAAAACTACTCGAAGTTACCAAAAACGAAGAAAAAAACTATCAACAATTACTTGCTAGTAAGGAAGCAGCGAAAGATCAAATAATAAAAGAGATGCGAGACTTTGAGTCAAAATTGCAATTCATCCTCGACCCCAACACTATACCAACTCCTGGCACTCGAATCTTTGACTGGCCACTTAAGAATATTGTCATCACGCAGCTTTTTGGTGGAACTGAATTCGCCGCGCGTAACGCCAGTGTGTACGGCGGTCGTGCGTACCACCCAGGAATTGACCTTGGCACACCACGTGGGACACCAATCTATGCACCACTTACTGGAACCGTTAGGGCTACTGGCAACACTGATGCTGTACCTGGTTGTTATTCGTGGGGTAAGTGGACTCTCATAGACCATGCTAATGGACTTTCCACATTGTACGCACATCAAGACGTTATTGCAGTTACTCCGGGACAAAAAGTCACCACTGGAGAGATAATCGGCTACAGTGGAAGCACTGGTTACTCCACTGGTCCACACCTTCACTTCACTGTATATGCCAAGGACGGAGTAAGTGTGAGAAAGTTTAGTGAAATAAAAAGCGTCACCAGTTGTGGTGCCGCAACCACACCAGTAGCAGCTAGCGACGCATATATTGACCCAATGCTTTATCTACCACCACGCTAAACTGTGGATAAATGCTGATTTTTTGTGGATAACTATGTGGATAGGATATAGAATAGACTTGCGATGCACTGCATCGTAGGAACTTACCCGAATGGAAGCCCGCGCGTATGCGCGGGCTTCTGGGCAGTGTTTTTTATAATCCAGGCACTTTATCTTTTTACTTTGAATCCCTCGTCACAACCTTGTATCAACCTGCATAGATTTGCCGCAACTGGCAGAATAAATATTCTGCCCACAAATGTGAATGTCGCACAATATATGTCAGGTGTCTATGGTGAGAGAGCGGGGATAACATCACTTACGATACGACATTTGCTCTCAAGTAGACTTGAAAGCGACCAACACATCGGAGATGTTTTTACAGAAGGAATAATTATACTTACATAAATTGAAATTCGTATCATGTTAATGCGGTGAAAAACATTTATGTATGTATAAGATGTTTTATTTCATACATTTGCACATTGCCTTGTTTTTCATACAAACGATTAATTACTGATAAGGAAGTTACCCCACACAAATAAGCTCACCTTGATGTACAAAGCGAGATGATATCACATACCTCTAGACAAGCTAAAACGCCTTATAATTGATCCTAGAGCCTAATAAAATGAAGCCTTTTAATCAAGCACACTGAAAATAAATATCTATAGTCACTACATGAACAAGTAGCTTTTACTAAACGAAGACGATGCCATATGGCAACATGAACCCAGTAAGTAAATACTTGAAATAAACGTGAGAGCAGGCTATATAGAAAATGATATATGCTCAAACCGTCTATTAAATACCACTTCCTGACACAGATTCACAGTGTGTGTAGAAATTGAAAGAACTGAGTGGAATATGCATGTGTATGTCGCAAAAGATATATTGTGCGACATACTTATCACCAAACAAAAGTATTCTACCTGGTGTGTGCCCCTCCTAATAATTGCACCATAATACGATCGTAGTCTGGTCGATGCTTCGTCAGATGTATATGACGCTCTCCCCTGTGAATCAGTTGCGAAGATATTTCTTGATGTCGAGTCAAATACTCATTTAATTTATTTGGGATAATTTCATCTTGTGAAATTATTTTTTTGTCTTCTTTAAAGTGTGCCCTAAGTTGATGCTTAATCTGCGTGTAGTGAGTACAACCCAAAACAACCACTGTACTCTCCCCTGCTTTGGTCTCTATAGTTTGTATTGCGATAGTAGCTGCATCAGCTAGTTCATTTCGCTCAATCAACGGTACTAGTTCTGGAATAGCAATCTGTGTCAGTATCGTGTTACCATTTCCTTTATGATTAAGCTCCAATTGGTACTTTCCCGAATTGACGGTACGCGTAGTTCCGATGAGTACAACATTTGTCAGTACATCAAATTTTAAAATTTCAATGGTTGGCACAATAATTCCAAGAATTTTTCGATTGGGATATTCCACTGGCAAAAATTCTTGTTGTAACCTTCGTGCAGTTTGTGCTGATGCAGTGTTACAAGCAATAATCGAAAGCACTGCTCCTTTTTCAAAAAGATACCGCATTCCAATTTTAGTAAGCTCATATATCTCCTCCTCCTCTCTATCACCATATGGCAGATGTGCAGTATCACCATAAAAAACATAGTCGTATTGTGGAAGTTTTTTTGTCACTGCTTTTAAAATGGTGAGACCTCCCAAACCAGAGTCAAAAAAACCAATTTTCATACTCTATATAATTTATTTTCAGCAAGACGCAGTATAAACAAAAATTCATTCTTCGAGAGCTTTGTTACCGATAACCGGTTACCTTTCTTAAGGAGTGCCATTCTAGAAAGTTTTTTCTCATTCCGCAATTCAGAAAGTAGCACTGGCCGATTGAATTTTTTAATAAATTTCACATCAACAGCAAACCAACGCGTCATAGAAGGATTGGATTTTGGATCGAAATAGTTACTTGTAGCGTCAAACTGTGTCGGATCTGGATACGCTTCTCTCACTATCTCCATGAGACCGACAATACCAGTCTCTTTCCCTGTGTTTGAGTGATAAAAAAATGCTTGATCACCAACCCGCACCTGATCGCGGAGCATATTGCGCACCTGATAATTACGAATTCCATCCCACAATGAACGTTTCTTTGTTAGCAAATCATCAATGGAAAACTCATTAGGTTCACTTTTCATCAACCAATACTGCATATTGTAATAGTATATGTTATTTTGAAAAACAAAAGACCGGCCCTGCTAGGGGTCGGTCTTTTGTTTAGTAGTTTGCCGCTAGGGAGTTTCCCCAACATGGCATTGATGCACTCCATGGTCTGGTGCCCTGTGTCTCATAGAGATACCGAGCATATTCCATATTACCGTAGACGTCATCGAGATTTATCTGCATTGCAGTAGCTGATTTCTGGTGGTAACGCTTGTTGATTTGCATTACTCCCGTATCAGCAGGATCAATTCGACCGAGTAGGATCGAACCATCAGTCGTAGTGTGACGAAAAGCAGATTCACACCGAGCTACATCAATCATAACGGGAATGTCCGCAAAATATGATCGCACAATAGCTTCAGTGCTCATAATGTCAGAAATTTTAGCCACTTCTGTCACTATCCCTGCATCGTTCTGACTTGCAATGTGTCCGTACGCTGCCTCCTGCACCTCAACAGTCGAAGCGGTAGCAGCCATGAGCAGCGAGAGAATCACAGTCGATAAAATAAGCCAAAGGTCTTATCTCGTAAATATCGGTGAGACAAGAGTCGTATTAGTGGAGATTCCTAGAATCAATACACCGCTGCGACACCGATAACCGCACAACTATATCACAACTTGCGGATTTTAAATATTTTACAACATTTTACAGTATAAGTCAAGTTATACCGCGAAGTCTACCTAATTTGTGCCCAATTATCTGTACCTATTCACTCTTTTTGCTGCCTGCATCTAACCACTCTTTTGCTCCTTCAAACGCTCGAAGCACTTCAATAGGAGTAGCAAAAACAACGGTATTTGATTGATCGGAGGAAAGGTCATTGAGTGTCTGAAGCGTGCGCAAGTGGAGCGCTCCGGGCGCTGCCGAGAGCATCATCGCTGCTTTTGAAATATTTTCAGCAGCTGCCACTTCCCCTTCCGCTTTGATAATAACTGCCCGTCGTTCACGCTCAGCTTCTGCTTGCTTGGCGATTGTTCGCTCCATTTCTTCGGGGAGGAAAAAATCTTTAAGCTCTACATTGTCAACTTTTATCCCCCACTGGTCGGTTTCTAGGTCTATCACTGTTCTAATTTGTTCAGACAGTTTATCACGCTGCGACAGCACTTCATCAAGTTCTGCGCCACCGACAATATTTCGCATGGTTGTTTGTGCTAGTTGCGATACTGCGTAGCGAAAATCTTCCACCTCTAATACTGCTTTTGCTGCATCGGATACTTTATAGTAGATGACGGCATTAATGCTGGCTGAAACATTATCACGAGTGATAACTTTTTGATCAGGTACATCGACTGCTTTGACTCGAAGGTCAACTTTTTCCATGGTTTGAAAAACTGGAACAATAATACTCCAGCCAGGCTCGCGAATACTGGTCAGTTTTCCCATCGTGAGCACTACCCCTCGCTCGTACTGCTTCACCTCTCGTAAAAAGATTACCAGTATTCCAATAGTGAGTAACAAAAATAAGATAATATTCATACCGTACATTATTAGTGTATAAAATCTTTGTCCAGTATACGCTTATTGATACTGCTTTAAAATAGCCATTGCTCCATAGAGGCCAGCCTCGTCACCCATTTTTGCCGTGGTAATGAATGGAGCGGGAACAAATCCATTGAGGGCTGCAACGGTATATTTCCTGATTGTATCAATTGAAATTCGGGGGTCTCCAAGAATCATGGATCCACCCAGAATGATAGCGTCTGGCGACCAATAGAGAATGGTATTTCGTAGTCCTTGCGCGAGGTATTCTGCTAGTTCATCCCAGACCACATCAGTTTGTGGTATCTCATACGGTTCAACGCCAAAACGATTCTTAACTGCTGTACCGGAAACAAGATTTTCCAGAGTCGGTGAAATGTCATCACCTAGAATGGTACGATCGATGTCGACAATCTGGTGACCTGGTTCAAAGCCGACACTTGCAAGATCTACTGCACCGTTCACAATTTTCACCCCGCCAACTCCCGTACTAATTGAATGATAAGCAATAATCTCAAGTCCTTTCCCTGCTCCATAGATAGCTTCACCTAGTCCAGCTACAGCCGTGTCATTTTCGAGATACACCGGAATAGAAAAGTGCTCTTGGAGTGCTGCGACGACTGATTTGTTTATCCAGTTGTTTAGTACGGCGTCATTTTGTATTCCACTTTTATCTTCTAAAAGTGGGCCACGAATGCCACCAGCCATTGCAATTGGTGTCTTTTTGGTCAATTTTTTTATCGTGGCAATAATTTTTTTAATTCCATCATGAAAGAGTATGGGGGTATTGAAGGACTCAGAGGCAATAATCGATTCTAAATCTTCACTTACTGCCACTCGGGTCTTAGTGCCGCCAATATCAAATAGAATATATGTCATGTACCGACAATTTTATCACGAAATAGCTGCCACGTCCGAATAAATTCTGGAGTAAATAATTCTGGATTTGCGCCAAGTGACGAGTCAATCTCACTGGGAACATACCAGGCAATTGAATCAATTTCTTCAGTATTTATAATTAATGGGTATCCTCCAGGGAGAATGACTTTATATAGTGAACTAAAAAAATCGTGTGATCTAAAGGAAGTGGATACTGTAGTAATCGGAAGATCCCGAATATTTAGTTCTTCTATCAACTCCCGTACTGCCGCTGCTTCGTAAGTTTCACCTTCATCGACGTGTCCAGCGACAGAAAAATCGTTCAGCAATGGAAGGAAGACATTTTTACTTCGTCGTTGAATTAAGACTTCACCAGCCTGATTGAAAACGCAGACTCGGCAGCTACGTCGCAATAACCCTTTTTCTATTGCCTCAAGGAGTGGCGCTGATCCGATGATTTCATCCCGGTCATTGACGATGGCAATATTTCGATACTCAGACATATTTGCTAGAGACCAAGAATTTCACGGGTTTTGATTTTGTAGAGTTCAACATTCGGTTGATCAAAGGCGTTGAGATTCATAAGTTCTGCAACATACATTGTTTCAAGCATACGCATTCCCATAAAGAGACCGATTGAATAGGCAAGATTTTCGTCAAAAATTGTCGATCGGTATGGTAATTGACGTTCTTGATACGCCGCCATTACACCACCATAAATTGCCGTGGCGACTTCTTGTGTCGTAAATCTACCATATTGCTTCCCTACTCCTTTCTTAGAAACCGAATAGTCAATCGTGTCATCATCAAATGTCACAAAGTCAGTGTAAACCCCTGCAAACCCACTTAAATATAACTGTCCGACCGAATGTAGTTCAACTGGCGTTGCAATAGTTGGAAGAAACCCTTTAGTTACTTTTTTTCCAGCCCGATCTGTTTCCTTGCCAATACTTTCAGCAAACAGCTGCCGGTACCAAGCACCAAGCTTGTAGAGTCTTGGCTCAAATGCAAAAAAATTATAGTGCCTAAAATTCTTACTCATGTAGTGTCGTAGTCGGACTGCATTTTCTGCCACCACTGATTCAAATTCCTCTTTAGTGGCATCAAGAATCCCAGCAATATAGGTATCCGTATCGTGACCAAGAAGCGCCATTGGTACTAACCCCACCTCAGTCGCAACAGAGTAGCGACCACCAACTATCTTTGGCATTGTTACTACAGTCGCGCCTAATCGTGCACCGACCTTCATTAACTCTGTGCCAGGGTCGCCAATAAACACTACTTGACGGTACAAAGCTGCCGTAAACCTACTTTCAAGGGCTGTAAAAAGTACGTTAGCATTAACCAGCGTCTCAGCTGTATTGCCTGATTTACTGATCACGCAGACCGCTATTTTCTTTACTGATTTTACCCCCTGTAGAGCCTGTAGCAACTGCTCGATATCATGAGCAGATACGGTGTCAAGCGAATGCAACGTTACCGCTCCCGTATCAAGTACAGAGTGAACTGCTTCGGTGCCAAGATTAGATCCTCCGATTCCGATAAGTACGAGGTGTTTAATTCCTGAAAACTGTTTTTTGAGCGCATCGATAGTATCATGTAGAGCAGGATCTTGCGCATGAACCAGTGAAAATTCAGACTGTGTATTGTCATTCATTTTGATAACTGTCTGGACTTTTGCATGGTACGCGGAAAGTTTCTTAACACCAGCTGCTATTACTTTCTCATTAAGTGAATCTACATCGAAGTAGGAAAAGTACATACGAAATTTACGTTATATCTGTCTAATGCTCTTAATCTTTTTAGTTTCTTTTAAGATGTACGCGTACGCCTCATCGACACTGTCGACGACCTGGAAAATTTCAAGATCTTGAGGGCTGATGGTTTTGTGTTTTCGCAATAAATCTTCTTCAAAAAAGTGAACCAACGGGTCCCAGTACTCTTTCCCGTAAAGAAGAACTGGGAGCGGTTCAATCTTTTTTGTCTGAATAAGCGTAACAATCTCAAAGAATTCATCCAACGTACCAAACCCACCAGGAAAGTAGACATACGCTTCTGAAGCAAACGTGAGCATCACCTTGCGTGAAAAAAAGAAATCAAAATTAAGCGATTGGGTCGTGTAGGGATTAAGTTTTTGTTCAAACGGTAACTGAATATTTAGACCAACTGATTTACCTCCGACTTTGAACGCACCGACATTAGAAGCTTCCATAATACCAGGACCACCACCAGAGATAATAGAAAAACCTTTTTTTGCTAATCGTGCAGCCAATTCTTCAGCATCTTTGTAGTACGGATCATCAGGAGTTATCCGTGCACTTCCCCAAAAGGTAGCGGCTAGTCCATGTTCTCGCAATAGTTCAAATCCTTGCACAAACTCCGCCATAATGCGAAAGACGCGCCATGACTGTACCGCATCACCATCAATTGCTCCCGGATCAAGTAACTCACTGACAACCCGGCTGGTCTTTTCTTTCTTTGCAGATTCATTCTGTTTTTTATTTTTACCAAACATAGTCACATTGTATCATCTGCCTGGCGGAGAGATTTTGGTAGTACACAAAGTGTCTCAGCCTAACCACGGTATATCGAACTGCTCAAATTCTGGAAGTAATTTCCTATCATACAGTAATCGAGAAATCACTTCAGCATGAGATTTTGCTCCAGTCAGCGCATTGTGGGGTTCTGGTTCATCGGGGATTCCACAGTAATTTAATACGGCATCAAGATTAAGTGCACTCCGGTGGTGCACGACATCAACCGGAGGTACCAAACCAGCCTTGACCATATGCATCCAGCACAGTGAGTGAGTGTCAATACTTCGATAAGCAAAATTCCATTCAAAATTAGCTCGGTACGTTGCCGCTTTTAACATATCGCGGTCAGCTGATACATTCTGCCCTGCTAAAGTACGGTCTGTGATTGACTCACTCCAACCGATAAAATTTCGAATTAATTCTGCCTCAGTCATTTTATTCACATCAGTCACTTCCGCTTCAGTAAAACCATTCACCGCCAAAGCCTCTGGGTCTATGTGTGCACCATCAAAGACGCGGCACTCAGCATAAAACTGGTTGGTTGGATTCTCTAAATCGAGTGCCCCCAGCGACACAATAGAATGTGTTTCATACTGTAAACCAGAAAATTCTCCATCAACAACTAACATAGTAATTTTTTATATTGCGAATATTATTTACATAATATTAACACAAACTCACTGTAGATCTGGACAATTGCTAGCTGGTAAGTACCCAGCTGCTTTTGCTGCCTCAATTGAGGTAAAATATATTTTATTTTCCTCTTTTATTTGTACTGCGCCAGGACAGCTTAGTAAATGATATTTAGTGCCAGATCGAGAGGCAACAATACTAGTAACCGTCTCAGGACTAGTGGACGGAACCACGGCTGTTTGCAGTGGCACTTGTGTGAGAATTACTCCCGACCCAAGCTCAAGCTGATTGGCGGTGTCGTTTGGCAAGATAGGTACTGGAGTTGTTGCTGACTGTCTTCCTAGACCAAAAGAGACAACTGCTACTAAAACCAGTAAAATAGCCATAAAAATGGTATCGTCTGCTAATAGAGACTTGAATTTTTCGAACATATATCGTATACTCTGCCAGTTAAATTGTAACCATTATACAGTAATCGTATGTCAACCAAAAAAGCGGCAGGTACCGCAAAAAACCTGAAAGACTCACAGCCAAAATATCTCGGCGTGAAGCGAACTGACGGCCAAGCGGTAAAGGTTGGTGAAATTATCATCCGCCAGCGAGGCACCAAAATTGAAGCTGGTAAGGGTGTAAAAGTTGGTAAAGACCATACGCTTTTTGCAGTGACTGAAGGAGTTGTTTCATTCCGTAATGTTCGCAAGACTTGCTTCAACGGAAAGACAATCACCAAGAAAGCAGTAGATGTGCTTCAAGTAGCATAATTCTCAAACAAAAACCGGTCGCTTGCGCGACCGGTTTTTTATTGTCTTTTATTTTGTTCGTATCTCGACTGAATTGACCACTACATCACTCAGTGGGAGACTAACTTGATTTGTGTCGACTTTAGCAATCGCATCTACCACTTCCATTCCAGAAATTACTCTTCCAAATACTGGATGCTTTGAAGTAAGCGGTGCTTTATCAAAGTCAAGATTTTTATTATCAACTAGATTGATGAAAAACTGACTCCCCCCAGAATTAGGACCACTATTTGCCATCGAAATGGTACCCCGTACATTAGTAAGGAGATCATTCTTAATATGCTCGTCAGGGATTGAGTATTCTGGTCCACCAGTGCCATACCGTAACACCTCAGAAGTCTTGGTAATTGGATCACCTCCTTGGATCATAAATCCATCAATAACGCGGTGAAATTTTGTTCCGTCATAAAATCTTTCCTGCGCAAGCTTTTTAAAGTTACCCGCGGTGATCGGCATTAAGTCTTCAAAGAGTTCAATTTCAATTGTCCCCATGTTTGTATTCAGTACTGCGATTGGATTCATATCATTAGTTATTTTTACATCGTACGCCTTCAGCGCTTCAGGGGTGAGTGGCGCTGGAAGCGTACCATCATCAGAAAGCGTCAGTTCAGCTTTTTCTGTTAACCCACCATTCATCAACCAGACTACTGCCCCAATCAAAGCTGCACAGACAGCAAATAAAATCAGCAGTGGTTTTAACTTTTGTGTTAGCTCGTTCATAAAATTATGTTACTTCTTTACAACAGTCACCGTGAATAAATGATTCTTCTTTCCACCAGTTAACTGCACCTCGTGCTCACCGACTGCTTTTATCGGTGTAAGTATCTGTAGTATGTTTTGGTCGATTATCACTCCTGCAGTAGAAGCTGCAGCGACAATATCAGCTTCACGAATTGCTTTAAATAAATGTCCCTGCTCATTCGCTTCTACAGATATAATAATTCCTTTCTCATCAAGTGCTTTTACCGCTGCCTCAAAGAGTGATTCGCTCGCTTCTTTTGAAGCTACAATTGACGCTTGCCGTCGCTCGATTCGTTTCAAATTAATTGGAGTGGCTGGTTCAGCCAATTTTTTTGGAATGAGCTGATTAAGGGCATAGCCATCTGGAACCTCTGTAACACTGAATCGTCTCCCGATTTTAGCCACATCTTGCAAAAGAATTACTTTCATACCTTTAGATTAAATCCCATAAACTGCATGTCCACTCATGTAAGACGCCATAATCATAACAAAAACAGTCTCACTTCTCCACCCCAGCCTTTATTCTGCTGTCTCAGTGATGACGACCTCACTTTTAACTACTTCACCGTTTAAAAAACGTATTGCTGCGTCTTTTTGTGGGTCGAGATCAGCTTGTCGATCAGTTATCGTGCGACCGATGATAACATCTGGTGTTAGACCACCATCTGAAATTGAAGTGCCGTTAGGCGTCAGCCAGCGAGCAACAGTCACTTTAAGTGACCCTCCGTCATCGAGTTTTACTAGCTCTTGCACCGAACCCTTACCAAAGGTTTGACTTCCAATGACAGTAGCGACCCCATGGTCTTTTAGTGCCCCAGCTAATATCTCCGATGCTGATGCTGAGCCATTATCGACTAAAATAACGAGATTTTTGGGATTAAATTCACGCATAAGTTGACCACGACTACGAAATAGCAAATTTTGAGTAGCGTCATTGAACTCTTCTTTAACTACCACCTTACCAGCTGGTAAAAAGTACCCAGCAATTGCTACTGCACTTTGTAGATATCCACCCGGATTTCCTCTAACATCAATAATGAGAGTCGAGGCGCCACTTTTTAGGTATTCGTCAAGCGCAGTTTTTACTTGTACTTCAGCCACCGCATTGAAGCTGTAAATAGCGATAAGAAATGTGTCACCAGTGATTTCTTGTTTGACCGTCGGAATTTCAATCGTGTCTCTGGTAATCGGAATAGTCAAAAATTCAGCTTCACCGGCGCGATATATCTGGAGAGTGACAACTGTTCCTTTTTCGCCACGTATCAGACTCACTGCCTCATCAATACTCATACTTTCGGTGGTACGTTCATCGATTTTGACGACCACGTCTCCGGCGATTACTCCCGCTCGTTCTGCTGGTGTTTCGGGAAGTGGAGCAATAACGGTGATAAGGTTGTCGCGCAACCCTACTTCCATTCCAACACCACTGAAATTACCAGCAATGTTTTGATCGAATTTCAAAGCGTCTTCTGGAGGCATATAAATAGTGTATGGATCGCCGTATGACTTTACCAAACCAGCTATTGCTCCACGGACACGATCTTCATCAGTGAGCGCACTCGTTGTGCTCGCAATCGCAAATTTCTCTTCCAGTAATCCCCACACCCGCCAAAACTCAGTCAAATCTGCTTGGCGTACATCGCCAGCATCAGCTTGGGAAGGATTAAAAATAGAAAAAATACTTGCAGTCTGGACAGTGATATCAGGCTTGGTAAAAAAACCTTGACCTATCTCCAATCCTGATACAAATGATCCGAACGCAAAGACAAACGCTAGAAAAAATCCTAGCCAGCGACGCGAACTTTTTTGGCGATGGTTTTTTGGTGATTGTAGTGAAGATGAAAGTTGTGACATTGGCACTATTATCTCATAAAGTGACCAGACACCAAAATTGCTGTTGGTGAGAGCACTTTTTTGGTACACTACATCTAATGTTTACTCGATTATTTAGTCGCAAAACGCCTGTCCATATGCGAGACATCAAATTTCATAATACTGAATCTGGGAAAGTAGAATTGTTTACACCACTCGATGAGAAGTCAGTGAAAATGTACAGCTGTGGCCCGACTGTGTATGATTATGTCCATATTGGAAACCTCCGTTCATTTCTGACTGCAGATATTATCAAGAGAGTTTTACTTCGGAATGGCTACTTAGTTGCACATACGATAAATTTTACTGACTTTGGACATCTCTCAGACGATGCTGATGCTGGTGAAGACAAAATGATGAAAGGACTGAAGCGTGAAGAACTACCTTTTACACTTGACGCTATGCGACAACTTTCAGACCGATACATAAAAGCCTTTAAAACTGATTTCGAAGAACTACGAATTATCCCCCCCACTACTTGGGCAAGAGCGAGCGATTACATCAAAAAACAGATTGCGCTTATTAAAGCGCTCGATGAAAAAGGCTTTACCTACGAAACCAGCGATGGACTTTACTTTGATATAACAAAGTTCCCTACCTATGGCCGGCTTGGAAAAATTGACATACACAAACTTAAAAGTGGCGCACGGGTAGAAATTAATACCGAGAAAAGACATCCCGCTGATTTTGCAGTCTGGAAAAAAAGTAGTCTTGGCTGGGATAGCCGTTGGGGAAAAGGATTTCCTGGTTGGCATATTGAATGTTCAACCATGGCAATGGACACCCTCGGGAAACAAATCGACATTCACACCGGTGGAGAAGATTTAAGCGCGACACATCACAATGCCGAGATAGCCCAAAGCGAAGCAGTCACTGGCAAGCAATTTGTTAAGTATTGGATACACAACGCGTTTATCACTATTGATAACACCAAAATTTCAAAATCACTAGGAAATACCATTACCGTTCGACATCTTCGTGATAAGGGTTTTTCTGGAGATGATTACCGTTACTGGCTACTTACCGCACACTACCGCACTCCCGCCAATTTCTCTTGGGAGGCACTCACCGCTGCCAAGCAAGCGTTATATCGTCTTAAACGCTATGTGTATGAAGATTTTAAACAAAAAACCGCCACTCCAGACCAGACTTATCTTGATCGATTCGATGACTGTTTAGTGAATGATCTTGATACTCCAGGAGCAATTGCGGTGCTTTGGGATATGATCAACGATCAAAAACTCGATGATAAAGTAAAATGCGGTACCCTCATGTCAATGGATGAAGTACTCGATATCGGACTTTCTGACGACCCTTACGAAGGGATGCGTTCACTCGGCGTCATTGCCGTCTCTGATCTTTCAGACGAGGTACAACAGCTCATCGACGAGCGAGAAGCCGCCCGTATAGCTCGAAATTGGGACCGTGCTGACATCTTACGCGACACTATCAAACTAAGAGGGTACCTCATTGAGGATACCGCTCTCGGACCAAAAGTGATCAAAGAGTGATCAAAGCGTCGTCCAAAAAAGGACGACGCTTTTTATCTATTAAGCATAGTAAGACTAGCTAGTGCTGCGGCATGAAGGATAACCGTAACACCTCCAATCCACCACTAATATTTTGAGTCCTTTTTAGTAGACACTCTCAGAATTGCAGTCAAAATAAATAGAATCCCAGTTGCGACTACTAAAAATGTATATAGAAGCCAAAGATTTGGCCAGATAAACGATGAAATATCGATATTCTGAGGAAGTCGTTCACGGAGTTCTGCGACGTGCACAGATTCCCATTTTCCTGCCTAGATGATGAGAATATGCCCGATGATGACAACTCCTACATACAGTAGCCGATTTTTCGTTTTGGAGAACCAATCGTACATATGCATATATCCTACATCAGAACTATCCCCTCCCTCCACAACCCTGTGTAAAAGCAGTCAAACAAGAATTCATGTTAGAATGCAACAACTATGGCTTCTGAGCACAATCGAACACTACGCACACCCCCGTGTAACATAGACGCTGAGAAGGCGCTTCTTGGTGCGATTATCCTCAAACCTGATGTCATGCATGATATTTCGGTAACAGTCTACCCTGAGAGTTTTTATGCCGATAAGCACAGCAACATTTACCGAGCGATTTCTTCTATTTTCTCAGGCGGAGATCCCATCGATACTGTCTCTGTCGTCACGAAGCTCAAAGACATGAACCAACTCGAACGAGTTGGTGGAGCTTCTTACGTCACTGAACTCATCGAAACTGTTCCTGCTGCCGGTAACGCCATGTACTATGCGACGCAGGTCCAAAACAAATCGACACTTCGTAACCTGATTCACGCGGCTGATGATATCGCGGAAATCGGTTACTCTGACCCGGAAAGTGTCGACGAAGCACTAGATCAAGCAGAAAAGAAAATTTTTCAAGCAACACAGGCTCCCTCCGCACAGAAATTCCGTCCAATCGGTAGTGCCCTCCAGGAAGCCTGGGAGCGCTTTGAACACTTAAGTGAGAACCCACAAGACAAGCGTGGGGTTCCGTCTGGTTTTGCGGCACTCGATAATATTCTTGCTGGCTTTCAAAAATCAGACCTTGTTATCTTGGCGGCTCGCCCTTCGATGGGTAAAACTACGTTTGCCCTAGACATCGCCCGTAATGCAGCCCTCCTCCATGGTGCTTCGGTTGGTATCTTCTCACTCGAAATGAGCGACCAGCAACTAGTCGATCGTATGCTCGCAGCAGAAGCTGGTGTTGATTCATGGAAACTTCGCACTGGCAGACTTTCAAATGACAACGAATACGAAGCACTACAAGCAGCGATGACTAAACTCCACAAGGCTCCGATTCACATTATCGATGAGGCTGCTATGAACATTGTGAAGATGCGTTCAGCCGCCCGTCGGCTAAAAAATGAGCATGGACTTGACATGCTCATTGTCGATTACCTTCAGCTTATGTCCCCTACTCTCACCAAAGGCAGTGATAGTATGGTGCAACAAATTACCGAAATCTCCCGCTCACTCAAAATTCTTGCTAAAGAATTGGAAATTCCAGTTATTGCTCTTTCCCAGCTCTCACGTGCGGTAGAACAGCGGGGCGGTAAGCCTCGTCTCTCTGACCTCCGCGATTCTGGTTCGATTGAACAAGACGCTGACGTCGTGATGTTCATCCACCGCGAAGACAAGGTGAATAAAGAAAAGGAATCAGAGAGACCAAATATCGCCGAAATAATGGTTGAAAAACACCGTAACGGTCCGGTCGGATCGGCTGAGCTTTACTTCGATGGTCAGCACGTTAGATTCCTCAATCTCGATACTCATCACGCTACGGCACCAGGAGCAGGTAATGATTTTTGACATGAATACCCTCGATAAACTCATCCAACTTTTTGAACAGTTTCCTGGTGTTGGAGCGCGACAAGCCAAGCGCTTTGCGTTTCATATTCTTACCATGAATAATGACGATTCAACTGAATTATCGCAACTCATTGCCAACCTAAAAGGGAGCGTCGTTGAATGTGGTAGTTGTCATCGTTTTTATGCAACAAAATCAGGTAATACTTGTTCTATCTGTGCCTCACCCAACCGAGATCACGAGCGAATTTTGATTGTCGAACGTGACTCAGATGTGCAAGCAATTGAGCGGGCTGGCGTATACGACGGTTTATACTTTGTACTTGGTGGCACGGTACCACTTTTGAATACCATCGATAACAACCGTCTTCGAGCAGGAGCACTCAAGGCTACTATTGAAACTCGAATTCCCCTTGGGTTGAGTGAGATAATATTCGGGTTTTCTGTCAACCCCGATGGCGAAAATACTGCCCGTTTTGTCGAGTCAATTATAAAACCACTGATAGCCGAAACTTCAGTGCAATTATCATATCTTGGTCGCGGTCTCTCTACTGGTAGTGAACTTGAATACGCCGATCCCGAAACCATTAAAAACGCTCTAAAAAATAGACACCAACAGTAAGGACGTTCCATTGAAAACTTCTGTAAAAAAACTCCCATCGGGAGTTTTTTGACTAGATTGTATCGATTCGCACTTCAGCGTAGTGCTGACGGTGTCCGAGTCTTCGGTCGCGGTTACTTTTTGCCTTAAAGCGAATGATGGTAAGTTTCTTACCTTTTTTCTCACCAAGGTAAGTAGCTTTTACTTTTGTTCCGGTAGTTGGTGTGCCAATCTTCGTAGTTGCTCCATCGTCAGTCATAAGGACAGTTTCAAACTCGATTGCATCTCCTTCTTTATAATCACCAAGAAGCTCAACCAAAACGACGTCGCCTACTCGCACAACATATTGCTTCCCGCCGGTGGCGATAACTGCAAATGGTGCTGAGCTCTTTGTTTCTGTTGCCATATGTGGGCGCTATTCTACAAGAAATAAGGATATTTTGCAATACTTGGCAAATCTATCGTTCTTCTTCCGTGTGTGGCGTATCAAGAGTGAGCACATCAACCCCTCTCACCTCTCCGGTAATACGAGTAATATCTTTGTCTATCTTATTTAATTCCTTATAACCAGCGTTATAGTGATTGACGGTCGTCTCAAGGGTTTTACCAATTTTTTGGTAGTAAGACTCATATTGCATAAGATGCCCAGAGAGTTTTTCGACGTTTTTAATGATGTCTTGTGCCCGCTCTTCAATCTCAAGCGCTTTAAGACCTTGTAAGACAGTCTGTAGATATGCCAAAAATGAAGTTGGTGAGACAATGATTACTTTATGTTTACCCGCTGCTCTTTGTATGAGATTGTCCTCCCCTGTTCCTACCTTATTCGAAAGTAAGTCATAATAAATACCTTCATGTGGAATAAACATAAAAGCAAAGTCAGTCGTTCGTTCAGAAGGTCTAATGTACTTTGCAGTCTCAGCGATTCGTAATTTTAAGTCATTGATAAATGTTTTTTCAAATTGCACCTTTTCCGCCCCTTCAATAGCTGTAGCAAAACGGTTGTAATTTTCTAAAGAAAATTTTGAGTCAATCGGAATTACCTTCCCTTTTACGAACACCACCGCATCAACTATATCTCCATTTTGAAACGCATATTGCATCTTGAAACTTTCTGGTGGCAGTACATTTTGGAGTACCGTCTCTAGATAGTATTCTCCTAATATCCCTCGCTGTTTAGGATTTTTCAGAATATTTTGCAGTTCTTTGAGCTGATCTGCTACTTGAAATACTTGTTTAGAACTCTCCCCCACTTCCGTCACTCCTTTTACCACACTCCGTAACTGCTCATTGACGTCGCGATTTATTTCTTGAATCAGTTCTCGACTTTCTCTGAACTGGGCTCGACTACCTTCTTGCATCGTTCGATTAGACTCACTAAGGCGAGCATCAAGCGTGCGGGAAAGATTTTGTAGTTGCTGCTGTAAAAGCATGACCGATTGATCTTCTTTTTTGTCATTTTTCTGAGTAAAGAGCCTGTAGACTACAAACACATTTACCAGGAGTAACATAGCTATCAGTATAATGAGTGCGATTTCCATATACAGTTCATCATACCATCTCCATGAATCCATGATAAAATGCTGACATATGACAATGCATGAAGATATTAAAGCGTCACTAAAGGACGCGCTCAAAGCTAGAGAAGAAGTACGGTTGCGCACTATTCGCAGTATGCTCACTGCATTTACCAATGAACTGGTGGCCACCAGTCGTACCCCACAACAAATTCTAAAAGACGATGAGGTGGTAGCCGTTATCAAACGTCTTGCCAAACAACGAAGAGATTCAATTGAACAGTACGAAGCTGCTAAGCGCACCGAACTAGCGGAACCAGAAAAAGCTGAATTACTTATTCTCGAAGAGTATCTTCCAGTCCTGATGAGTCAAGACGAAATTCTCCCTATCGCGAAAGCTATAAAGGCTAAACTTGCTATTACTGACAAAAACAAACTCGGTATGCTGGTCGGAGCGGTGATGAAAGAACTAGCTGGAAAAGCTGACGGAACCGATGTGAAGGCAGTAGTTGAAAAGTTATTCACTGAGTAGTTCTTACATTAATTGCTTTTTCGTATAAGTATGGTTTAATAAAATAGGTCAATTCAAAATGAAAGGACAGGAAATGCCAAAGTTTGTTCCACCTGAAGTTGAAGCAGCGAGACGTAGCGGCGACAAAAACGCCCTCAGTGCCATGGGTAAAGCTGGCGCAAGACAGCGAGCTATAAACGAAGACTTAGCAAAAACTCTTGCTGAAGAGCGCTGGAATGAGGAGTTAAAATGGTTTGAAGAAAACGCCAAGCGCACCCACATGGATACACACCCAATTGATGATTAGCAGTCATCAATAAAATCAGCACTCCATGGTGCTGATTTTTTATTGTCTAAATTTTGTGCCACTTACTGAAATACAATGATTAAATAAAGTGCATCAATTTCACCAAAAAGAACGTAAAGAAAAGAAGCATTGCTATTCCCTCCCAGCGCTGTACCTGCCTTGCTAATCCGATTACGAATAGTATTAATGATGCGGCGATGAACACCCACACACCAACCTCCATAACCACCGGGCCAGCAGTAAGTGGCATAATGAGTCCAGGCATGCCGACTACCATCAAAATATTAAAGGCATTTGAACCAAAAATATTTCCAATTGCTAGTTCAGTTTCATTCAATTTCACTGCTCGAAGCGAAACAAATAATTCCGGTAGTGATGTCCCAATTGCTATTGCTGTAATAGAAACCAAGCCTATTGGTACTGCCAGTGCCGTTGCGATATTGACTGCCATATCGACAGTAAACTTTGCACCAACCAGAAGAGCGAGAATACCAAATATAATCAGTACTATCATTTTGATAGTGACATTTCCCTTTTCTTTTTTCTCGGATGACTCACCAGCAATTTCTTTTTCTGAAGTTAAGAGGTACCAGACGTACGCACAGAAAGTACCAAAAAGTAGCCAGGCTTCAATTCGATCGACAATACCATCATAGATGATAGCGGTGAAATGCACTGTCGCTATAAAGAAAATCGGCAACTCTGTTTTTAATAAATCTTTTTTTATTAACACTGGACCACCAACTAATGCCAGAATGCCGACAATGAGCAAAATATTAGTGATATTTGAACCAACAGCGTTTGCAACTGCAATCTCTGGAGATCCGGCTATGACACCAGCCACTGAAGAAGCAAGTTCAGGAAGTGATGTACCAATACCGACAATGAGTACTCCGATAGCAAAAGAATTCATCCCTAATGCTGATCCAATCTGTTTTGCCCCTTCAACAAAAAGATCTGCTCCTCGGATGAGCACATAGAGTGCAACTATTAGTATCACTGACCACTGAATGATTTGGACCCAATCCATACTGAAAATATTAAATAACTAAAAGTGACGGATTGATAACGAGGATTGTGCCCAAAATCAACATCAGTAGCCCACCGATAAGCAGTGAGAGTTGCGCATATTTTGCTCCATGCGACTGCAACTTTCCGTACCCCCAAATAGCCAAAGCAAAGACAATCAAGTCGTCAATCATGTACCCAATGGTATAAATCAAGATGTACCATTGTCGTTCGATGAATGAGAGCATATTTAACTCAAGAATCTTGGTGTACGCCTGCGCAATACCAATTGAACAAGCAAACTCAATGATGTTGACCGAAAAAGCAATGACTAAAATCGCAAAGATTGAAGCGATAGTAATGGGCTGTTGTACAATAGCTTTGAACTTGTTAATAGTCTTTGACTGCGATTCGATGTCCGTGATGTCACAAACCAACTGTGCATCTTTATTCTTTTGCCAGCGAGACAAGAAGAAAATACCTCCGCCAAGAGCCAGAAAACCTACAAACGGAGTTACATACTGATCAAGAGCAATGAAGTCCCATGTCTTGTACCAAACGTTAAGAATAAGATTATACATGATAGCTTCAGCAAAAACGAAGATGCCAGCTAAAAGCAGCATTTTCTTTCTACTGCCAGCTTGCGAGAGGATGACCAAAAACGTAATCAACACCCACATCGCACAGGGATTGAAACCATCAATTGCTCCTAGAATTGCAGAAAGTGAAAAAAGTGAAAAAGAACGTAAGTCAACAATACCAATCAGCGGGAGATCGAATACAAAGCTCGACCCTTCTTCCAAACTACATTCAAATTCAGTACAAACTCCATCTGCCGTTACAACTTGCTTTGGAGCGCGCGACAAATGATTTTCGATCGAACGAATGTCACTTTCACGTGCCGCGACAATTGCTTTTTTAATATTTTCCCCAGTTGTTTCTGGTGCATTGTACCCAACAATTACTTGCTCCCCGATTATGGTAATTGGGGTCACTTTCGATAGTTCATGTTTTTCCGCAATTTGGTTGTACCAAATACGAGCCTGATCATCTTCAAGAATATTTAAATATTCATATTTTATGCCTTCTACATCCACCCAAGCAAAAAGTTTTTTACAAAACCCACAATCATCACGACCAAAAATAAAGACCGTCGGCGTATCAGTAATAATAACTGACTCAGTTGTTGTTTCCGCCAAAGTAGAGTTAGCAATAAAAAATGGGATGAATAGTATTCCCAAAAATATGGTCACGATGATTCTTGTCATGGCGTCTATGGTACCACACCAAACGTCAGGTGGTATATTCCTGATATTGCTGTTGCACCCTTTGCAATACAGGCACCGAATGACCTAGCGCGTCAATAGTTCGCAATTCAGCCACCCGAACTTGGTAGTCTGGAATCTGTTCTGCTACTAAATCCCAAAAATGTTGACCATGGTTTAATTCGACGAGATGACAAAGCTCATGGACGATAATGTAATCTTGCAAATGCGGCGGCAAGTAGAGTAACTTATAATTAAAATTAAGATTTTTAAGCGAGGTGCAACTTCCCCAACGGCGCCGCTGATTACGAATCGCAACTCGATTCCAAGAGAGAGCGTAATGCTGGTTGTAATGGTTAAGGCGAGCAAGGACCAAGGCGCGTGCTTCCTCTTTATGCATTT
>JAACPT010000038.1:0-10385 GCA_009995385.1 Candidatus Parcubacteria bacterium
GCTTCGATTCAAAATTCAGCCCTAGAGCGTTTCAAAATTCTCATGCAATTTGTCGGTATTGAGCAACCACCAACAGAGATTGAATGTTTCAGTGCAATTCGCAGTTTGTATGCTAACAATGAGCCAGATATTGCGGTGATTGATATTGGTGCTATTTCAACAAAATTATACATAGCTCGTAAGGGCTTACTGATGCGGATGTATCGTATCAGGGCGGGAGGTGCAATAGCTACCAAGCGAATATCTGAGGTACTAGAAGTAAGCTTTGATAAAGCAGAAGAGATGAAATATGCTGCAAATAAACAAGACGCAAAATTTTCTGATCTTAAGCGTGCACATAACAGTAGCTATGATCGGGCGTTTCGTGAGTTCAATCAGGTACTTCGTGAATATGAACAAAAAGCAGCGACCAAGTTTTCGGCAGTGTATGTCTCAGGCGGTGGTGCGTTGTTTCCAGGCACTGATAGTTATCTGAAGGAGTCTCTTGGTCGAGAAGTCATCTTGGTGAATCCTTTTTCTAAAGTAGCGTATCCTGCTTTTATGGAAGATACCATGCGTACCATTGGTCCTTCATTTACTGTTGCTCTTGGAGCCGCGTTGCGTGTTTTTGAATAATGTTTCCACAGCAAAAGAAGCTCTCTTTTAACAGAGAGGAAGTATAATGTTTTATATGCCAGATCCTTCAAATAATTCTTTCATTCCAAAGCGCGGACCGGTGACACGATCGACGCGTGGAACATTCTCTCGTCGAGTCTACGTATTCACGCTCATTAGTTACGTATTTCTTTTTGCTACATTACTGGCTGTCGGCGGGATGTACTTCTACACGCAACATCTCAAAAATCAACTCGATGCAGAAATAGTCGCTTTTAATAAAGAGACAAATAGTTTTAGTAAAGAAAATATGCAGAAGGTGCTTACTTTTAATAGCCGGTTGAAACAAGCCAGTTCAAGACTTGACAAAAGTATCTCAGTAACATCGATTTTTAAAGCGCTAGAAGCAGCGACGATTAATACTGTAGAAATTGAAGATCTCACTTTAGCGCGGGTGGCTGATGAAAAGTATATTTTAACCGCTTCCATCAACACAGATTCTTTTGACTCCACGATTTTCCAAAGAGGCGAATATAATCGGAATCAGACGATAGACCAAGTAACAATATCAGGACTACAAAAGACAGTAGTCAGTGAGGGAAATGATCCCAAACAATCGATTGTTTCATTTACGGCAGTACTTGATATACCTGTTTCATCAGTACCATATCGTCCGGTGCCGCAGACGAGTAGTTCAATTATTATCCAGAACCCAGACATACAGAGTATCGAGTCAGCTAGTACTGAAGGAAACACTGGGGCAGCAGCAGTTGTTAATGATGAAACGTTATGATACCTAAAGGACTTTTCACACAGATTGGTGCAGTTATTGTTTCGATTGGAATAATTGTCACCTACGTCAAACCTTCTTTTGCAGAAATTGAACTCATTCAAAATGATATAGCACTGTATCAGAAAGAACGAAGTAGTGTTCTAGCGGTCAACTCGCAGCTTTCTTCCTTAGTTGCACAAATGCAAAGTGTATCAATTGATGATCAAAAACGCCTGCTTGCGTACCTGCCGGACAAAATTGATGAGCTATATATCTCTCGCGACCTGCTGATTATTGCGCAGTCATCTGGTGTTCTCTATAAAGATATGAAGTATATCGGCAAGGAGGAATCTAGTAAATCACGTAAAAATATCGAGCAACCGCTTCCCGAAGGACCAATCCCTCATAAATTTTCCCTTTCAGTAGAAGGGACGTATGAACAAATAAAAAACTTATTTAATCTCATAGCTCGTAGCAATTACCCACTAGAAGTTCAGGGAGCAAAAATTACTAAAACAGATGGTGGTTTCCTCAGTTTGGATTTGGATCTTGTGACCTATTCTTTCAATGAAGTGATTACCGATGAAGAAATAACCCTATAGATATGAGTAAAACTGCCACAAATTTGATTGTTATTTTAGGATTTATCACTATCGCGTTTGCCGGGTACTACCTTTACATCCAAAAAGATAATGCCACTTTGGTAACAAAAACAGACACACACGCGACACAAGAAATGCTTAAAAATGCCAAAGTATTTATTGGCTATGGTGAAACACTGCGTAAAGTTACTCTTAACATGGCTTTTTTTGAGGATGATCGTTTCCGTTCACTCAATACCTACACCACGCCAATAATTGAACAATCAGTCGGTCGGAACAACCCGTTTACTAGAGCCTCAAAGGTGCAGACAAGTTCGCCTTCTTTCTGATAATTATGGATCCCCTACAAGCACTTAAAGACCGTGGTGGGGTAGAAGATGCGTTTATTGCTGAAGCTGAACGCATTATTAGTGATACAGGAAAAACGTACGACACCGTTTTTATAGAGTTGGGAATGGATAAAAAAGAGGTCAGAGATTTTATCGCTGATTATTACCAAGTCCCAGCCTTTGTTGTCCCGGAGGGTTTTTCAGTAAAGCAAGAAGTACTTAACTACATTTCAGAATCCTCGGCTGATCATTACCGTGCGGTTCCGCTTTTGGTAGAAGATGATGTTCTTATGATTGGTGCTAATGATCCTGATAACCTGCAAATGCGAGAAGCATTGAACTTCATCAGTACCAATCATAATCTTCCGTACCGACTTGTTTATATGCTCGATGAAGACATCGCGAAAGTCTTGCGTTTTTATGCAAACCTAGAAGGGGATGTCGGCGATGCCCTTGAAACGCTTGAAACAGAGCTTGATAAAGAAATCGCAGCGAGTCTTGAAGAATCTTCCAGTGAGAATAGACAATCGTACGACCACATCGAGGAAGATGCTCCAGTGACTAAAATTGTTGCGACGATTCTCCGCTATGCAGTCGATGGTGGTGCCTCTGACATTCATATAGAACCAACACCAGCTAATGTTGGAGTACGGTTTCGTGTTGACGGATCGCTCGCAAGGAGCCTGACGCTCCCGAAGAATGTACACATGGCAGTAGTGGCGCGTGTCAAAATCCTTTCCTCCATGCGACTCGACGAACGAAGAAAACCGCAAGATGGTCGTTTCTCGGCTACATTTGATGATCGTAAGATAGACTTTCGTGTCTCTGTTCTACCGACCAACCACGGTGAAAAAGTGGTAATGCGTATTCTTGATACTGGCAATGGTGTTCGGACTTTGGCAGAGAGTGGTATTTCCGCACATAATATTGATATTATAAAACGCGTCGTAAAAGAACCATACGGTATTATTTTAATTTCTGGACCGACTGGTTCAGGTAAATCAACGACACTTCGGGGCATGATTCAGGAAGTTGATCGCGAGACAAAAAACGTTATGTCGCTTGAAGACCCGGTAGAATATAATCTAGAGGGAGTTAGTCAGTCGCAGATTAGACCGGAGATAGGGTACACCTTCGCTCGTGGGCTTCGCTCGGCACTTCGTCAGGACCCTGACATTATTATGGTGGGAGAGATTCGTGACACTGAAACCGCCCAACTCGCTATTCAAGCGGCTCTCACTGGTCACTTGGTGCTTTCGACAATTCACACTAACAATGCGATTGGAGTGATACCTCGTCTGATTGATATGGGAGTTGACCCATATCTTATTGCTCCGACGCTCAAAATGACCATTGCGCAGCGCCTTGCTCGTACGCTTTGTAAAGGAACAGGGCTAGAGGAAGCGACTGATCCCGGTACATTGGCGCGTATTAATAATTCGTTTAAATCATTACCGAAAAAATACCACAGTCTTATCCCGCAAAGTCACACCATATTACATCCAGAACCAACATCTGCTTGTATGACTGGCTATAGTGGTCGAACGGCGGTTACGGAGGTGTTGCCAATTGATGCTGAGATGCAAGAACTTATTCTCAAAAATGCCTCAGAAGAAGAATTTTTCCACGCCGCTCGCAAGAAGGGTTTTGTCACTATTCAAGAAGACGCTATTATCAAAGCGCTTAATCATGAGATTCCGTTTGAAGAAATGAGTGTTTTTGGAACCAAGATTGGCGCCAGTGATGTAGAGTCTGAAGATTATGAAACTGCTGTCGATAACCTTACCGATATTGAGGTTGCAGAGGCTATAATGGGAAATGATGAAACTGCTTCTCATTGACGATGATATATTTCTGCGAGACATGTACGCGAAGAAGTTTACTGATGGCGGTCATCAGGTGGAAGTTGCAGAAGATCCGACAGCTGCCCTCTCTGTGATTAACCGTACTGTAGATTTTGACGTCATTCTTCTTGATATGATTATGCCAGGAATGACAGGGGTCGAGCTTATTAAGGCAATAAAGCGCGACTTTCCTCAATGTACAGCAAAGTGCGTGGTATTATCAAATCAGAGCCAAGAAGAAGATATAAAGGAGGCAAAAGCAGCAGGGGCGGAAGGGTATATTATTAAAGCAGAATCGGTTCCTAGTGCCATCGTTAAGAAGGTCGAGGCGCTTATAAATAAATAGCATATGGCAGTAGACTACAAACGAGAACTAAATGTACTCATTGAGCTCATCTTGCAAGAGCAAGCGTCTGACTTGCATTTTTCTGTTGGTGCACATCCTCTGATTCGTGTCTCAGGGACCCTTATACCGTTGCTTAAGAAACCAATTCTCACTGATGCTGATGTCAATTCATTTGCAAAAGTTTTGATGCGCATCGACCAGTATGAGCGGTATCAGAATTTTACAGAGATAGACTTTTCTTACGAAAATACTGAAGGAGTTCGCTTCCGAGGAAATGCCTTCTACCAGCGTGGGCACATGGGTATTGCGCTTCGTCTTATTCCTAATGTCATCCGCGATTTTAATGAACTCAATTTACCACCGATTCTCGAAAGTTTCACACAGCGTTCACAAGGTTTTTTCCTCTGTGTTGGTCCGGTTGGTCAAGGAAAATCGACGACCCTTGCTTCGATGGTGAACCTCATCAACAAAACTCGTGCGGAACATATTGTGACCATTGAAGATCCAATCGAGTACGTCTATGAAGAGCAAAAATCGCTCATCGATCAGCGGGAAGTTGGTATTGATACTAAAAACTTCGAAACGGCATTGACCTCTGCACTACGTCAGGATGTGGATGTGATTTTGGTTGGTGAAATGCGTAATACCGAGACGATTGCTTCTGCCGTTACCGCCGCTGAGACAGGACACTTGGTTTATTCAACCCTTCATACCAATGATGCTGCCCAAACTATTAACCGTATAGTTGACTCGTTCCCCAGTACGCAACAAGATCAAGTTCGGGTTCAGCTCGCCAGTTCCTTGATTGCGATTTTCTCGCAGCGCCTCATTCCACACATTGCAGGTGGTTTGGTGCCAGCTTATGAATTGCTTATTAATAATACCGCCGTCAGTAACCTTATTCGTGAGAATCGCATTCATGAAATTCCTTCTGTCATTGAGACTGGCCTAGAGCAAGGGATGATTGATATGAACCGTTCACTTGCTCGTCTGGTGCAAAATGGCGATATCACGGTCGAAAATGCCTTCACTTACGCGGTAAACCAAAAGGGTCTGGAGCGACTTATCTAACACACTGTACTATGCTCTTCAACTACAAGGCAATCGATCAATCAAATATTCAGCGCGAGGGAACAGTGGAGGCGCCGACTATTGATACTGCCATTTCGGCGGTACAAAAGCGTGGGTATACGCTGATCTCGATTGATGAAACAGTTAAATCTGGTTCACTCGCTGATCTCTTACATATTAAATTTTCTTTTTTTCAGTCGGTATCAAATAAAGAGGTAGTAATCTTGTCTCGTCAGATATCGACATTATTTCAAGCGCAAGTTTCGCCGCTCCGTATCTTCCGGTTACTTTCGGCTGAAGTGGAAAATCCGCAACTCAAATTAGCCATGAATCAAATCGTCGAAGATTTGCAGGCGGGTAGTTCTATTTCACGCGCACTCGCAGTGCACCCTGAAATTTTTTCATCTTTTTACGTTAATCTCGTCCGTTCGGGGGAAGAATCAGGTTCGCTCGAAAAAGCATTTGAATATTTGGCAGATTATCTAGATCGTCAGTACGAAGTAGTATCAAAAGCCCGAAATGCTCTAATCTACCCAGCGTTTGTTGTCTCAATTTTTATTGTAGTGATGGGATTAATGTTAACATTAGTGATTCCAAGTATCACAAAAATTCTTACTGATGCCGGACAAGAATTACCAATCTACACACGAATTGTTATTGCTGTTTCGAACTTCATGGTTAATTACATTGGCGTTATTCTTATTGCTATCGCTGCTGGATCGATTGGTTTTTGGCGCTTTAGTATGACGCAAGTTGGTAAACGGACAATTGATGAGTTCATTATTTCTATTCCATATCTTGGTGATTTACAACGCAAGTTGCTCTTAACGCGCATTTGCGACAACATGGCGACAATGTTAGGGAACGGCGTATCTATGATCCAAGCCCTCGAGGTGACCGCTGATGTGGTAGATAACACGGTCTATAAAGAGATTATTGAGTTGTCATTGATTGAAGTAAAAGGAGGACGTTCATTTGCTGATGCGATTGCTGAGTACCCAGAAATCCCCGGTGTGCTCGCACAGATGGCAAAGGTGGGGGAGGAAACTGGTAGTCTGGGAACAATTTTGACCACCCTTGCTAATTTCTATCGGCGTGAAGTAAACAATGCTGTTGATACGCTGATCGGACTCATCGAGCCGGCGATGATTGTTATGCTCGGTTTGGGCGTCGGTGTACTCTTGGCGTCGGTGTTGATGCCGATTTATAACCTATCGAGTGCCTTCTAGTGAAGATACTATGAGATGACATAAAAAAGGGCGGCGCTTCGCGCCGCCCTTTTTTATCCCCACCTCGTCCGCTACAAAAACCAATCCGTCGTATAATAAAGTATGCACTACGCAATGTAGTACAGATCGACTTTCAGGTACTCAGCTGATATCTGAAAATAGATATTTATAGAATTAAAAAATTTCATTTTATGAAAAAGACCCTACAACGAGGTTTTACCCTCATTGAACTCCTCGTCGTGATTGCGATTATTGGTATCTTGGCAGCGGTGGTGCTCGCTTCCCTCAATGATGCTCGAAGTGGCGGTAAAGATGCTTCGGCCAAAGGTTCAATGACCAGTATTAGAAATCAGGCAGAATTGTATTATAACAATAATAGTTATGCATACGACGCTGATAACACCGACAATGATAATGGTGTCTGTGGAGATTCTGATATTGCAAATCTTATTACTGCAGTTGACGCAAATGATGCCGGTACACCAGTATGTAACGAGAGTGATACCGCATATGCAGCAGGTACCACTTTAAATGCTGGATTCTTCTGTGTAGATAGTACTGGATATGCTGGAGATACTGGTGCTGTTTTGGCAAACGGGGACGTTACTTGTAACTAATACTTACAGTACAATAAGCAAACAAAAAAGCACCATATGGTGCTTTTTTGTTGTCTGAATAAGAGGATGTGGTGACTATTGTGAGAAGGGGTCGAATTTAATGCAAAGCAATATCTGACCCAGTGAGTAAATAGAGTCTCGTTCCTCTTGGCAAGGTATAATGGAAGCGCTTATTATGTATTCACCTGAACTGCTTTTGATACCGATGTCGTGGCTTGCGCTCATTGCCTTTGGCTTTGGTGTCATCATTGGTAGTTTTCTCAATGTGTACATCTACCGTTTCCATACCGGTAAGTCACTCGCTGGACATTCGCACTGTCTTTCTTGTGGTACCCGCTTGCGCTGGTACGAATTATTTCCACTGGTTTCATACGTGGTACTGCGCGGCCGGTGCCGCACCTGTGGTTGTAAAATACCAGCTCGTTATTTTTTGGTTGAGTTAACAACGGGTATACTCTTTGCTTTAACGATTTTGCTATCGCTGGATATTTTTTCCATACTGTTACTCTGGTTCATTTTTGGGGTACTGGTAGTGATTACGGTCTATGATCTCTACCACTTCATTATCCCCGATCGACTGGTGCTCGTACTGACTGTTGCGGTCGTATTATTCACTACGTACCAAGTATGGATAGGAAGTGTACCTTGGTCGCAAGTGGGTAGAATAGTCGCTAGTGCGCTGGGTGGTTCATTCTTCTTCTTAGTGCTCTGGGTGATTTCTAAAGGGAAATGGATTGGTTTTGGTGATGTAAAGTTAGCGTTTCCACTTGGGGTATTGGTTGGTTCGCAGTATGTATTTTCGTTTGTGGTCTTGTCGTTTTGGATTGGTGCTGGAATTAGTCTCTTTCTTTTAACGTACTCACACCTCAGTAGGGGAAAAGCAGACTTACATTTACCAGGCAAAGCCCTTACAATGAAAAGTGCTGTACCGTTTGCACCGTTTCTTATTGCCAGCAGTCTCGTCATCGTATTCACGCACTTCAATGTCCTACAACTCTTTAGCTTCTACTAAAATTACTAAACGCCCTGCACGTACAAGCCAGTCTGGTTTTGGCTTGGTTGAGCTCATGGTGAGCATCAGTATCATGGCGATTGTTTCGGCAATCATTTTGGCACGACAAGATAGCTTCAACAGTGCGGTATTACTTCGCAGTCAAGCATATGAAATTGCGCTAGCACTCCGAGAAGTGCAGTTGAGTGCCGTGAGTGCTAGTGGTGATTCTGGTGATTTTCGTACGGTCTATGGGGTGTTCTTCACCTCAGATATTAGTCCAGCTTCAGACCCTTTCAATGGATACTTTCAGGTGTTTAAGGATAACAATGACAATGGATATTTGGATACTGGAGAAGAATTTGGTCCAAGAGACAATCTTGATAAGCGATTTGAAATAAAAGAGCTCCGAATTGGCGGTAGTTCAGAAACTGAAGCTACGGTAGTATTTATGCGACCAAACTTTGACGCCTTATTTTATGATGGACCGAGCAGTTTAGTTGATGAGAGCATCTTTGAAATCGATGTTGCACGTCGTAACACCGCAGGTGCGCTTTGTGGAAGTGAATTTCGCACCGTTGAAGTAACCAGAACTGGACAAATCGCAGTACAAAACTGCCCATAAAAATATGAAATATCATCATGCTTTTCCTCAGACTGGCTTTACACTCATTGAAATGATTGTCGCTTTAGCGGTGTTTTCGGTAGTAGTGACTATGTCGATGGGTGCGCTGCTCACGCTTGTAGGAACTAACCAACAACTGCAGGCTGAACAAAGTGTGATGACTAACCTCTCATTTGCACTGGACAGTATGACACGCGAGATCCGTACCGGAATCCGCTATTACTGCGGGGGCACAGCTAACCGTAACGGATCAGTATCAGGGTACCAACTATTCCGCGATAATCAAGATTTGAATGGTATGGACGAAGAAACTAGAGACTGCTCTGACGGTCGTGATACATCTCCTATTCAAGGAGTAGCTTTTATTGAAGGAGGAAAGAGTGTTACTGGTGTTGAAGGTACTCGTATTGTGTATTTCTTTGACGAAGGAGAGCATAAGTTGTATCGCCGTGTCAGTAATGATGAAGCGCAATCAATTGTCTCTTCTGGTATCTATATAAATAATGCTGAATTCTATGTCACGGGTAGTGAACCACTTGAAGAAGGTGAAGAGACACAGGCTGCCGTGACGATTTTTATCGAAGCACAAGACCCTGACGATGTCACTGGCAAGCTTCATCAGATCCAAACCACCATAACCCAACGTACGTTAGATATATAAGTATGAAATCTTTTACACAACAGGGATTCACACTGGTTGAAACACTGGTCTCAATCACCATTTTGCTTATCATTGTCACTGGACCACTCACAATTAGTATGACATCAGCCAAGAGTACTAGTTTTGCGAGTGAACAAGTAGTGGCGTTTTTTTTGGCACAAGAAGGGGCTGAAATTGCTCAAAAAGTACGGGATGGATATTTGCTGGAAGATATTAATCACGCAAATGATCAGTGGGACGAATTTACGGATGAAACTTCTGGTGATATCGAAGATTGTTTTTCCTCTACGGGGTGCGGGCTCGAATTGAACACTGATGCTGATGGTTCACTAAAGACGGTTATTGATTGTGTAACATCAACTACGAAATGTAAGCTGTACTATAACAATACGGCGGAACGAGACCGATATACGTATTCTTCTTCAGGAACCGTCGAAATTCCGTATACCAGAAAGATTTATCTAACTAACATTTCTCCTTCAGAGGTGAAAGTTGTTTCGGAAGTAACATGGCGTACTGGAAATTTGCGGCAAACACAAAAAGCAGAGGTAGAGACGCATCTTTTTAACATCTATGAGAATTAAAATTATGAGTATTGCTAGCGAAAAAAATTCTGGATTTGCACTGCTTATTACACTAATTCTCGTCAGTGTAGTACTTTCGGTTGGGCTTACTATTCTTGATCTCTCAATTAAGCAGGTGCG
>JAACPT010000038.1:10484-11246 GCA_009995385.1 Candidatus Parcubacteria bacterium
TTTTGGAATAGTAAATTTTACGTTGTTAATTTTTATTTCTCCTGTCCCTTCCACGTTAATAAGTATTAAAGGATTTCTGATTGTGCCGTTAAAACCATTAGGTACAAACAATTTTGCTTTTGTATTATAAGGATAAAAATCTGTTTTATAATCTGGAAGAAATGGAAAGGCGAATATAGAATTAGGTGGAATTGACAATAAAAAAGTATCTGTATTGTTTTTCTTTATATTAATAAACTTATTGTCATTTGTTGTAGTAAATTTTTTATTGTATTTTTTAAATATTGTTGTAACATTTGCTATATAATTTTTTGACCTTTTTTGATTAAAAAGCAAAGGATCTTTAATTAGCTTTTCATAACTAAGAATTGTATTGTTGCTTTTGAAATATGTTTTTCTATCTACATCAAATAGATGCCATTTATCATAGTAAAAGATCTCGCTTACAACATGTCCATTAAGAGATATTTTTCGTGAAGGGAATCCTGCGTTTTTTGCAATTTGACAAAAAATCTCAGATTGTCTTCCGCAAATGGCAAAACCTCTAGAATTTAATGTTAATAATGGCATAACGCCCCATTCGTTAAATAAATTTTCATGAACTAGAGAATTTATCTGAGCATTAAATAAGTCAAGAACAATTTGTTCAGAATCAGTTGAGTTTTTATTTTGCCTTATAAAGTCATTTAACGAAGAATAAAACTTTCCGTTTAATGAGAAATTAAATTTAACTTTATTTTGTGTAATGTTTGAAATATAAAC
>JAACPT010000038.1:11384-12721 GCA_009995385.1 Candidatus Parcubacteria bacterium
TTTTTAAAAGATTGTTGTAATCTAACTGCAAGCTTTTTAGATGTCGTATATATGATTTCTGAAATAAGTAAATAATTTGGTAATCTTAAGATTGATTTAACACCTTTTACAGATGATTCATTTTTTAATATGGAAAATGCTTCTTTGATTTTGATAATATTCTCATCAATAGTTGTTTTAGAGCAATGAAAAGTTGCAATATTATTTTTGAAGAATTGTAAAAGAAAATTTTCAGCTTCTAGTTTTGTTTTAATTTTATGAATTTCAGAATCTTCGTACTGTTTAATTTCTTCAAACATTAATTTGGTTTGAAGAATAAGTCCAAGAAACATTTTTGAGTTTTGAATGCTTGCATCATTTATATATGGGACAATTGTTGCCGATTTAAAATAATTGTAAATTTCAATTATTTTTTGAGAGGGAAGACCTCTTAAGGAATGCGATGATGGAAAATCAACAGGATTAAAGAATACGTTAATATCTCTTTTGTTCATTTCATTAATCATAGCAGGAATTTCCTTCCAATTTTGTTGCATAGGACAAACATTAATTGTTATCCAATGTTTTTTTCCCTTTGAATATTGGTATAGGTATTCAAAGTTCAACATCGTCTTTTCAAAAATAGCATTTTTACGAATCTTTTCATATGTTCCTTCTGAAATGAATCAATAGAAACTGCAAAGTAAAAATTGCCTTTTGAAATTAGTTGTTTTATGTTTTCATTAATAATTGTTCCATTTGTTACAATTAATATTTTAATTTTAGAATTGTATTTATTAATTTCTTCCCAAATTGTATAGTATGTTTTTATCAAAAAAGGTTCACCACCTAAAAAGGTTGCTTTTTCAATGTTTTTCCAAAATGGCTTTAGCTGTTGAATAAAATTTTCATTATATATATTATTAATTTTAGGAAGTTTTTCAATGTTTTTTCTAATGGAAGAAGAGAGTTCACCCCAGCACATTTCGCATTCAAGATTGCATTCGTTAGATAATTCAAATTTTATGTTTTTTAGAACAGCTTTACGATTTGTTTGAAAAATATCGTAATCTAATGAAGTAAGATTTGCATAATTTTTAAGTTTCAGCATTTTATCACAACCATGGCAACCGTCTGATAAATCATTATTTATTAATCGTTTTCTAAATTCAATTATAGAAATATTTTCCCATATTTCTTGAATGGATTGATTTGGGTAATTCCCTACTATTTTATACCTGTTTGCACAACAAACACGAACTTGCCCCGAAATATGAAATTCAAGTGTGTTAAAAGGAGCAAAACAAAATGATGAATTAAGTTTTGTTTTGCGATGCTTTTGGTATTCACTTAAAGTT
>JAACPT010000039.1 GCA_009995385.1 Candidatus Parcubacteria bacterium
GAACAAATTGGAAACCTTGCCTGGGTCGCGGCTGCGCTCATCTTGCTTGCAAGTGGAAGAAATGGAAAAGGTATTGGTGGCAAGATCATCTCTGCTGCTGCCGGCCTCTATGCTGGTGTTGGTCATTTTTCAGATATTCTCTCTTACTCACGTCTATTGGCACTAGGCCTTGCAACATCGGCACTTGCCTTTGCCGTCAACCTTATTGCCAGTATGGTAGTAGATATTCCGTATGTTGGATTTATCATTGCGACAATTATCCTCATTATTGGGCATGTCTTCACTCTGGCAATTAACACATTAGGTGCATTTGTACACAGTGCGCGTCTTCAGTTTGTTGAATTCTTCGGCAAGTTCATCTCTGGAACTGGAAAAGAATTTTCTCCACTCGCTCGAAAAGAAACGTACGTTACGATCGGTGATGATTGATCGTAGTGAATAATGGTTAAAATTATAAATCTTAATAATTAAAATATGGAATCAATAACAGGAATAGTATTAGTGTTCATCGGTGCGGCAATCACCGCCATACTGGGGTTCGTTGGCTCAGTAATTGGTATGGGATATGCAGGGCAAGCAGCAGCTGGAGTGGTAGGTGAGAAGCCAAGTCTTTTCGGAAAGATGCTCCTTATGCAAGCGCTTCCAGGGTCACAGGGTATTTACGGTCTCGTTGGGGCATTTCTAATCCTCAACTTTTCCGGAGTACTTGGTAATGATGGTTCACTAGTTATCGCGACTTCGACTGGTGTCATGTACCTCGTAGCTGGTCTTCCAATTGCGATATCAGGTCTACTTTCTGGTATCTATCAGGGTATTGTTGCGGCTTCAGGTATCTCACTTATTGCAAAAGATGAAGCGAATACTGGGCGCGCAGTAACATTGGCAGCGATGATTGAAACCTGGGCTATCTTCGGTGTGCTCATCAGTTTCATCTTGCTTATCTCTATTAACGGCTAATACCTATTACCATGTCGGACACGCTGATTCAAAAAATTGAACAAGACGCAGCTGCTGAAATAGCTGAAATAAAAGCCGCAGGCACTGCCAAGGTAGAGGCTATTCAGCGTGAGACCGATATGGCAGTTGTGGCACTAAAGGAGAATTATTTGTCTGCGCTTAAGAAACGGCAGTCACAAAACGAGTTGGTAGCAGTATCAAAAGCGAAGCAAGCGGGCAAGATTGCCCTTCAGGGTACAAAGCGATCTCTGATTAACGACTTGTTTGCAGAAACGCAAACCGCATTGGTTGAACAAGATTCTTCATCGTACACTGCATTCTTTGGTAAAAACGCAGCGTCTATTTTGCCGAAATCTATTACGGTGGTAAAGGTTACTGCGCCAACAGCGCGTTTGGAGGAGACAAAGGATATTCTCACCATGCTCGGACTTTCAGGAGAAGTGGTGGCTGATACTCATCTAAAAGCTGGTTTTATTTTGCACGCGCTTGATGGTGTCTATGACATCACGCTTGACCGTCTCGTGGGGGAGAAACGCGCTCTACTCGAGATGGAAATTGTTAGAAAACTACTGGCATAATTATCTTGGTATGCAAACCTCGTATATTTACAGCGTCAGTCGAGTCAATGCGTTATCGCAGTTTTTGCTCAGTAAGAATGAGATAGATTTTCTTCTGGTGACTGAACCAGGTGAGGCGCTTCAATTAGCACTCAAAGAAACGTATTTGGCACCATATGTATTACGAGTACCGAATGAAGATGTTCCGCTGGCTATTGAACAGACGCTGATTGATGCAAAGCGACTCATTCACCGTTTGGCTCCAAAAGGCGATATGTTTCGTGTTTTGTGGGTGCAGTACGATATTCACAATCTACGAGTGTTCGCCAAAGCGACGGCAAAGAGCATGACCTTTGATGATTGCCGTTCATACCTTTCAGAGCGTGGTGTGTACCAACCAGAATATCTTCATGCTCGGGTAGAAGAACGCGCGCTTTCCTCATTGCAACCAGGGTGGCAAGAAGCGTATGACCAAGCAGTTGCGTTAGTATCTGAAGGAAAGCTAGACGCAGTTGATGGAGTTTTCGACACATTATATTTTGCGACGAGTCATCGCCTTGTCACCACCATTGGTGATGTCTTTATGAAACGGTACTATGGAGCCCTTGTAGACTTCTATAATCTCAAAAGTCGTCTGCGCCAGCTTAATAATGATGGAATAAAATTTGCTCCAACTTTTGTGCTGGGGGGAAGTTTTGGTCCTGCTAGTATTGAGACATCAGAAGATACACTTGCAATGTTTGCTCGTCACGGTGGAGCAGAGTATTGGCGAGAGGCAATCGATTTCTTTACCACGTCTGGTAATTTTACACTCATCGATGCTCGGACTTCTGATCGGCTTCTTACGGTGGCAAAAGAGGGAAGTTATGATATGTTCTCATCTGCTTCACTGGTGTTGTACTATCTCAAATGCCGACAGGCAGCAGCAAATATCCGTATCATTGTGGTAGGCAAAAACAGTGGTATGAGTACTGAAGAAATCCGCGCTAACTTACGAATGTCCTATGTCAACAACTGATAACGAGTATAAAATTGCCATTATTGGCCCAGAAAATACCGTCTCTGGTTTTAGGGCGCTTGGGGTAGAATCATTCCCTGCACATACTGGAGAAGAGGCGATGCACCAACTTAAGTCGATAAAACAGATGACCATTGATCCAACCTCACCTTCAAAATACGCTGTCGTTTGTATTATCGAAGAACTAATGCTCCAAGTTGACCAGTCCGAGTATGCCAAAGTTGCTGATGGGCCACTTCCCGCAGTAGTAATTCTTCCCGGACAAGAAGGAAGTAAAGGATTTGCCATTGAGCGTCTCCGGCGCCTCGCCGAGAAAGCAGTTGGTTCAGCCATTATTTAATGAACATTATTTATTTACAAAATCATCATGACCAAATCACAGGAAACAACCACAACAAACGGTGACATCAAAGCAGGTGTCATCCTTCGTGTGACAGGACCACTTGTACGCGCCAGCGGAATGAGTGAAGCAAGGCTCTACGAGGTGGTAAAAATATCTGACGAAAAACTGCTCGGTGAGATCATCGAACTTCACGGTGACGTTGCAGCGATCCAAGTATACGAAGAAACTGCTGGGGTTGGACCTGGCGATGTGGTCTATCGGACTGGACGTACAATGTCAGTGGCGCTTGCACCAGGACTGCTTGAATCTATCTATGACGGTGTACAACGCCCACTGCAAAAAATCGAGGCAGCTGCCGGAAATTGTTTTATAAAACGCGGCATCGAAGCGGAGGCAGTTGATACAAAAAAGAAATGGAAGTTTACTCCAGTGGCAAAGGCGGGTGACACAGTGATAGCTGGTGACGTCCTCGGAGTAGTACAAGAGACTTCGCTGATTCTCCATAAAATCATGGTACCACCAGAAAAAGGTGGCGTGGTTGTTTCAGTACAGTCTGGTGAGTTCACGGTTACAGAAGAAATCGCTAGTCTAAAAAATAGTGATGGAAATATTGATTCAATCGCAATGCTCCAGTACTGGCCAATTCGAAAGGCTCGGCCAAAGCAGAGTAAGATTTTTCCAACTGAACCATTGCGTACTGGTGGTCGTTCAATTGACACTTTCTTTCCAATTGCAAAAGGTGGTGCCGGTTGTATTCCCGGACCGTTCGGCGCTGGAAAGACAGTAACCCAGCAAAGTATTGCTAAATATTGTGACGCACAGATTATTGTCTATATTGGCTGTGGTGAGCGAGGAAACGAAATGACAGAAGTGCTGTCTGAGTTTCCGCACCTTATCGATCCAAACACGGGTGAGGCACTTATGAAGCGAACCATCCTCATTGCGAACACTTCAAATATGCCGGTGGCAGCTCGCGAGGCATCAGTGTATACAGGTATTACCATTGCGGAATATTACCGTGACATGGGCTACAACGTAGCACTCATGGCAGACTCAACCTCACGTTGGGCCGAGGCGATGCGTGAGATTTCTGGACGTCTCGAAGAGATGCCAGGAGAAGAGGGTTATCCTGCTTACCTTTCGTCACGCACGGCAGAATTCTATGAGCGTGCTGGTATCGTGAAGACCCTCGGTAGTGAAGGACGCACTGGCTCACTGACTGTGATTGGCGCAGTATCACCTCCTGGTGGAGACCTTTCAGAGCCAGTATCACAAGCAACTCTTCGCGTGACGAAGACGTTCTGGTCACTGGATTCAGATTTGGCATACAAGAAGCACTTCCCGTCAATCAACTGGTTGATCTCTTATTCACTCTACGCTCCGAACTTTGAAAAGTTCTGGAAAGAAGAAGTGGCAGAAGACTTTTCAGAAGTACGAAAAGCCGCTATGACGCTCCTTGAAAGGGAATCAAAATTACTCGAAATTGTACGCTTGGTAGGTATGGAATCGCTTTCAAATAACGACCGACTCATTCTTGAAGTGGCGCGTATGGTTCGTGAAGATTTCCTTTTCCAAAATGCGTTTGATAAAGATGACGCGTACACCCCACTTGAACGACAATACGGAATTCTTAAGTCAATCATCACGTTCTTTGAAGTCGGACAGACAGTGGTGAACAAGCCAGAATTCGTATATGCTTCATTCACTGCGATTCCTAGTTTTAGAGAAGTACCAAAACTCAAAGAAAAGTTAGATTGGAAGAAAGCCGATTATCAGTCATTCCAGGATACAGTACGTGCTGAAATCAGCGCCCTGACCGCTTAATCATATCGTTATCATGAGTCAAAAAGAATATACAGACATTTCTTCAATTGCCGGACCACTTATTGTGGTGGAAGGTGTTGAGGGAGTAAAATACGAAGAATTGGTTGAGGTCAATGTGCCTGGTGAGGGAAAACCGCGGTTTGGAAAAGTGCTTGATGTTTCTAAAGACAGAGCAGTGGTGCAGATGTTTGATCCAACTAGTGGTATGACTGCAGCCGGTACACGTGCCCGTTTTCGTGGCGAGACACTAAAGCTTGGAGTGTCAGTAGATATGCTTGGTCGAGTATTTAATGGTGCTGGTCAAGTAGCTGACGGTGGACCGGAACTTATTCCTGAACAGCGACGCGATATTGCTGGTGAACCAATCAATCCATATTCACGCGAGTTCCCAAATGACTTCATTCAAACTGGTATCAGTTCGATTGATGTGATGAATACTTTGGTGCGTGGACAAAAACTCCCGATTTTCTCAGGTGCTGGTCTTCCACACTCACGCTTGGCAGCACAGATCGCTCGACAAGCAAACGTGAAGGATGGTGGAGAGTTTGCTATTGTTTTTGCAACACTTGGAGTCTCTTTTGAAGAAGCAGAATATTTCCGACGAGAGTTTGAAGAGGCGGGTGCACTGGAGCGTTCAGTGCTCTTCATCAACACGGCGGCTGACCCAGTGGTTGAACGCGTTTCTACTCCGCGTATGGCACTTACGACGGCAGAGTATCTAGCCTTTGATAAAGGAATGCACGTACTAGTTATTTTGACCGACCTTACCAACTACTGTGAAGCACTTCGAGAAGTATCTTCAGCTCGCAAGGAAGTGCCAGGACGTCGTGGGTACCCAGGATATCTTTACACTGACCTTTCTACTATTTATGAACGCGCTGGTCGGGTAAAAGGGAAGGCTGGTACCATTACCCAGATTCCTATTCTAACGATGCCAGACGATGATAAAACTCACCCAGTACCAGACCTTACAGGGTACATCACCGAAGGGCAATTTGTGATTTCTCGTGAACTATATCGTAAGGGTGTATTTCCACCAGTGGATGTACAAGGTTCCCTATCACGACTCTGGTCAGCTGGAGTGGGTGAAGGAAAAACTCGTGCTGATCACTCTTCTCTCAAGGATCAGCTCTTTGCTTCATATGCAACTGGTCGTGAAGTACGTGAACTCGCAGTGGTGCTAGGAGAAGCGTCTCTTGATGACACTGATCGAGCACATCTAAAATTTGCTGATGCGTTTGAGCGAGAGTTCGTCGGGCAGGGAGAGTTTGAAAATCGTCCAGTAGAAGAATCACTCAATATCGGATGGCGATTACTTTCGATGCTCCCACGCACTTCATTAAAGCGAGTCAAGGCTGAATTGGTTGAAAAGTATATACCGAGCGTTGAAGTAGTCGCATAAATTTCTAGAGCACTTACATACAAGTATTAACAGCACACTATGGCGATACTAAAGGTCAATCCCACCAGAATTGCGTTGCTTAGCCTTAAAAAGGAGCTTCGCACTGCTCAAAAAGGTCACAAGCTCCTCAAGGATAAACGAGACGGTCTCGTCAAAAAATTCATGGCGATTATTCACGAGACTAAAGCGCTCCGTGAGTCTGTTGAGTCACGTCTTGGTTCTGCTTTTGATTCATATGCCCGGGCGAGTAGTATGTCTTCCTCGGCAGCGCTCAACGCAGCCTTTCTGGTACCGAATGCTAAGATTGATCTTGGGGTTAAGATTAATAGTGTGATGTCGGTAAAGCTTCCTGAGTTTACTATCGAAAAAAGAGGTTCTGCTTTTTCGTACGGCGTACTGGAAACGACTGGAGATCTTGATAATGCTATGGTGAAATTTGATGCTGTTTTTGTCGATATATTGCGTTTGGCGGCACTCGAGAAGACTGCTGAAAATTTGGCGGAAGAAATTGAAAAAACACGTCGAAGAGTATCAGCACTAGAGAATGTACGTATTCCGAATCTCAACGATACAATCAAGTTCATTACGATGCAGCTTGATGAGAGAAATCGTGATGCAGTTGTATCTGTCATGCGAGTGAAGGCGATGATTCTTGCTAAGGAAGAGAACTAAAGTTTTTAAGATATCTAAAAGCTGGCAATGGTCTTCGGCTTTTAGGTATCAAATGAGTTTGTACGCCAAAGATTATTAGTGGCTGGCGTAAAGCGCGCAACGCTGATTTCTTCAACAAGAGAGAGGGTGAGGATTTCAGACTCAGTAAGCAAAAGGGTAGTGGTCGCAAAGGCGTCAGCATCCCGTGCCGTCTTTGCTTTCACAAAAGAAGCTATTCTCGGCGTTTCTGAGTTGGCAACGATATGGGTATAGGTTTTATCACCACTATGCCACATCCGTTTAAAAGGACTTGAGGCAGCAAATCCTTGCTGTTTGATTGTAGTAGTATGAATAAAATGAGAAGGCTTCGTTGGGTGTTCAAGAAAAATCTGAATTGGAGTGCCGTGGTCGCTAGTCGCATAGAGATCGCCGCCACCATTGATGAGAAAATACTGCAAGGAGTACTCTTTCTGTAACAGAGTGGCCAGCTCGTCGATTAAATATCCTTTGCCAAAACCACCGAGATCAATATTTCCTTGTGACAATTCGATTTTCTCTGCGGTGATGTGTAGGTCAGTGACGGGATTGCCAGGTGTGAGAGTTTTCGATTCATCGGGGGTAAAAGAGTATGTAGCATCGTAGCCGCGAGCTTCTTGGATATTGCCGGTGAGAAAATTGAAGTGGGTATTGGTGCGTAAATAGAGTTGCTTTCCATACGTCAGGAGGGCGTGGCACTCTTCGCTAGGTGTATGTAGCATTCTATCCTGATTAAGTATTGAGACGAGGGAATCTGCTTTAAAGCGAGAGTACGTTGCCTCAAAATCTTGAACAAAGTGCTCGAGGGTGCGGAAAGCACTCTCGAGCACTGCTGAATCCTTTTCATCAAAAATCTCAACTGACCACTGTGTCCCGAGTGCTTGGAAGGTATGTGTGTGCATGACTTATTATGCACCAGCTTGAGTTTTGACGGAAACTACTGCTTTGTTAAAAGCGTTGGTGGTGAGCGATGCGCCCGCTATACGTGAGAGGCTAATGGTACCCAAATCTTCACCAATGACGTAGTTCTGATAAGAGCTATCAAATCGTTTAACATATGAATCTCGTAAAGCTCGGTTGTTGTACGTGATGGAAGTATTGGTGATATTGTCATTAACAATCGTTAGACTCACTTCCATCGAGTATACATCGCGGTCGGGAGTCTTGTAGGTAGTATGTGCGATATAGGTACCATTTTTGTAATCAGTAGCGGTCACTACTGGTGCTGTAGGGGTGGCTACGGGCGTCGGAGTGGTCACTGGCGTCGATAGAGCAGTAACAAGAGGGTCAGGCGTCACTATTTTTGTAACGACAGGTTCTGTTGCTATTGGTTGGAAATCAGATGCTTCACCTTCATCTTCACCTTCTTCATCATCTTCTTCCTCCTCCCATACTTTTTCAATCTCAGATACTAATAAAAAATTTGAAGGTTTTCCAGGGGCGACAGTTTCGCTGCTAGAAGCAGAGGCAGTTTCAGTTGGCGCGGGTTGGTAGAGGGTAAAACCGACTCCAAGGACGACTAAGGCAAGAACGGCGATAATATACTGCATGAATCAGTTTGAAATTATGTACGCTAATCAGCGTAGTGATATAGTAATAGAAATAATAGCTTTTTGCATTACTACTAATACGTATCATGTTTTCAATAATTTCATACCCTTATCACCGCGCGCAACACTTTGTTGACTCAGTCGGAATGTACCGTCTAGTACTCGGTTCACTTGGTGCACTAGCCATCTGCTCCATTCTGGCGGGATTTGCGAACCTTTTACCGTACAGCGGACTGAGTCAGTTGTTTACATTAGCATTAGCGCTACTCACCGCGCTTTTACTTAACTGGGTAATTGCGCTAATTTTAAAGATTCCTGCTAACCATGAATCAGCCGCTATAAGCGCTTTTATTCTTTTTTTTCTCGCCATACCAGAAAGTGATATCTTTGCCAACTGGCCACTGGTATTGGCAGTGGCAATTGCTATAGTTTCTAAATTTATTCTTGCATACAAAAAGCAGCATTTTTTGAATCCAGCGGCAATTGGTGCCGCCGCGTTAAGTGTAACTGGTATTTATAAATTCAGTTGGTGGGTAGCAAATCCAGTACTATTTATCCCGCTACTCATGGTGGGCATTTTGGTGGTGATGAAAGTGCGTCGATGGGTACCAGTACTAACTTTCATCATGGTGAGCCTCATTATTTATCTGGCTGAAGCTATCAGGTACGGTGATCAACTTAGTACTATGCTTTCGACCTTCTTTATGTCTTGGCCGACACTCTTTTTAGCATTTTATATGCTCACTGAACCATTTACTATGCCTGCCATGAAAGGACCACAAATCTTATACGCTGGATTGGTTGGATTTCTATCTAACTCATCTCTTTTCGCATCTATAATTTTAATTACTCCAGAGTTGGCGCTGGTAATTGCAAATACCGCAATGATGCCGTGGCGCTTGCGACAAAAACTGTATCTCCAATTTTTAGAAAAAAGACAGATTGCAAAAGATACATATGAATTTATATTTAAAAAGCCAGAAGGATTTTCATTCAACGCCGGACAGTATTTAGAATGGATGCTCGCACATACTAACCCAGATAGTCGAGGTGTTCGCCGATACTTCACCATTGCTTCATCACCGACGGAGGATGAAGTGCATCTGGCATTTAAATTTATTGCCAGAGGGAGTTCGTATAAGCACGAACTAATGCACCTTGATATTGGAAAAAAAATTATTGCTAGTCAGCTGGGTGGTGATTTTGTCCTGCCTGAAGTACCCGAGGTAAAACTTGCTTTAATTGCCGGTGGCATTGGCGTTACCCCATTTCGAAGTCATATTCAATACATGGTTGATACTGGTATGGTGCACGATACAAAACTATTTTATTGTTGCAACACGATAGCAGAGATGGCATACCAAGCAGTGTTTTCAAATGCCGCCGAGTATATACCACTTGAAGTAATACCAGTCATTGCAAAAGAAACAGTGCCAATGCCGGCTGAAACCGGATACGTCACTGCGGATTTGATCAATCGACGAGCGCCGGATTATGCTGAACGGGTGTGGTATATCTCAGGACCGCCACCAATGGTGCAGGCCTACTATGCAGTACTTAAAAAAATGGGTATCCCTAAAAAACAAATCAAGCGAGATTTTTTTTCTGGTGTAGCGTAAGTAGTGATGTTCACTTCACCATAAAATTTCTTTCAGATTATTCTTTCTCAAATATGCATTAGTCTGGCTGAAATGTGCACAGCCAAAAAATCCCCGCCTGGCAGAAAGGGGAGAAGGGTGAGGTGCTTCGAGTAGTAAGTGCTTCGATGGGTCAATATGTGAAGCCTTGAGGCGTGCAAAGTTACCCCAGAGTAGAAATACAACGTGCTCTTTTTGTGCCGAGATAGTTTCAATGACGGCGTCGGTGAATTCCTCCCAACCAATACCTTGATGTGACCCTGGTTTTTCTTTTGTGACTGTGAGTGTGGCATTAAGGAGAAGCACTCCTTGATTTGCCCAGCGTTCGAGGTTGCCACTTTTCGCACGTTCGATGCCGAGGTCGTTTTTTATTTCTTGATAGATATTTTGTAGTGATGGAGGAATCCGTACACCATCAGGGACTGAAAAAGAAAGTCCTTGCGCTTGACCTTCTCCGTGATATGGATCTTGTCCGAGGATAACCACCTTTACTTGTTCAAATGGGCAAAGTTTGAAAGCAGTAAAAATATTTTCTCGGGTGGGGTAGACCACCTCCGTATCATACAGGAGTCCGATTTCTTTGGAGAGCTTTTTGAAGTAAGATTTACATAATTCTTTATCAAGAATATTTTTCCACGAGGGTTCTAATTTATTCTGCATAAAGTAATTATACTAAAGTATATAAAAAATTCATTTAGAATGATGATTGCTAAAGCGGCGACTTTTACACTATCCAGGCTAGTTGTACTAAAAATAATAATGGAACCTTGTGAAGACTATCTATTTGATTTATGGGATTCTTACATTCTGGAAAAAATATAATTTTATTACTACAGATAATCAGTCTGGTTACTTTTTTTTGTTTCGTACGTAGTACATGAGATTGTACGGAATAAAATAAAGACTTGCAGGTACTTTTACCTTTGACACTTCGGGCAATAATGAGTACCGCGTCCAGCGCAGCGAATTTTCCTGATGATTGTGCCACATTGGCATGGAGTGCCTTGTTTGCCAAATATTTTTAGTTGCTTGGTGAAATTCCCTTTTTCACCATCGGTGTCAACAAAATGCTGGAACGTCGTCCCGCCCATTGCAATCGATTCTTGCAGAATGTCTCGAATGGAGGCACAAAGTGTCGCCGCTTCTTTCTTGGTCACTGTATTTGCTAGTCTCGTTGGTCTGATTTTGGCTCGCCATAGTGCTTCATCAACGTAGATGTTTCCTAGACCAGCGACGAATGATTGGTCAAGTAATAGCGCTTTTATCTTACTTTTTCTTACCTTAAGACTCTTAGCAAACCATGCACAGTCAAAAGAATCAGTAATTGGCTCTGGTCCAAATTTTGCTCTCGCGGCAGCGACTTCTGCTGCAGTTGCTAGTTTAAGATAACCAAAGAGTCGCATATCATTAAAAAAAAGGGAAGACTGATCAGTAAAGTGGAAGGTGACCCGCGTGTGTCGACCAGGAAGGTTAAGGTCGGTGGCGGTCACGGAGTGACCGCCACCGACCACCCCATCTGCGTCGACATAAAAAAACTGCCCAGTCATTTTCAGGTGTGCGAGGAGGAACAGATCGGTTTGCCCGACAAAAGAAAAAATAAGCAGTTTTCCAATTCGGTCGATAGTATCGACTACTAATCCTGATAATTGCGCGGAAATTTTAAGATGGTGATTAACTGTTTTTGGGTGAAGTACAATAATTTTCGCAATAGTCTTCCCTCGTATCTTGTGAAGGAGTTGCAGGCGCACGGTTTCGACTTCAGGGAGCTCTGGCATATGTCTTAATTAAGATATTGGTCGCTATATTTCAGCATGGCTTTCTCGATGATTTTCAGTCCCGAACCTTTCTTTGTTGGTGTATAGTAATTATCGGTACGTTTTTCAATTAACCCTTTTTCGGTGAGGGTCTGGAGTTTGAGGGTTAGGGTTCGAGTCGATATGTTTCCCAGCCAAGCCTCCAGTTCACAGAAACGCTTCGGCCCCTCGGTGAGTGCACGCATAATGAGCATAGTCCAAGTATCACTAAGGAGTTCTGCGACCGCGCGGATTGGACAGACTTTTTTTCCATCACCATGTTCCATATTTTTACTATAGCAAATTAGTTTCCACTTTACAATGTAAAGTATTTATGCTGTATCGCTTCGTGTAACTTTACAATGTAAAGTAAGTACGCGACAATAGACCATTGCAATTTAAATTTTTTTATGACAAAAACACTAAACGAAGCGTTGTCATGGCGGTATGCCGTTAACCAGTTTGATACTGAAAAGATAATTCCTGAAGCAACAGTAACAGCGATCCTTGAAGCAGGGAACCTGATGCCAACCGCATATGGGTTACAACCATTTACGTTTGTCGTTATCTCTGATCCGACCATAAAAGAATCTCTCGTCGAGCATGCGTATGGTCAGACGCCCGTGGCACAAAACTCCCACCTTATTGTCATCGCCGCTCGAACCGACATTGATGAATCATTCATTGCTGAATTTACTGCCAGAATTGAAAGTACTCGCGGACTTTCCTCTGGTAGCACTGATGAATATAAAGCAATTATGGTTAGAGATATTGGTAGTCGAACGTCAGAAGAGAGAATTGTCTGGGCAAAGCGACAAGCTTTTTTAGCGCTTGGTGGAATGATGGCAGCCGCCTCAATGCTCGAGGTGGATAATCATGCTTTGGAAGGATTCAATCCAACAGCATTTGATGGCGTACTTGGACTTAAAGAAAAAAATCTTACTGCCGGAGTCCTACTGGCACTTGGGTATCGTAAAGAAACCGATGAATCGCAACATTATGCAAAAGTACGAAGGTCATTAGATGATATTATTTTAAGGATGTAATTATTCAAGTAGGGTGACAAAAAATCCAGCAAATGCTGGATTTTTTGTCACCCACAGCCATCTACCCTAAAAACATTG
>JAACPT010000005.1 GCA_009995385.1 Candidatus Parcubacteria bacterium
CACTGTTTGTTGCAGTGTATCATTGAGTGCATACACATCATTTGCTTCATCGACGATTACAATAAAGGTAAAAGTCGCTACTTTAGGGGCGGAGAAGCCAATAGTCATAACTGCTCGTTCATTTGGTTTAAGTGCAATCTCATCATTTGATTCATAGTGCGAACCATCGGGAAGGGTGACTGAGAGATCCCATGTTCCTGAAGTCTTGGTGCCATAGTTCTTTACTTCAAATTGGATTGCACCGGCCTTGTCTTGTGATACCACACCAGGGACGAAACTGTTGTTTATAATACTTCCAGTTCCAATGAATCTGACACCGAGGTCAGTTCGACCATTCGGGTCAGAGACAGGAGTAGTATAGGTTATTTTTTCGGTATACGTCGGTGTTATTGCTTTTGGTGGAATACTGTTAGGTACTGTCTCGGGAGTTGGTATAACAGGTGTGGTTGGAATTTCTGTGATCACTGGCTCGGTAGTAAGTACTGTCTCTTCCGGCAATTCGATATCTGGTACACTTTCTTGATTACTCGCGATGGCATTATTGACTACGGTTAGCTGTATAGTCTTAAAAGCGCGCGGTTTAGTATCATTAGTTCCAGAAAAAGAAATGGTATACGCAAGATCAGCGTACCGGTCTTTCTCTGAATCAACAGAAAATACTACTTCAGTAGCATTGCCCAGACTGTACTCGGTGGCACAGGTAATACTGCTGAGTGCCCTAACGCCAATTAGATCAACAGCAACTCCTTCTTTACAAGCATAAGAAAAAGAAAACGTACCAGGAATTTTTGATTCATTCCAGGTTGCTTTGACGGGGACTCCAACAGTAGTTAAGGTATTATCACTCGCTACTACTAAAGACCATTTGTCGGTAGTAGAGTCCACGATATCAAGACGTCGTTCATTGAGAGTCTCAGCCAAAGAGGCGAGAGAGGAAAAGGCGCTAGGAGCTAGACCGACTAACTTTATTGCCAACCAGGCAATTAGGATAGTGACACCGAAAAATCCAATAATAGCAGTTATCTTGAGAAGAGAGTTTTTCTTCGGTAATAGTTGTTCTGACTCATTCATATTTTGAGAAAGTACCATACTGATAAACTTTTGTCAATACATGGAAAGACTCTTTTCGCGTACTCTGGAAAAGATGAAAAAGAGCTAAGTGATTGACTTTTATGCTAAATGTATTATAATATAAAAACATGGACGCGCTATTTGAGCAAATTTGGAGTAGAAAAGTAGTGTTTTTTAGCACGTTCTTTTTGATATTCTCACTAACGTATCTAGTCTTTCTGGCTTTTGATATGTTACCGGAATTGAAAAACCCGGCGATTGAATCAGAGAGTAATGTAGACACCGTGATCCAAGTACAAACCGCTCAAGAAATAAATGAAATCGTAGAGACAGTCTCAGAAGCTGGTAGTGATCCTGCTCCATCGGTAGTAGAGACTACACCGACTCAAGCAATTCTCCCAGTTTCTCTCTTTATTCCAAAACTTAACCGATCAGTGTCCGTACTTAATCCAAATTCACGCAATGTGATTGACCTTGATGCGGCATTACTTGAGGGGGTGGTACGTCACCCTGATTCGGCGGCGCTAGCGCAAGAGGGTACGGTATTTATTTTGGGACATTCTAGTTACCTTCCTAAAGTTTTTAATAAAAATTTTCAGGCATTTAATGGTATCCAGAATCTTGAGTGGGGAGATAAAATAGAACTGCTTGCAGCTGAAACTACGTATATCTATCGAGTCGAAAAAGTTTATCGTGCCAAGGCGAATGATTTGACTGTGGCAATCGCTGGAACAGAGAAGACATTAACACTGGCGACCTGTAACAGTTTTGGAAGTACTGATGATCGGTACATTGTAGAAGCCAAGCTAATCGAGACGCGAAATTCATGAGGCAAGGGCTGATTGACTTGACAAAACAGTTTTTATTACTTATCATTTTATAGTATCGTTCTCCTCGGTCTGTCTATCCCATAAGGATTCACCTGCTCTTTTTGAAGTATCTACGAAGTACTTCATCGGCTTCAGTACTCTTGCGTAACAATTTTGGTGTAGGTGAGAGTATAAAGCTTATGAATAAACAGGAAATTGTTATGACTAAAAATAGTAGAACCATTGTAGGCACTGCAATGTTGTTTGTCGTTGGTCTGGTGGCAATCGCATTTTTATCGCCTACGTTAGTAGTGGCGACTGAATTTAGTTTTGGCCCAGAACAGGACTTTTTGTATAATCCAAATCCAGTAGTGACCACTTCCACTTATATAACGGAACCTGGAGTCACGGTCACTGGTACAGAGAGTAGCTTCACGAGTAGCTTCACTGAATGTGCGATTGAAGCTAGTCGAAATTTGGTGACTATCGGAGATAGTATTGATCTTAGTTGGTATACCAGTGGCTTTTCTGCTATTACCGTTAATGGTCAAACTGTGTCTCAAAACACTGGAACAATGACGATACAAAATCTTCAAAATAGTACGACCTTTACGTTGCAAGCTCTCAGCGATAATGGTGCGCGCTGTTTTGAACAGGTGACGGTTTTGTGTGCTCCACCAGTGGTGCCACCAGCCTGTGCACTTTTGGTTGAAAAAACAGTCAATTCGACAGCCACTACTGTCGGGGCTGAACTCACCTACACCATCACCGTGACTAATACCGGCGACGCAAATTGTTCAGGGGGAGGAGTGAAGATTGAAGATGTTATTGATGCTAATCTACTCTACCTACGACACACGCTTACCAGTAATCTCACTGCTGGATACGGCAGTACTCCAGTGTATACCAGCAGTGATCGTACGCTTCATTTCAATGGTAATACTTTAACACCAGGGGAATCAGGTACCATCACATGGACTGGTAAAGTACAATTACCGACACAATGTGGTGATTTTACGGTGAAGAATCAAGCCAAGGCGACGGCGTATGAACTCAATAATTTCCAAACGTGGGTATATAGTCCGCAAGTCACTACTACTATTAATAATGACTGTGTCATTCCGCATCCTCCAGTGTGTACGCTAGTACCGGATACTCAAACTGTCGGTCATGGTGGTTCTGCTGTCCTTACTTGGACTACAGAGAATGCGACAGCGGTAACATTGACCGATTTTGGTGCAGTTGCATTAGATGGTACAAAGACAACGGCGGCACTATATACAAATAAAACCTATACGCTGTTAGCAACTGGTCCAGATGGGCAAGTTACTTGTACCGCTATCGTATTGGTCACTCCAGAACCACCAGCTCCAACTTGTACATTACTCCCTGATACGCAGACTATCCAAACTGGGCGGAGTGCGACCTTCACTTGGGCAACTACTAATGCAGATACGGTTACACTCACAAGCTTGGGCGACGTGGCAAAAAATGGCACTGCTACTACGGCACCGCTTACTACCGGTGGAATATATGAATTGGTAGCTACCGGCAACGGAAAAACAGTTTCTTGCTCGGCTGCAGTTATTGTGGAAACTGTCCCACTCCCAACGTGTGATAGTTTTGTCGCTAGTCCAACAACAATAATGGTTGGTACTAGTACGACACTTGCATGGCAGACTTCAAATGCTACTAGTGCATATATCAATAATGGTGTCGGTGTCGTCGCTGTTGATGGGTCGGTAATAGTAACACCACTTGCTAGTCTCACGTACCAGTTGACTTTAGTTGGTGAAAACAATCAGACTACCAACTGTTTCGCTCCGGTCACAGTAACCGCAGACCCAGTTCCGGTTTGCGAAGTATTTACTGCATCACCAAGCTCACTTTCCGCTGGTGGTGGTTCAGTCACCCTTAATTGGAAAATTTCGAATGCAAAGACGGTAACTATTGCTCCTTCTATCGGTGCGGTGGCACTCGTAGGTTCGCAGGTAACGAACATCACTCAATCAACCACCTTCACTCTCACTGCGCTTGATGATAATGGTGATGAAGTGCGTTGCACGGCACCGGTAATAGTTGCTGACCCAGTTGCACCATTTACGTGCGCTAACAATGTTCTTTTTAGTGCTTCCCCAAGTTCTTTCTTGCGAGGAAATACATCGACACTAACGTGGAGCACTACGGGCGTAGAGACAGTATCGATAAGTGGTATCAATGCTACGACACTTTCTGGCAGCCAGACTGTCTCACCAGCGAGTAACACGACGTATGAACTCACTGCCACGAGTCAAGGAAAAACAATATACTGTCCAGTTTCAGTCAATGTTACTACCAGTGGAGGTGGTGGCGGGGGGAGTGTGAGTCCACGTTGTGAACTTACTATTTCAGACAAACGTATCAAAGCGGGCGAAAAGGTAACACTTACCTGGGATACTACCAATGCTACGGGAGTAACTCTATCGGACGATCGAGGGGAAGTACTTTTCACCACTGATGAATATTTGGCTTCAGATAAAAGAAAGTACTATGACTATGCACTAACCCTGAAACCAACTCGTACCACGGAGTACACACTCTTAGCAGAACGTAGCTCTCGTGATGAGGAATGTTCGGTGAAAGTAGTCGTCGAAGATGATGTGGTGGTACTACAGACACGCGATCAAGGACTGGTGGCTGGTATATCACTGACACAAGTTCCGTACACTGGATTTGAAGCCGGACCATTTATGACTGCGATGTTCTATTTGCTACTCATCGCTTGGTCGCTCTATATTACATATTTACTTGTGGTACGAAAGCAAATGGTGACGAGCATAGCGGATAATCACATTGTAATGACGCCGAACGAGGTTGTTATGCAGCAAGCAGAAAGCGTCCGACCAGATCTCTTTGTGAAGACTGCAGTCGCAACACCGATACAGTCTGAATTAACACCGGCTAACCTCCCAATTGGACCAGTGGTCGTGGGATACGAAAATCAGATTACACATAAGTCGATGGTCACTCACAATCCACACCAAGTTGGAGAGGCGGTGGTGACTGATCTTGAAAACCGAGCGCACACACAGAAAGCGTTACTTTCAAGTGATGCTGTCCGTCATTTCATTAGTACTACTGATGGCTCAGTAGACCGACACGCATCACTCGACGAAGTTATCGGTGAAGCAAAGAAAACATACCCACTAGAGGATGGCTGGATTGTAATAAATGAATCACGAATGCGTAATCTTTGTACTATCTGCAAAGAAAATCAAGTCGCTTCGAGTGATCGACCATTTATCCCAGCTACGGTACCAGAAGGAACGGGATCACTTGCTGAAGCAATTGTGACTGGTAATATCGTTGCGGCATACAAAATGATTGGTAATCGTCCGATGTTTGCACTGGCTGATGCTGCTGCTGATATCGATGCCTTATACCGCAATCGTCGTGGTGGTACCGCAACGGTCTCAGATATGCTTACTACCGAAACGAAGCAACTATCTGATGAACAATTAAAAAATACTATCTCGGCATTAACGGGAGCGCTTGATGGGACGTACACTAGCGAAGAAGAGGCGGTGAAAGTAGCAATCATGAAAGCAGTGAAGGCAGTGGCGTAGAAGAGATGATAAAGAAAAGCGGGGCGGCTCCAAAAGAGCCGCCCCGTTTTTGTACTATCAAGTTTTTATACGTTTACCTCAGCTATTAATTTCATACTCAAGGCTTCGATGGTGAGTAATTCTGACTCACCAGTGTCACGAGATTCGAGGGTGATTGTTTTACTTTCGACTTCTTTATCGCCAATCACAATAAAGTAAGGAAGTCTCATCTGTTTGGCGCTGCGAATTTTCTTTCCCATTGATTCATTGGAAGTATCGAGTGTTACTCGGAATCCAGTTGCTCTAAGTGTTTCGGCTACTTCGGTGGCATACGTGACATGAGTATCAGCAACGGGAATGACAGCGAGCTGCGTTGGACAGAGCCAGAGTGGGAAGTTACCAGCAAAGTGTTCAATCATGATTGCCATAAAGCGTTCGAGTGAACCAGCAATTGCGCGGTGAATCATCACCGGTGTTTGCTTCTTACCCGCATTGTCTGTGTACTCCAAATTAAAGCGCGCTGGCATATTGAAGTCGAGCTGAGCGGTAGCGAGTTGTCGCTCACGACCAATTGCATCTTTAAACATGAAGTCAAGCTTTGGTCCATAAAAAGCAGCTTCGCCTTCGACCCGCTTGTAAGGAAGGTTGAGACGTTTTGCTACTGCTTCGAGCATTTGTTCCGCCTTTTCCCAGTTTCCTCTTTCGCCAATATACTCGTCGGGTTTGGCTGGATCACTCACTGAGAGTGATACCCAGAATTTTCCTTCTTCAAACATACCAAGAGAGGTATAGAACTGCTTGATGACGTTTACAATGTTCTCTACTTCTTGGTCAATTTGATCGACGGTACAGAACACGTGCCCATCGTCCTGTGTGATACTGCGTACTCGACCAAGACCAATGAGTTCGCCAGCTTGCTCATCACGGTAGACCATAGTGGTCTCAGCAAAGCGAAGGGGTAGTTCTTTGTATGATCGAGGTCTGGCGTCGTAAATCTGAGTATGATGCGGACAATTCATTGGCTTCATGACAAACTCAGTATCAGATTGACCCTTCACATGGAAAAGTTCGTCTTTAAATTTTTCCCAGTGCCCGGAGGTCTTGTAGAGATCACTTTTGGTGATGTGTGGAATAGTTACCTTTACATATCCATACTTAGCTTGAATCTGGCTGATTTTTTCGACAATCAGATCACGCATAAGGGTACCATTCGGAGTGAAAAGTGGCAGCCCGGCGCCAACCAGTTCGGAAAAAGTAAAGAGGTCAAGTTCTTTGCCAAGTTTACGGTGATCACGTGCTTTAGCTTCTGCTTGTTGCTTTTCGTAGGCTTCGAGTTCTTCTTTGGTTTCAAAAGCAAGACCGTAAATGCGAGTGAGCATAGGATTTTTTTCATCACCGCGCCAGTAGGCGCCAGCAATTTTTTCAAGTTTGAACGCGTCGGTGTCTAGTTCATTGTTGGGGTGTTCAGTGTGTCCACCGCGGCAAAGATCGGTAAAACCACCACAAGAGTAAAGGGTAATCGTCTCACCCTTTTTTTCAATCTCATCGATAAGTTCAAGTTTGAATTGATTGCCTGCAAATATCCCACGTGCCTTTTTTGCAGAAACTTCTTCGTGGGTGAATGTGGTCCATTTGTTGAGCAGTTTCTTCATTGACCTTTGCAGTTCTTTGAGATCGGTATCACCAGGAGTATCGCCTCCAGAAAAATCGATATCGTAGTAAAAACCAGTATCAATGGCTGGACCAAGGGTGAGCTTGGCGTGTGGATATTTTTCTAACACTGCTGCTGCCAAGAGGTGAGCGAGCGTGTGTCGTTTATGTTCTAATGATTCGTTCATAGATTTGACTTGATTGCACATTCCTACCTTTTTCCAGACACGCGTCCTCGTCTCTTGCGAGCTTGGTGCTCTGTTCGTTCGATTTTCGCACTAACGTGTGATCAAGAAAAATCGAGTTGCGCGGGGTCTGTCAAAAGGTAGGTATGGACAATCACTGTGTAGGTCGTGACTTCAGTTTTTGCTAGCTCCTGCGGAGCGACAGTCCTATCGAGATGCGAAGCGTCTTGACCGGTTCGCGTCGCGAGCGGAGAACTTGATTCGTGTCTGGCAAATGCTAAAGTCAACGACCGGACTTAAAATTAATAAATCGCCCAAGTGAATGTACGAAAACTTCGTACGCTCACTCGGACGATTTGGGAATCGCGGTTCCACCGAGCTTCCGTCTGGTATGCCAGACGGCGCTTCATTATGACAGATTAGAAGGGAAGTGATTCCACATGACGACACGCGAAGCGTGCTATCTGGCGATTGGTGGTCGCCACAATCTCCGTTTGTCTAATCTTAGCTCGTTGATTGAGATTGTCAAACATCACCGTATTTCGGAGAGAGGTTCGCCAATCATTTCATCGTTGCCGAGGAGTTTTACCTTATCAATTAGGATACTTGGCTCATCATTACGGAGGTTAAATTTGCCTTTAATAGCGACACAATTGCCAGGCACAAGTAATTCACGATTATCATGATACGTTTCAGGAAAGGCAACTGTCTCGATACTGTCGTCTTGGTCAGTAAGTTTAATGAATGCCATTCGGTCGCCTTTTTTGGTGAGGAGCTCCTTTACTGATTCGACTAGCCCAGTGGTCACGACGGTGGTACCTTGATAGCCTTTCTTAATCTGGGTGATACGGGGACGTTTTTCTACCTCAGCTCGTACTGCATCGAGGGGATGTCCGGAAACATATACACCAAGCAATTCTTTTTCCCAGAGTAATTTCTGCCCAATGGAGATTTTTTCAGTCGGAGTAAGTACCAACCCGCTCAACTCGGTGAATCCTCCAAAGAGCGAGTCTTGCCCGGTTTCTTTGCTAGAGACGTGCTCTCGATTGAACGCAAGCAAGTTTTCGAGGTTGCCGTAGAATTGACTCCGACTGCCAAAATTATCAAACGCTCCAGCGCAGGTAAGCGCTTCAAGTGATTTTTTGTTGAGTCCACGATCCTGGATGCGAGTGAGGAAATCTTGCATTGAAGTAAATGGTCCACCTTGTTTTCGTTCTGTAATGATGAATTCGGCGATACCTTCACCAAAGTTCTTTATGGTTGTCAGTCCAAAGCGAATGGTATTTTTGTTGGGCACTACTGAAAAGTCTTCAAATGATTCATTGATATCAGGTGGCAGTACTTCTATACCCATTCGCTCACATTCGTGGATGATTTCAGAAATCTTTTCAGTATCACCTGAATCAGCGGTAAGTACTGCCGACATATATTCAACCGCGTAGTTTGCTTTCATATAGGCAGTTTGATACGCAACGCGACCATAACTTGCAGCGTGCGCCTTGTTAAATCCGTACGCCGCAAACGGCTCGATGAGTTTCCATAATTGCTCTGCTTTGGTATTGGTGAGTCCGTGTGCGAGGAATCCTTTAAAAAGTTTGTCTTTTTCTGCCGCCATAACCTCAGGAATCTTCTTACCCATCGCTTTACGGAGTTTATCTGCTTCTAGCCACGAATAACCAGCGAGTTTGATGGAAGTCATCATGACGTCATCCTGATAGGTAATGACTCCGTATGAGCGGTCGAGGATATCTTCCAAGCGCGGATCAAGGTATGTCACCAACGACGGATTGTGTTTGCGCTCGATGTAGGTTGGAATCATTTCCATTGGTCCTGGGCGATAGAGTGCCACCATCGCATTAATGTCGTGAATAGTTGAAGGACGCAATTGTTTGAGGAAGGCAGTCATGCCAGAACCATTGAGTTGGAAAAGTCCCATTGTCTCACCGCGCGCGAGCATGGCAAAAGTTTTTTCATCATCAAGTGGAATCGCTTCGATGTCAATTTTCTGGTGATGGATTTTTTCAACCCGCTTTACCGCGTCGGCGAGGATGGAAAGGTTTTTGATTCCGAGGAAATCGAACTTGAGGAGACCAACGCCATCCTCACCGACACTCTTCATTTCATACTGAGTGATAAGCTTTCCGGTCTTTGGATCGGGTTGTACCGGTACGAACTGGTCAAGCGGAAGTGGGGCAATCACCACTCCTGCCGCGTGTACTCCGAGATGTCGTACTCGACCTTCAATCTGTTTGGCAAGATCAATAACCTCACGACTTTCGGCATCTTTTTTATACAATTCAGCCAAGTCTGGTTCGATCTCGAGCGCTTTGGTAATCGTCATTGGAAAACCCTGGCTACCCATCGGGATTAGCTTTGCGATGCGGTCACCAGTTGTGTAGGAATGACCGAGTGCACGCGCGACATCACGCACTGCCGCGCGTGCCATCATGGTGCCGAAGGTACCGATTTGCGCTACTTTATCTGCTCCGTATTTTCTTTTTGCATAGTCAATTATTTCATCGCGCCGATTATCAGCATAGTCCATGTCGATATCAGGTGCGGACGGTCGTTCAGGGTTGAGGAAACGTTCAAACGGTAGTTTGTATTCAAGTGGATTTACATTGGTAATCCCTAACACGTAGGTCGTCAGCGATCCTGCCACCGAACCTCGAATGGTAGTGAGGATACCTTGTTCACGTGCTTCTCGGATGAGGTCTCCTACTACGAGGAAATAGCTTGCGTATCCCTTCATCTTGATGACATCGAGTTCGTAGGTGAGACGTTGCTTTAACTCTGGATCTTCCGGATTAAGTCCACGCCAGAGGACTCCTTCCCAGGCGGTGGTGTGTAACTCATCGTCAGGTTCACGGCCACTTTCGATAATGTAATCAGGAAAGTACCAGTGCGTGCCGATTTCTATTTCTACGTTGCATTCTTCGGCTATTTTTAGGGTATTTGCTATCGCTTCAGGGACAGTAAGAAACCACTCCTTCATTTGCGCTTGGGTAGTGAAAGAAAAGTTCTCTCCCGTATCGTGGTCGGCAGTAGTATCAACCACACCACCACTTTGGATTTTGAGCATGGTTTCTCTTGCGAGACGGTCTTCTGGTTTTAAATAGTACACGTCTTGTGCTGCTACTAAGGGAGTATTGGTTTCTTTAGCGAGTGCTTTGATACGAACTTGATTTTCTTCATGACCGAAGACTTCAGGGTGGTGCGAAAGCTCAAGGTAACAATTGTCTCCAAATAGTCGCTTGTACCAATCAAGACGTTCAGCAGCTTTCTCAGGATTGTGATCCTTGAAGGCTTGAGCAATCTCACCGGAAAAAGAGGGGATAATACAAATTAAATCTTCTCTAAATTTTTCCAGTAATGCTGCGTCGATGCGTGGTCGATAATAAAATCCTTCGAGATTAGAAGCTGTGACCAGCTTGATCAGATTTTGATATCCTTGAAAAGTTTTAGCAAGTAAGACTACACGGGAGCGTGGCTTGTCGATATTCACTTCCTTATCAAACCGCGTGCGGGGAGCGAGAAAGGCGTCGAGTCCGAGAATTGGTTTGACACCTTCATTGGTACACGCCTTATAAAAATCTATGAGTCCGTAGAGTGCGCCGGCGTCGGTGAGGGCAAGGGCCGTTTGTCCATCGGCTTTGGCAGCCTTGGCGAGTTCTTTTGGGGTGGGGACGGCATTGAGGAGGGAATACATCGAGTGAACGTGTAGGTGAACGAAATCAGTACAATGTGGCTGTGGTTCGGACATAGTGGGGTCAGTATATCATTTTGTAAGCATTGACGAAAAATGAGTTGGAACAGGTTGCTGTGACTGTCAGACTCAATGTTTTCTCTTTGGGTATTGTCGCTGTGAATGTTTCGCGAGAAAATCGTAGCAACCTTTTTCGGTGACCTAAAAACTAATGGCGTTCCTTAATTTTATTAGTATTTATGAGTTTAGGGTGAAGATTTGGTACACTGTAGCGATGAAAAATAAGTGGTTGATTGGCATTGATGAGGCGGGGAGGGGGCCACTAGCAGGTCCAGTAGCTGTCGGGGTAGTGACAGTACCGACTAACTTTGAATGGAGACTTATTCCAGGAGTAGGAGACAGTAAGGGAATTGCGGCAAAAAAGCGTGAGGCGATTTTTTTCCAAGCACAAAAGCTTCGTCACCACCGAACATTGGATTTTGCAGTGGCAATGGTTGGTGCCTCGGTGATTGATGAAAAAGGAATCGTGTATGCCGTTAATCTAGCGATGGAGCGCTGTATTCATCGTCTCGCTCTCAATCCAGAAGATTGTCATATTTTACTCGATGGATCACTGGTGGCACCGAAGACGTTTTCTCAAGAAACCATTATAAAAGGAGATGTCACTGAACCGGTAATCGGTCTAGCTTCTATTGTCGCCAAAGTAACTCGTGACCGCTTTATGGCTGGTACCGCACAAAAAAGGTACCCCCAGTATGGGTTTGAGCAACATATGGGCTATGGTACAGAGCTGCACCGAAAGATGATTACTACCGTTGGTAGATGCCCTATCCACCGAGCGAGCTATTGTAAAAACATAAAATATGTTGTATAAATAAAACTCTAAGAATTGTACTTGGAGATAGTTCTTTATGTAATGAAAGGAAAAGAAGATGAGAATAGGAGAAGAGGTAAAAAAAGCTGTAGGGGAAAAGACAACCTGGATAGCTCAGGCTAATAAACCATTCACTGCGCTCGGCGCTTGTACAAACTGTCCAAAATACAGAGTGTTTCGTTCACATGAACTTTGTGGTGGGCATATACGAATAAGTTGCGAAGGGGCGGGTGGTATGGTGACGGTCAAAATTACACTCGCTTCATATGAAGAATGCGAGTACTATCAGAGGTCACCTCGAACAACCTACTAGGGAGTAACAGTAAAAGCCAGCAAGCGTAGCGAGCTGGCTTTTTTATATTTGCGGCAGACAGTTGCATTTTTTAGCCTTTCTGCTATAGTTTCGCCACTATGGTAGTACGAATGCGTCACACGCGGTCACATACCGCAAATCGTCGTTCACATCATGCGCTCACCGCGCCAACTTTGGCAACGTGTTTACACTGTGGTGCCAAGCATCGACCACATCATATGTGTCTCGAGTGTGGGCACTACAATGGGCGAATGGTAGTGGATATGACGGCTAAAAAACAAGCCCGAGAAGCCCGTTTACAGGTCAAACGAGAAGCCATCCAAGCCCAACAAGGAGAAGTAGCAACTACCACTCCGGAGCCAGAAGTAAAAGACAAGAAATAGTCCACCGAAAATTGCTAGACACATTCGTCTGGCATTTTCTTTATATGGTGTGGATTTTTAGCTAACGGACACTTTTTTAATGGTACACTGTGGGCAGTAAAAGTTTAGTACATTTGATATGGCCAATCGACATTTATCACGTAGCATTGTTCTTCAGTCACTCTTTGAGTGGGATTTAAATGCGCTTGAAAAAAAAGCAGTACAGGAGGTGCTCGACCGCAACGTCGCCGAGTTTGCACCCAACAAAACCGATATGCCGTTCATGAGTAAACTGCTTGACGGAGTGATGGCAAAACAGCCAGAGCTTGACTTGATTATAGAAAAAGCCGCTCCAGAGTGGCCAATCGATCGTATCTCTCCGGTAGATAGAAATATTCTCCGACTCGGACTATATGAACTCTTGTTCGCTGACCGTTCCGAAGTTCCGGCTAAAGTGGCGATTAACGAAGCAATCGAACTCGCCAAGCAGTTCGGTGGCGATAACAGCAGCCGCTTTGTAAATGGTGTACTTGGTGCTGTTTATAAAGAGATCGGTGAACCAGGGAAGGAAGAGCAAAGCAAACGTCGCAACCGTGAAGTGCCATTCGACCAGATGCCCGTTGAGCGCTTATCAGGAGCGGTGGTGTACGCCGAACATGAAGGTCAAATTTACCTAGCCCTGGTCCATGATATTTTTGGACATTGGACTCTTTCTAAGAGTAAGGTGCGAGAAGATGAAAAAGTTGAAGACGGAGCAGTACGGGCTTTGATTGAAGAGATTGGTTTGCCAATCGTCATAGATGCGGCGCTTGGTCAAAATGAGTACATTGCGTCACAACCTGAGCGTGGCAAACTACGTAAACAGGTCTATTATTTCTTGGCAAAGGCGCCGTACCAAGACATTGAACTACTAAAAAAGGGTGGACTTGATGATGCCAGGTGGTTCAAAGTTGCTGATATTTTGGAGCTTAATTTTTATGAAGACATTTTGCCAATAGTAACAAAAGCAATCACCATGCTGGTTGGCAGGTCCTTTAAATAGTGCTACTGTACATTTTATTATTTGTACTAGTGACAAGGTTTCTCTATGGAAGAGCGAGATATACATACAGATCTACAGAAGCTACAAAAGGTACTCCAAGTGCAGTTTGCCGACACGGCAGTGCTCCTTTCTGCAGTCACCCATCGCTCGTACCTCAATGAGCATCGTGAAGCGACATGGGACCATAACGAACGACTTGAATTTCTTGGAGACGCGGTACTCGAACTAGTAGTCACCGATTATCTATTTCATAAATATCCAGAAAAACCAGAAGGGGAGCTCACGGCGGTACGGGCAGCGCTTGTTAATACCGTGTCACTTTCAGCTGCCTCTGAGGAGCTTGGCGTTAATGACTATCTTTTAATGTCAAAGGGTGAGGCTAAGGATATTGGTCGGGCTCGACAATACATTCTTGCCAATGTGTTTGAAGCTTGTATTGGTGCAATTTACCTTGATCAGGGATATGAAGCAGCCAAGCAATTTATTGCTAATCGTCTATTTGTAAAGACTGATGCCATCGTACAACAACGTCTTTGGCAAGATGCTAAGAGTCGTTTTCAAGAACTAGCCCAAGAGCACGCTTCAGTGACGCCTACGTATGAGACAATTGCCCAAGATGGACCTGACCATGATCGCATTTTTACTGTCGGTGTCTATTTGAGAAAAGAATTTGTCGCCGAAGGAAAGGGTCGATCCAAGCAAGAGGCCGAGCAGCAAGCAGCGCACGCTGCACTCGCTGCTAAAAACTGGGAATAGATTTGAGTAGTTTATAGCTGAAAAGCGTTGTATCAGATGGTGTCGTGCTATAATTTTTTTATGATATTTTGTCGACAAAAGGTGATGAAAAATGATGGCTTCACCTTAGTAGAATTGATAGTGGTCTTGTCAGTGCTTTCAATCCTCGCGTCAATGGTGATTGCTGGCATGAATGGTTCGTCGGCGATAGCGCGGGATGCACAGCGGAAAGGAGATTTGCGTAACCTGCAACAGGCGATAGAGTTGTATCATCAAGAAGTGGGCAGGTACCCAAAAGGGTGCAATGGAACAGATGGTGAAGATTGGTCAGGACAAATCGGGACGATGTTTGCCTGTACTGCTGACTCTTCTCAGTATATCGTCGACTTGGCACCAAAATACCTGTCAGTTCTACCGACTGATCCCAAACCTGACACTGGTAATTATGGCTATGTGTACCGCACCAATGCTAATGGGACAGTGTACAAACTAGTGGCCAGTAATAGTGTCGAGTCAGAAACCATCAGTTACACTAGTGATTTTTCTCCATGTGCAGTAGTCGCTGATGGTGTTGGAAATTTGTTTGCCGCTACTCCCATTACTGGTCTTCCACAAGAAGGATCTTCGGGTGGTAATCCAGCGTACGCGTATGCATCCTGTAATCGAATTTCTAATGGCGCAGGAGGTTTCATTAATCTAGGTGCTACAGAATGTAAATCAAGTAATATCAACAGTTCATTTGCAGTCTGGGGTGGATACGCTGATCCAGCTCACGTCGGTGGTGGTGGTAGCGACGAAGAAAGAATCGAGATTGGTACGGAGCAAGTCATCTGTGATATGCCTAACTAATGTTGTACGTGTGTACACAGAGCTGAGATAATCTACTCTTGATGATATGATGGAAAATATGAAACATGCTTTCTCGAAGCAAAAAGGATTTACGTTAATTGAGATGCTAGTGGTAATTTCTATTATTGGTATTTTATCCGCCGTGCTGTATGCATCGTTTGGAGAAGCGCGGGTGACTGCTCGCAACCGATCACTGCAAGCTGAGATTCGAGAAGTGCAACTTTCCTTGGAGCTTTACAAGGCACAGAATGGTCGGTACCCAGAGGTGCCAAGCAGTCCGTGTGGTTCGGATACTTTTGTCGGTAGGAAGGCTGATAGCACAAACGCGGCTTGTGTTACGGCATACATTGCCAACTTGATACCCGACTACATCTCTGAGTTACCTTCACATCAGCTATCAGCCAATGCGAACTGTAATATAAGTTATCAAGTCGCTAACGATGGCTCGTGGTACAAACTCACTGCCGAGCGTTGCCATGCAGGTGCTACAACAGCTGCCGAAGGGGTACAAGTGGGGGATGAGTTTGCACGGTGTCTCAATTCATGTGGAATTAGTTGTACGAGCATCGTGGCAACTGAAGCATTTTACGAGTCATACGCAGTCTATAGTGCTGGTGGTGAGTGTCAATAACCATGTACCTCAAGGAACTTACCATTAATGGGTTTAAATCCTTCGCTCGAAAAAGCGAATTAGAATTTTCTGCTCCCATCACCGCTATTGTCGGACCAAATGGTTCTGGGAAGAGTAACATCGCAGAATCATTTCGCTTTGTGCTGGGTGAGCAATCAGTAAAATCCCTGCGTGGAAAACGAGGAGAAGATCTCATTTGGGGTGGTTCCGAAAAAGTGTCGCGTGGTAATCGCGCCAGCGTGGAAGTAGTGTTTGATAACAAAAGTCGTACCTTGGCACTCGATTTTGATGAAGTGCGGATTGAACGCATTGTGCACCGTGACGGACAGAATGAGTATAAGTTAAATGATTCAGCGGTACGCCTCAAAGATATTCATGAACTCCTCGCTAATGCTAATATTGGTTCAACTGGGCATCATATTATCTCGCAGGGTGAAGCTGATCGAGTGTTGGCAGCTGGTCCAAAAGAGCGGAGAGAAATGATTGAAGATGCACTCGGGCTCAAAATCTACCAACTTAAAAAACAGGAGACTGAGCATAAACTCGAAAAGACGCACGAAAATATTGCCCAGGTGGAGTCGCTGCGCCGGGAGGCTGCGCCACACTTGAAATATCTTAAGAAACTAGTGGAAAAGGCAGAACGTTCACTTTTAGTACAGAAAGAACTACGGAGCAAGTACGCTGAGTATCTGAAGCGAGAAGATACGTACGTAGCGTTTCGTAGCGATACGCTCATCAAAGAACGCCTAGTGCCAGCCGAAAAGCTAGTCGCAGTGGAAGAGAGACTCACGGTCGTCAATCAATTACTACAAAAAACATCAGACACTACTGCTGATGGTCATCTACCACAGGCAGAAGCAGTGCTAAAGACCAGAGAGCGAGAGCGGCAAGAAGCCGAACGGACACTGAGTCAGATTGAAGGACAAATCTCGTTTCTGAAACGTCGCCTCACCGCCGTATCCACGGCAAAGCCGACCGTTAATGCGGTGATTTCGCGCGAGCAACTAAAAAAGCTGGTGGCAAGCATCGAAGTGACGGTGGAAAAGGCACTTAGTAACGGTGAGCAATCAGTGCTGGAACGAGCACTGTCTGACCTTCTCCATCTGTTGCGAACGTTTTTGCAGCGAGAAGTAGGTACAGTAGTAGCGCCAAACAAAGTTGATGTCTCTGAACTTGAGCAATTGCAAAAGAGTCTTGTTGCCATAGAGGCGCAAGTAACAAAAGCGCTTACCGAAGAACAGCAGGCGAGAGAACGAGTCAAAACCTTGCAGGCGGCACTCGTGGCAGATTCTAAAAAAGACCGTGAGGTAGAGCGAGAAATGTTTACCCTCATTAACGAGCGGCGTGAACTCGAAAGTGTCATCCGTACTATCGACCGTGAGCTGACGGTATTGGAACGTGACCGAAATGATTTTAAGCAACAACTGCAAGAAGCAGTGGCGCTCTTGGGCCGAGGTGCTACTGAATACTATGCCTTCACCATTATCGATGAGAACGGACAGAGTGTCAGTGATGCCATCATTGCCAACGAGGATCGTTCTATGCAACGTACCAGACAGTATGAACTTGAGAAACTAAAGATTCGGCTCGAAGAACTTGGTGTCGGTGCCACGGAAGAGTTGCTAAAGGAATACCATAACGCCGTAGAGCGTGATGAATTTTTAGCCCGGGAACTAGCCGACCTCTCACAATCAGTGGCAAATCTCAAAGCGCTCACCGTCGAAATGCAGGAAAAACTGCAAGAACAATTTGCGATAGGAATTGAAAAGATCACCAAAGAATTCAACACTTTTTTCATTCTCATGTTTGGTGGAGGTACTGCCTGTTTAGAGCAAGTAAAATTACGGACCAAAAATTCTGATGGACAAACCGAGGGAATAGAAGAGGTATTAGAAGAAGGGGTCGATTTGCGGATTTCACTACCTAACAAGCGAGTAAAAGGACTGGAAATGCTCTCGGGCGGCGAACGGGCACTCACTTCAATTGCACTCATTTTTGCGATGAGTCAAGTTAATCCACCACCGTTCATCATCCTTGATGAGACTGATGCTGCACTTGATGAGGCTAATAGTCGTCGCTACAGTGATATGATTGAAGCTCTTGCCAAACGTTCACAGCTGGTCCTCATTACCCATAACCGTGAGACGATGAGTCGAGCGGGAATTATTTACGGTATCACCATGGGAAGTGATGGGGTCTCTAAAATTCTCTCGGTAAAATTCGATGAAGCGGCAGCGGTTGCCAAGTAACCTTGCTTTTTTGTTGAAATATGTCATACTAAATAAGGTTGCTTCTTAATTCTAAGAAGTGTTTTTTATTGTCCGAGAGGACTTTTTGATGGAGGTGTACCTTGAATACTTTAAAGCAATGGCTATTGGCAACGGTAGCAGCGGTGGTGGTGTCAACAGCTTCGGCGACGGTCGTGATGACCGACGGTACATTGGTGGTCTATGACCCTAATGAAACGTATGTGGCAAGCGGGGTGCTCGGCCCGGCTCCAGCAGGGAGAATTTCTTCCTTCAGTATTGGTTGGACTTACGCAGACCCAAGCTACATCAATCAGATTACGGTGCAAGCACCAAGTGATTTGGTGGGTTACTTGTTGTTGGGTGTCTCTGCGGGCATCGACGGAAGTGGTCTTACATACGGCGGTGCGGCTCTGTTGGCTGGTGAAAGCGTATCGATTGCGATGGGTGGATTTCCACAGGCGTCAATAAGCAAACCTGTAAGCCAGTGGTTCTCCATGGTCGCTCGCGATATGCCCACGCCAATTGCTTTTGGTCCTGGTGTCGGTGGCGGAAATGTTGTCGGTCTTCCAAACGATAATTTGGTCTCACCGGTGCCTGAGCCATCGATGGCCCTGTTGTTTGGGGCCGGACTTCTGGCAGTCGCCTCGGTAACCAAAAGACGCCGCCATAAGCTGTATGAGTAGTGGCGGCGATAAGCGCGAAGGAATAATCCATTTTTGGATTAGCTCCCTCGCGCTTTTTTATTTAGTTGTGTACCGACTTCTCCTCAGACTGTGTATGAGACGTCTGACACTGATTTATTTTGCTATGATGGGCATATATGGAAAAGGAATCAAAATTTAAAATTATTGGTGAAACTCCGTATGGTCCAATACTAGAGCGTGTACCCGACGCTACTACTGACACAGAGGGGGAGAAGAAAGTCTCTCCATCAGCTACCCCTTTGCCAGAAAAGATAAACACTAGTCGACGTAATTTTCTTGGTGTTGGTCTCGCTACTGCTGGTGCGGTCGTGGCATCATCGGTTGGAATAGGATTCGGTAAATTACGTGAAGACATAAAATCAATTGGAGCAACAGAAGATATCGAAGCTACCATGCCGATGAAGATCATACCTAAAGAATCTTCACGTGAGAAAGTTGAGGTTGTTGAACGAACATATAATAGTTTTGAAAAAGAGTTGATGGGGTACAAGGCATTTTTTGAACTAAAAAAGGATGAAGTCTTATTTGTTGATGAAAATAACGTACCGGTTGGTGGTCCAATCAAGATGCGTGATTTTGTCGATACAAAGTACCATAAGGATGGGCGAGTCGTGGCAGATAAATACCGTTTTTCTCCTGGCAAATGGAGTGATTCAGGAGTGTTAGAAGCGGGGATTGCGGGAGAGTGGATACAGTATGTTCGGGAACTCAGGCAGGCGGAGTACCCTAATCGTCCGATTGCTCGTTGTCTTCACGCGACAGGTGATTTTGCTGCCGCTGCAAATAACACTACCGAACCAGGACTCGCGGCGGCTATCGCTGGTGGCAAAATAAAAGGATATAAAGACTTGGTTGGATTTTATGCCAATAAACCAGTGGTGGGCGCTGAAGAGCTGACACGGGTAGAGTATGTGCAACAAGAGATGCAGTTTGCACCAGCAGTCCCAGCTGTAGTGCAGACTGAATTGCGACAAATTATTCCGGGACTCTGTGCGCAAGAATCGAAGTTTAATAATGGGCTCACCAGTCCAGCCGGAGCACGTGGTATTTTTCAATTTATGCCTGAGACATGGGCACATTATGGTGGTCTACCGGAAGAAATAACCTCCCTTAAACGTCAAGTGGAGATTGCTGGTGCATTTTTTTCTGATTTGTATCAGCAGTTGCAAAGTCAGATTGGCAAAGTAGAATTATCTACCTTGCGGGCACATTTTTCAGATGAGGAATCGTTTGAGCGGGATTTATTGGTGCCACTGATGGTCAATTCATACAACGCTGGCGCTGCTAGAATCGGTGAAGGAGTTAAGCGATATTTAGCGACGACCAACGGAAGACATCTGCCGAAAGGAAAAGATCTTTTTCTAGCCATCGTAGACTTTTCAAAACAATCAAAACATGGGCGGTATTTAGCGGCGTATGGACCTGATGCGCGTGCCTACGTACCAAAAATCTACGCCCAAGCAGCAGTGCTCCAAGCGTAGACATACTATTTTGGTGTTATTTATTTGGGTGTGCTTTTTTCTTCAATCAGCTCAAAGTCGAGTTGCCGTTCTTCTTTATCAGCACGAGTGAGCTTTACTTTTACTGGGTCACCGAGGAGATAAACCTTGCCGGTGCGCTGTCCTTTGATGCGGTACTTTTTTGCTTCATGCTCAAAGTAGTCACTTTTAATAGTTGCGAGGCGTACCATACCTTCAGCGAGAGAATCAACGTCCTGAACATAAATACCCCAGTCGGCGACCCCAGTAATGACGGCGTCGAAGATTGTTCCGATTCGATTCATCATGTATTCGGTCTGCTTGAACTTAATTGAGTCGCGTTCTGCTGAGACCGCCTCCATTTCGCGTAGAGAACATTGAATTGAGACTCGCTCAAATTTTGCCGTCTCTTTTTGACCGATGAGTGAACCATCAAGATGGCGGCGGAGCATTCGGTGCACCATCATGTCTGGGTACCGGCGAATGGGAGAAGTAAAGTGCGTGTAGTATTTGAATGCCAATCCAAAGTGACCAATATTTTTGGTTGAATAAATAGCTTTTGCCATAGAACGAATACTGGCGGTCTTGATGAGGTTTTCTTCTGGTGTTCCTTCAACTTCCTTCATCAATTTATTAATTGATTTAGCTTCTACAATGCCTTTATTTGTTTCAAATTCATATCCGAGGGCGTGGACAAAAGTGGCGAGTTCTTCTATTTTGTCTGGATTTGGTACATCGTGGATACGGTACACAAAGGCTAAATCACGATTGTTTTCTTTGGCGATAGTGTTGATATGGGTGGCTACTTCGCGGTTAGCGAGAAGCATGAAATCTTCAATCATGAGCATGGTCTCGGTGCGATTCTTTTTGTAGACCCGAATCGGTGCACCGCGTTCATCGAGTTCAAACTTTACTTCTGGTTGTTCAAAAGCGATGGCACCACTTTGGTATCGTCTCTTGCGGAGGAGGCGAGATAGGTCCATAAGCGTAGTGAGTTCAGAAAAAAATTCACCGGTTTGTTCATCGAGGACTTTCTGAGCATCTTCGTAGGAGAAACGTTTATCAGAATTGATTACTGTCTGCCCGTACCATGCTTTCGTGACAACGGCGTCTTTCGTCATTTCAAAAATTGCAGAAAAGGCTAATCGGTCTTCATTAGGGCGCAGGGAACAGAGGTCATTAGAAAGGACTTCTGGAAGCATGGGGATTACTCGATCAACAAGATAGACAGAGGTACCGCGTTCTTGTGCTTCGGTGTCGAGTGGCTCACCGTCGATGACGTAGTGTGATACGTCAGCAATGTGGACACCAACCTCGATATTTCCGTTGGGTAATGTCCGCACAGAGAGCGCATCGTCAAAATCCTTCGCATCAGCTGGATCGATGGTCATAGTAGGGACTCCTCGCACATCACGTCGCTTGGGGTCAGCGAGCGCGTCAGCGAATATCTTTTCTTTTGTCTCATACAATGTATGTGCTGCTTGCTGTACTGATTCTGGAAAATCTTTAGAGAAACCACCAGAGCGAATGATTGCTTGCATCTCAGTTTCGTGATCACCAGCGCGACCGATGGTCTCAACAATTTTAGCAAGCGGATCAAGTGCGGGTTGTGACCAGGTAGTGATTTCGATGACTACTTTCATGCCAAGATCATTGGCCGTCGCTTCAGGAAGAAGAGGGCGGACGTGGATGCGTCGGTTATCGGGCTGGAGGAATTTGATAGTCTGGCCGTTTTCTTGGCGTTCTTTTACTACCCCAATTAGTTCCCGGTGCGCTGATTTGATTACTCGTATAACGGTACCGTCTTGTCGTCGACCGAGGACTTTTTTCTTGAGGGCAACTTCGACTATGTCGCCATCGAGCGCGAAGCCAAGGGCTTCGCGCTCGACTACGATATCTTCAGTAAAATCTGGATGGGCGACAAATCCAGTCCCTTTGCCACGAATCATAATGGCGCCTTCGTAAACTGTTTTAGTATCTGACATGTGGCACTGATAGTAACATGGAGCTCTTTACATTTCCATCTAGAGTGCTACAGTCCTGCGGTCGTACCGGCGAATCCGGTGTTCTTTTGGAGTTAAAAATGTCACCTACCATAAAAACTTCTCGTGGGGAAGTAACTTTTTCTGATGTGTACCGTGAATATCGAAATGACTGGTCATGCTTGGTTATTTTAAAAGATGATTGTTTTGGACATTCGTTCAGCTTGTCTACTGGAGCGTGCAAGTATTACGACACGCTCTGGCCAGAAATAGTCGTGGTGTATGACAATGCGTTCTGTTCCGTGAGTGTGCCTGCTACCGAGTGTATGCGGTACACACAATCTTCACTCGATGGTGCACTCCTCGGGTACGTAGTGAAAGACGTTGTAAAAAATTTGCGCGATGAGCAAATAAGCTCTGAAATGCGAGATGGGGATACAGCATTTATTTACGGACAAAGACGTAAGAGTGGGTATAAAGTTTTACAGCTTCAAAACCTGTATTTACCAAAGCCACAGGTCTCTGGTGAATGGGAATTGCTGGGTGCACTGCAAAAAAGGGGTACGAGTAGGTGATGGACTCCTTTAAAAGCCTTGTGTATAACATGAGGCTTTTTATTTTAAGCATTTGGTAATGTGCCTATTGACCAAATAATTACTATCTGATACTCTAGCGTCCACTACAGCCGAGTGAGCGAGGGTCAGCGTCAAATTTTTTTGAACAAGACCGAGCGAGCGCTGGGTGTATAAATTTCTCAAATTTTCTATGTTAAAGATGCGATTGCAACGAACTGGACGAAAAAATAACCCATCATACCGGGTGGTAGTTACTGATTCACGAAATGCCGTGTCACGTGGACGAAGCGTCGACTTGATTGGTTCATACGATCCAAAAATGGGACGTGTTCAAATCGATAAAGATAAAGCAACTCACTGGCTTAGTCATGGAGTGCAACCTTCAGACACTGTGTATAATATGCTCATAGCACAAGGAATTGTTGAGGGGCGTAAGAAGAATGTCCTTCCAAAGAAGTCTCCAATCATTGATGAAGCAAAGATTAAAGCAGAGGCGGAAGCGAAAGCCGCCGAAGAAGCTGCTGCAAAAGCTGAAGCCGAGAAAGCCGCCGCTCTAGACGTAGCTGAAGAAGCAGTGGTGGAAGAAACTTCGGTTACAGAAGAACCAGTCGCTGCCTAAATTTTACCCACACGTGTATTGACTCATATGAGACACTCTCGTATGATTTTAGAAGCACGTTACATTCAGTGACGCTTGCTTACCAGTATAGACAAAAATGATGTATGGATACCCACGAAGATAAGCAGTTTCTCGAGAATCTAGTAAAAGCACTTGTCGATCATCCTGAAGCGGTTACTATTAGCCGTACCGTTGATGAGATGGGTGTTCTCCTTACTTTGGATGTGCACGCGGAAGATATGGGAAAAATTATCGGCCGTTCCGGTAATACCGCCAAAGCTATTCGCACCCTATTGCGTGTTGTTGGAATGAAGCATGACGCTCGAGTCAATCTCAAAATAAACGAACCAGAAGGTGGTCGTGGCATGAGTCGCGAAATGTCTGAAGCGATGAAAGAGGACAATTTGGCGGTTGAACCAAAGTCACTCGATCAGGCTATTGATGACCTCAAGATTTAAGCATAAAAAAGCGGGGGAACTGTTTTTTACGCCAACTCTCGACAGTTAAGAATTTACGACAAGGCAGTCTTTATTGAGGACTGCCTTTTGTTTTTAGCATTTGTTGGAAAATAATCGCATATTACAGCGCATTCACTTTTTAATTACTGTTGAGCAGTAGTGATACTTTTATGCTAGGATTTCTACATGCATTTCCATGTCATCACATTATTTCCCGAGGTCTGTCAAACATACACTGATTCGGGTGTCCTTGGTCGTGCTCAAAAGACTGATAAAGGAAGGGGGGCGAAGGTGCGGGGAAAAAAGATACAGGTGAGCTACTACACCCCGCGAGATTTCACGACAGATAAGCATCGTAAAGTAGATGATAAACCGTATGGCGGTGGACCAGGGATGGTTATGAAAGCCGAGCCAATCATAAAAGCCTGGGAAAAAGCGGTGGGGAGAAAAAGAGATATATCAAAGGTAAAGACGCTCATCATGTCACCACGCGGACGTTCGTTTACTCAGTCTTGTGCCAAAGAGTATGTCCAGAAATATGACCACCTGGTACTTATCTGTGGTCGCTATGAGGGGATTGATGCTCGTGTCGTAGAAGCACTAGGGGCTGAAGAAATAAGTATTGGAGATTTTATCTTAACGGGAGGAGAATTACCGGCGCTTTCTATCATTGATGCTACAGCCCGACAGATTGCAGGTGTGCTTGGTGCACATGAGTCACTTGAAGAAGAACGAGCCACCACCGGTGAAACGTACACCCGTCCGGAAGAATTCATCTATAAGAAAAAACTGTTTTCGGTACCGAAAGTATTTGTTGGAGGAAATCACGCTGAGATTGAGAAGCGCCGGCAACAATAGTGGCATTTGCAAGAAAAAATGGTTTGATTGCTGTGTCATACTAAAAAACCTCCACTCATGGTACTATTTTTCTATCGTTAATAGCTAACCATTTTGTATGGAATTAGAAAATAAAGAAGAAGTAAAAGTCGCTGCGGAAGAAACTAAAAATGTTCCAGAAGAGACCGTAGCAAAAACGACTGACGCACCATCATCAGCACCGAAGCTCTCATTTTCAGTGATTGGATATATACTTCCGTTTCTTTTTTTCTTGCCACTACTAGATGAAAAGACCAAACGCGATCCAATGGTCAAATTTCATGCTAATCAGCAATTGTTACTGTTGATTTTGATTGGTGGTGTGTATCTTCTCCACAGCACTGTTTTGGCGGTCCTTTCTTCATTTGGCTATTTCGTAATGCAGTTACTGAGTGTAGGTATAATCATCTTGATTGCAATTGGTGCCTATAATGCCCAAAGAGGGAAAATGAATGAACTACCGTACGTTGGACAGTTCAGAATCTTGAAATAGGCAGAACATACTATTTAATTAAAAATATAGAGAACCTATCCCTAGGTTCGCTATTGCGTATTTTACGAAAAGCGGTATACTACCGACCACAAACGCAAGTCAATGCGATCTCGAGTGAGTCAAGGTGGAGAGATTCAGATACGCGGGGGTAAAGAGCACCGTTTACTAGATAATGGATGTGTGTAGTAAAGGGTAATCACAGTCGTGATGTTTTTATTCATCGGGTAGGAAATGGTAGTGAGCAAGAGCGCGTTGGCGTGCCCTTTTGTTCTGTACCAATTTTAACTCAATCATACTTAGATTATAACGTTATGAGCAAACAAGAGATTTCAGTTGGTCAGTGGCCACAGAAGCGCTTCGAGAAAGCGGCTGCACCACGAATACCACTACCAGACCTCATTGAACCGCAGCGTGAAAGCTACAAGTGGTTTGTTGAGACGGCTTTGAAAGAGATCTTCAAGGAATTTTCTCCGATTACCGACTACTCAGAGAAAAAGTTTGAGATGCAGTTCAAGAAGTATGAACTTGGTGCACCAAAGTACTCGCCAGAATTTGCGTGGCAGAATAAGCGTACCTACGAAGCACCATTGCGGGCTACGGTCGTACTAAAAAATAAAACGTTCGAGTCCGAAAAGGAGCAAGAAATCTTCATGACTGATATTCCAGTGATGACTGATAACGGTACCTTTATCATCAACGGCGTCGAACGAGTCATTGTGCCACAGCTCGCACGTAGTTACGGTATTTTCTTTACTGCTGCTGAAACAAAAGGTAAGACTCTCTTCGGGGCAAAGATTATTCCAGCACGCGGGGCGTGGGTTGAAATTGAATCTGAAGCTGACGGCGTCGTCTACGTAAAGATTGACCGCAAGAAGAAATTCCCAATTTCTTCTTTGCTTCGTGTTCTTGGTCTCACCAAAGACACTGAAATGATCAAGCTTGTGAAAGGAATTGAACGAGGGGAAGAGTACATGAAGGCTACACTAGCCAAAGATCCAGCCAAGACGGCTGACGATTCATATATCGAAATCTACCGACGTCTACGTGACGGCGATTTAGCGACGGTCGAAAACGCCCGTGAGTTTGTCGATTCCATTTTTGCACCGGAACGCTACGACCTTTCAGAAATTGGTCGCCACCATTTCAATGGTCGTTTTGGTTTGCCAACCGACGCCAAGGCAACTGCCAACCGTACGGTTACCACCGAGGACCTCAAGCTCATCCTCAAGCACATCATTGAGAGTAATCACGATGCTTCCGCACTTCCTGACGACATCGACCACCTTGGTTTCCGTCGCGTGCGCTACTTTGGTGAAATGCTCCAGCAGCGCGTGCGTGTCGGTATGACCCGCATGAAGCGAAACATCCAAGACCGTATGTCTACCATTGAGGCTGAGACTTCACTGCCGATGCAGATCATCAACCCTCGACCACTCCAGGCTGCGATTAAAGAATTCTTCACGACTAACCAGCTCTCCCAATTTTCACAACAGCAAAACATCCTCGCTGAATTGGAACACCTCCGCACGCTTTCAGCGCTTGGACCAGGTGGATTGACGCGAGAAAGAGCGAGTTTTGAAGTGCGTGACATCCATCCATCGCACTACGGTCGACTCTGTCCAATCCAGACTCCGGAAGGACCAAATATTGGTCTTATCCTTCGTCTTTCGATGTATTCTCGCGTGAACCGCTTCGGTATTATCGAGACGCCATATCTTAAGGTTAATAAGGGTAAATTGACCGATGAGGTAATTTACATGAACGCTCATGAGGAAGAAGGGTTTACGATCGCCCACGCAGCAATTGAGATTGATGAAAAAGGAAAAATCAAACCAGAACTCGTCGAGGCTCGATTCAAAGGTGAGCCGCGCATTGTGTCTCGTGAGAGCATTGATTACATTGACGTCGCTACCAACCAAGCCTTCTCTGTAGCTACCTCAATGATTCCGTTCCTCAACCACGATGATGCCAACCGTACCCTCATGGGATCGAATATGCAGAAGCAATCAACACCATGTATTGTTCCTGAAGCACCAATTGTTGCCACTGGTGTAGAAACTGGAGTGGCTCGTGACATCGGTCGTGTACTCTACGCGCTCGAAGCTGGTGAAGTGGTTGCCGTCGATGCCCGTAAAATTATTATAAAAAACAAGGATGGTAAAGATCATGAATACCCGCTCACCCAACTGCAGCGTACAAACGATTTTTCTGCCTTTATGCATCGTCCAGCGGTATCGCTTGGGCAAAAAGTAAAACGTGGTGATTTGCTTGCCGATACCACTTCAACCGATAATGGGCAGATTGCCGTTGGGCAGAATGCGTTTGTGGCCTTCATGAGTTGGAACGGTGCTAACTACGAGGATGCTATTGTCATCTCGGAGCGACTTGTGAAACAGGCGAAATTCTCGTCAATCCACCTCGATGAACTCGATGTGGCAGTACGAGATACCAAGCTTGGACCAGAGGTTACTACTCCAGATATCCCAAACGTCTCAGAACTAAAACTTCGTAACCTTGATGAAACAGGAGTCATCCGCATTGGTGCGGAAGTTCGTACGGGAGACATCTTGGTTGGTAAGGTAACACCAAAAGGTGAAACACAACTTACACCAGAGGAGCGATTGCTTCGTTCAATTTTCGGTGAAAAAGCTAAAGATGTAAAAGACACCTCACTTCGCCTTGAAGCTGGAAAGCGTGGACGTGTCATCGGTGTGAAGATCTTCTCACGTGAAAATGGCGATCAACTCGAAAGTGGTGTGATCAAGCGAATCCATATTACGGTCGCCCAAGTGCGTAACGTATCAGTCGGTGACAAACTCGCTGGTCGTCACGGTAACAAAGGCGTTATCTCTCGTATCCTTCCAGAAGAAGATATGCCGTTTACTGAGGATGGACTACCAATTGACGTCCTTCTTACTCCACTCGGTGTACCAAGTCGTATGAACCTCGGTCAGATTCTTGAACTGCACTTGGGAATGGCCGCGAATACGCTTGGATACCAGGCTGTCGTTCCACCATTTGCGGGAGCAAATGAGAAGGATGTAAAAAATGAATTGGTCTCAGCAGGCTTGCCTCCTGATGGTAAAATACAGCTTCGTGATGGGCATACGGGTGAATTATTTGCGCAGAAGACGGCGGTGGGATATATGTACATCCTAAAGTTGCATCACATGGTGGAAGATAAAATCCATATGCGATCGATTGGGCCGTACTCACTCATTACCCAGCAACCACTTGGCGGTAAAGCGCAGATTGGTGGACAACGTTTCGGAGAAATGGAAGTGTGGGCACTCCTTGGATATGGAGCGGCGTACACACTTCGAGAAATGCTCACTATCAAATCTGACGATATTGTCGGACGTTCAGCCGCCTTTGACGCGATTGTTCGCGGAGAAAAGATTGCACACCCACATACCCCAGCAGCGTTCAATGTACTCCTTAACCAGCTCCGTGGGCTTGCTCTTGATGTAAAACTCGAGAAAGAAGAAGTGCGCCGTAATTATGAGAACAACTAATCTTCATGACTATGTCTAACGAATCAACATTCAAGAAAACAGAGTTCAAAAAGCCAGCACCGGCTCCAACAAACTATACTGGTGTGAGTCTTAAACTCGCTTCACCAGAGACTATTCTCGAATGGTCATGGGGTGAGGTGACTAAACCAGAGACCATCAATTACCGCACGCAGCGACCAGAAAAACATGGTCTTTTCGATGAACGTATCTTCGGACCGGTTGAGGATTATGAATGTAGTTGCAAGAAGTACCGTGGCATTCGCTACAAGGGTATTGTCTGTGAAAAGTGCGGCGTAGAAATTACTCGCGCCATTGTCCGTCGTGAACGTATGGGTCACATTGATCTTTGTGTACCAGTGTCACATATTTGGTTCCTTCGTGGTGTACCAAGTCGTATCGCGATGATTCTCGGTATCACTGCCTCTTCAGTAGAAAAGGTAGTCTACTTTGCTGGATACATTGTGACGAAAGTCAGCGAAAGTGACCGAGCCCGTATTCTCTCAGAACTCGATACTGAATTTAAGACGAAAATCAAGAGTCTCGCCAACGAAGAAGCTCGTGAAGCACTTAAAGTGCGTATGGATGAGGTGAAAAAAGAAATCGAAAGTATCAATCTCGGTGTGGTGCTTGATGAGATAACATTTCACAAATTCTCTATTAAGTACAGTACACTCTTTGAAGCACGGATTGGTGCGGAAGCAATTTTCGACCTTTTCAAGAATCTCGATTTAGCAAAACTAGCCATTGAATTAGAGGAACGGTACACCAAAGCTGGAGCCATGGAGCGATTAAAACTCGATAAACGATTAGCGCTGATTCGCGGTATGCTGAATGCTGGAGTCCGACCAGAATGGCTTTTCCTCACTCGTATCCCAGTAGTGCCACCAGCAATCCGTCCAATGGTAGCGCTTGAAGGCGGGCGTCACGCTTCTTCAGATCTCAATGACCTATACCGGCGCGTGATTAACCGCAATAATCGTCTCAAGAAACTGATTGATATTCAGGCGCCAGACGTTATTCTCCGAAACGAGAAGCGTATCCTCCAAGAAGCAGTAGACGCACTCATTGATAATTCTATCCGCCATGGCGGTGGTGCATACTCAGTGATGAGTCAGGCACAACGCCGTCCGCTCAAGTCACTTTCTGACTACCTTAAGAGTAAACAAGGATATTTCCGTCAAAACTTGCTTGGGAAGCGTGTTGACTACTCTGGACGATCGGTGATTGTAATCGGTCCAGAACTTGCTCTTGACCAGTGTGGTCTTCCTAAACACATGGCACTTGAACTCTTTCGACCATTTGTGATTGCGGTGCTGCTTAAGCAAGAACTGGCGTATAACATTCGAGGTGCCGGCCGTCTGATTGAAGATGGTGTACCAGAAGTGTGGGCAATCTTGGAAGATATCATTAAGCATAAGTATGTGCTCCTCAACCGTGCACCGACACTGCACCGACAGGGTATCCAGGCGTTTCGACCGGTATTGATTGAGGGTAATGCTATTCAGGTGCACCCACTCGTTTGTCGCGCGTTTAACGCTGACTTTGACGGTGACCAGATGGCGGTACACGTACCACTCTCAGATGAAGCACAACTTGAAGCAAAGACCATCATTTCAGCCAACAAAAACATCCTGAAACCAGGATCATCAGAACCAGTGGTATCTGAAAAGCTCCTTGATATGGCACTTGGTGCGTACTGGATGACTAAAATTGTTGAAGGAGCAAAAGGCGAGGGTAAATACTTCGCTTCACCAAATGATGCTATCAATGCGCATGATTACGGGGTGATTGATTTCCGTGCCAAGGTTAAGGTGCTTGCAACCGATACACCAAAATACGCACAGTATGAGAATAAGATTTTTGAGACAACAGTTGGTCGTCTACTCTTTAACTCGGTACTTCCTAGTGACCATATGTTCATTAATGACGTGGTGGTACAACGAACACTCTTTACGGTTATTATCGATATCATCGATGATCGTGGAACCCAAGCCGTGCCAGCGATTGTAGATAAACTCAAGAAATTTGGGCTTCGCTACGCAACGCTCTCAGGAACAACGTGGGGTATTGATGAAGTGATTGTACCAGCGCAAAAAGTGGCGATTGTTGCAGCCGCCCGAGCAGAGGAGAAAACGATAATCGAACATTACGGAGAAGGGCTACTTTCACGTGATGAACGACGACGCATGATTGTTGGCATCTGGCACCGTGCGAAGACAGAGATTGAAAAAGCACTACCAGAAACACTCAGTGAAAACGGTTCAGCCTATGAAATGTGGAAGTCGGGCGCTCGAGGATCACTCGGACAGATTGCTCAGATGGCCGGTATGAAAGGACTGATTGTTAACACTCGTGGAGAGACACTCGAAACGCCGGTTATTTCCTCAATGAAAGAAGGACTAACACCGATTGAATACTTCAATACGACACACGGTTCACGTAAAGGTCTCGCTGACACTGCACTTCAGACTGCTAAAGCAGGGTACCTCACGCGTCGTCTCTTTGTGGTAGCGCAAGATGCAATTATTACTGAGCCCGATTGTAAAACAAAGAAAGGTACAAAGATTAGCCGCATATCAGCCTCAGGAATTGAAATCGCTTTTTCTAAAGCAATCAAGGGTCGCATTCTTTCTGAAGACGCAGTTGATGCAAAAGGAAATGTCATTTTCAAAAAAGGGCACTTGCTCAGTCGTCGTGAAGCTATCATGGTTGAGGAATCTACCTGTGAAGCGGTCGTTGTTCGATCACCGATGACCTGTAAGACTCTGCGCGGTGTTTGTCAGCAGTGTTACGGTATTGACCTCACGACTAATGAACTGGTTGATATTGGAGAAGCAGTCGGAACCGTAGCCGCCCAAGCGATTGGTGAACCAGGTACACAGCTCACTATGAACACTAAACACGCCGGAGGAGCAGCATCGGCTGGGGGTGATGTAACCCAAGGTTTACCGCGTGTAGAAGAAGTGTTTGAAAAGCGCCAACCAAAGATTCCGGCGATTGTTGCGAAGTATGGCGGAATTGTGACTGACATCCGTACAGAGGGACGTGAAAAGGTAATTGTTGTAACGCCAGATATGAGTGCAGCGGGAGCACCCAAGAAGAAAGATGCAACTGAGTACGAATCGCACTATCGTCGTGTGGTGGTTGTCTCAAAAGGTGATGAAATCAAAGCGGGTCAATTACTGACGGATGGTTCAGCACACCTGCCAGAACTCTTTAAGTACGGTGGACAAGAAGTCACTCAAGACTACATCATCTCTGAAGTGAATAAGATTTATGAACTTCAAGGTGTGACCATTGCCCGTAAGCACATTGAGCTTATTGTGAAGCAAATGATGTCACGAGTAAAAATCACCCATCGTGGTGATAGCCCATTCACTATTGGTGAGGTAGTAGAAGAGTGGATTATGGTAGAGGTCAATGAGAAATTGAAGACAGAAGGAAAGGAGTTGGCAAAGGGTGATCATCTCATTCTTGGTATCACTGAAACATCACTTTCACGGAAGAGCTTCCTCTCAGCTGCCTCATTCCAAAACACCACTCGTGTACTCATTAATGCTGCAGTGAAGGGAAGCCATGATAGTCTCTCTGGACTTATGGAAAATGTCATTATTGGTAAGTTGATTCCAGCTGGTTCTGGCTTCAAGGGAAGTAAGAAATACCAAATGATAGAGGACCTGCAAAAAAGTCGATAGTTTTTCCGTCGAGGATAAAAACCGAGCCTTATAGGCTCGGTTTTTATTATAATTTTACTGTTCATAAGGATATGTGAACTGCGCTGTTTTCTCAAAAAATGACGTGATAAAATCAATAAATGGAAACACTACTTGGATTCTTTCAGTCATTTGTCCAGGCTTCATTTTGGAGTACTGTCACCGCAGTAGCAATTGCGGCACTAGTTGGAGGAGTTATTGGTATTGAACGAGAATACCGTGATAAAAGCGCAGGTTTTCGCACGATGATACTGATATCGGTTGGGTCTTGCTTGTTTACGGTATTTTCTCAGAAGATGGGGTATCCCGATGGAGAGACCACTCGCATTGCTGCTTCAATTGTCGCCGGTATTGGTTTTTTGGGTGCGGGGGCAATTGTAAAAGACGGTCCAACAGTACGTGGTCTTACGACGGCGGCATCCATCTGGTTAGTGGCCTCACTAGGGATGGGGGCTGGTATCGGCGAATATGCATTGGTACTAACTACCACAGTGGTAGCATTAGTAGTGCTGCTCATGCTACCGCCATTTGAACGTTGGTTAGACCGCTTACATGATTTTTCAGAATTTCACATTACGATTAAGAATACTGATCTGGCTGAGGAAAAAATACTTGATATTCTCGAAGCTCAAAAAATCGAGGTAGTTGAAGTGCGTCGCACAAAATTGGTCAAAGATGAACGAATTCTCCATATTAAAGCAAATATGGATCTGGTGCAGCATGAAGAATTGGGTGCTGCTCTGGTCGCCAGTGCTACCGTTATTGCTGTCCACGATTAACTTACTCATACGCGCAATTGTGCGAGTAGGTGTATTTTCGGTATACTAGTCACCATGAGTGATGCCGTAGAAGAAATAAAACGTCGATTGAGTATTCTTGATGTGATTTCCCCGTATGTAGAGCTCCACAAAGCGGGGAAAAATTTTAAAGGAAAATCACCGTTTTCAGCGGAAAAAACACCATCGTTCTATGTTTCTCCCGATCGTGGGATGTACTATTGCTTCTCTACCTCACAGGGTGGGGATATGTTTAATTTTGTACAGATGATGGAGGGAGTTGATTTTAAAGAAGCACTAAAAATATTAGCACAAAAAGCTGGAGTAGAATTAATTCCCGAGGATCCAAAAAAACGAAGTGAACGAGAACGATTGTACGCAGCGCTTGAGACGGCAACACTCTTTTATGAAGAACAACTGCGTACAGAACCAGAAGCACTCGCATACCTCAAACGTCGCGGTCTGGCACCAGAGACGGTTTCGAAATGGCGCATAGGTTTTGCACCTGGTCCACCAAAATATGGTTGGCGTGAGACTAAAATGTATCTTGAAGCTAAAGTATTTACACCTGACGAACTTTTAAAAGCTGGTATTACCAAAACCACGGAAAGCGGAAAGGAACCATTTGACGTGTTTCGTGATCGGATTATGTTCCCGATGTCAGAACCGAGTGGTAAGATAGTAGCTTTTTCTGGACGAATTCTTCACCCCGATGAGAAAACCCCTAAATATGTCAATTCACCAGAGACACTGTTGTATAAGAAATCAGAGCTATTATATGGGTATGACAAAGCAAAAAATAGTATTCGGCAGTTAGATTTTTCACTGATTGTTGAAGGACAGTTTGATGCAGTGATGTGTCATCAAGCGGGGTATAGTAATGCGGTGGCAGTTTCAGGTACGGCACTCACCGTGCAACACGTACAGCTACTCGAACGTTTATCAAACCGGGTAGTGCTTTCACTCGATGCTGACCGAGCGGGTATTTCGGCGATGAAGAAAGCGGCGGCGGTTATGTTGCGACGAGGGCTCGATGTAAAAGTTGCAGAACTACCACTTGGTCAAGATCCAGCCGATGTAATTTCCGTTAATCCTGATGCCTTCAAAAAAGTAATTGGTGAATCAGTACACGTGATAGAATTTTTACTGCACGTTCTTCGGCGTGAGATTGCCGACAGTAGATCATTTAAATTAAAAGTACAGGAAGAGGTTTTGCCGTTTATTTTGCTTCTTCCGAGTCGGATTGACCAGGAACATTTTGTCGGCAAAGTGGCTGAATCGATTAGGACGACTGTCGATGCAGTCCGCTACGAACTTGAGCGGCAACGAGAACAATTGACTACCACCACTGAAAGAGAATCAAAGATGGTATCTACCACAGAAAAGAAGTCGGTTGTAACTGCCCGACGCTCATCGGATGTACCGCAAAAGGCATATGAGTATTTACTAGCAGCAGCGGCTTTAGTTGATATGCCGCTGTCAGCCCAATTGCAAGAAGAGCTAAAAAAGATGTCTCTGCTTGGTGAACTTGTGGAGCCAGGCGAATCTGAGCGGGCGAGGTTGCTATTCACAGTAGAACAACAGTACGTACAGTATTCCCCCTTGACCATCGCTGAGGAAGTGGTAGCTAGACTTAATCAATGTAAGTCAGGACTCATCCGGAAGCAACTAATGCATTATCGGGAAATCTTACGCGCGGTTGAAGACCAAGGTGAAACTGTACCATCCGAAGAGACGATGGCTAAGATTAAAGTGCTCGAAGCAAAACTTCGTGAGCCGGCGTACCAAGTGGAAACCTTCCTTGGTGATACAAAGCACTAGACAAATCAAGGTTTTTCTGTATAGTTGGGGACATTATGGCTACCAAAAAGGCCACAAAAAAAGTTGCAAAAAAAGCGGTCACTAAAACCGTCAAAAAAATAACAAAAAAATTGGCTCCAAAAAAAACTTCTAGTAAAAAGTTAGTGATTGCCAAAAAGAAAATTGTTGTGAAGGGTGCAAAGAAAGTTGTTGCAAAAAAAATAAATAAAACTGTCAAAAAGACAATTGTAAAAACAGCAAAAAAAGTTGCAAAAAAAATCGTACCTAAAACAGCAGTGAAGGTACAAAAAAAAGAAGCAGTTGTGGAGACTCCGGTGGCAGTAGTAAAAGTGGTACCAAAAAAACTCACCAAAAGTGAGCGTCTTCTAGAGGTTAAAGCGGCTGAACTCATGCAACTTGGAAAAGAGCGTGGATATGTAACCTATGATGAACTGCTTCGGTCATTCCCAGAAATTGAAAAAGACATTGCATTCCTTGATGTGTTGTATGAACGTTTTGGAATCGCGGGTATTGATGTGCTTCAAAGCGGTGGTATGCTTGGCGATGATGCCAATGTTGATGTGATCGCACATAAAAACGCTTTTAAACGCAGTGATAGTAACTATGACTCGATTCAAATGTACCTCCGCGAGATTGGTCAGTATCCACTCCTTAATGCGCACGAAGAACGAGTGTTGGCAAAACGTATTGTTGACGGTGATGATGAGGCACGTAACCTGTTAGCTCGAGCCAACCTCCGTTTAGTGGTATCGATTGCTAAAAAGTATGTTGGGCGAAGTCCAGATCTTACCTTACTTGACCTCATCCAGGAGGGGAACCTCGGTCTTTTCAAGGCGGTGGATAAGTTTGACTTCACTAAAGGATTTAAGTTTTCAACGTACGCTACATGGTGGATTCGCCAAGCGATTACTCGGGCGCTGGCTGACCAGTCACGCACTATTCGTATCCCTGTCCACATGGTAGAAACTATGGCGAAGTACAAGCAAGTGTCGCGCCGTCTCGCGCAGGATCTTGGTCGCGACCCAATGCCAGAAGAAATTGCTACAGAGATGGGAGTCGAGGTAGAAAAGATTTACCAGATTGAAAAAATATCTCAAGATACAATCTCACTTGAACTCCCTGTGGGTGATGATGATGATCGGTCTCGACTGTCTGATTTTATTTCTGATGACAAAATTGTCTCACCTGATCAAGAGGTATCACACAGCATACTCACCGATCAGATTACTGAGATTTTAGATACCCTATCAGAAAAAGAACGAAAGATTCTCGAAATGCGGCATGGGTTACTTGATGGTACATACCATACGCTCGAAGAAGTAGGAAAAGAATTTGGAGTGACGCGTGAACGTATCCGTCAGATTGAAGCGAAGGCCTTGGAGAAAATTAGGCAACATGAGAAGGCTCGTAGACTGAAATCTTACTAGTGTACGATTTCATGGCAACATAAAACCGACCAAGCTGGTCGGTTTTATGTTGCGCGCATGAATTTGTCGAGAATTTGTTTTAATCCTTGACGTGAAATGATACCAATTGGTCGCCCTTCTTCATCGACAACTGGAATACGAGCGCGTTCATTAGTAATAGCGGTAGCAATTATTGTCATGAGAGAGTCATTGATGGTGAGTGCAGAAAAGTCACGTGACATGAATTCGGAGACTGGTAAATCTTTTACAACGGTAATTGAATCGATGAATGCTTCATCAGTAGTAAAATGTTCTATGACCTCACTACCGTTTAAGGTGTCAGGGACAAGCGCTGCGAGGAGATCAGTCACTGTTACTTCTCCAGTAAGTGTCCCATCTTCTCTGCTGACGAGTAGAGTATTAGTATTTTTTGTTACCATTGCCGTGAGGGCAGTGGCAAAGGTGTCATTTTCGGAGATGATGACTGCTGGTTTTACAATGTTTTTTACCTGCATACTCTTTTAGTATACTCCCATAATATCGCTTGTCACCGTTCAATTTTCTTATGTCCTAAAATAGGAGTGTTTCTGCTATACTGACTACCATGAATTCTACACTCAATCAAGAAGGGGAAAAGACATTTAATGAGGCGTACGCGTCATTAAATGTCGCGCAGAAGGAAGCAGTCGATACTATAGAAGGACCAGTGATGGTAGTAGCTGGACCAGGCACAGGAAAGACACAAGTGCTTACTCTACGTATTGCGAATATCCTACTTAAGACGGATACTCCAGCAGATGGTATTCTTGCTCTCACCTTCACCGAATCTGGCGCCAAAGCGATGCGCGAACGATTACGAAAGTACATTGGTGCAACTGCATATCAAGTACCAATTTTCACCTTTCACGGATTTGCACAACAGCTCATTGCACAGTACCCAGATGCGTATGAACGGGTGATTGGCGGTCGTCCGGCGGGTGATCTGGAAAAGATAGCTATCATCGAAACTATCATCAATGATGGTCAAATTAAGCTACTGCGACCGATGGGTGATCCTTCATATTATGTGACGCACGTACAGCGAATCATCAGCCAATTAAAACAAGAATATATCACTCCTGACGGATTAGTTTCGATTATTAATGCCCAAGTGGTGACGCTTAGTGAAATTGAGCAGTTTCATGAAAAAGGTGCGCATAAAGGAAAGGTGCGTAGCGAGTATAGTAAATTTGAAAAAGCTATTGAAAAGAACCGTGAGCTTTTATATATCTACCGTCGCTACGAAGTAATGCTTAGTGACCAAAGACTGTACGATTTTGATGACATGATAGTTGAGACGGTGAATGCGCTTCAAAATAATGAAGAGATGCTTCGTGATCTCCAAGAACGTTATTTGTATATTCTTGCGGATGAGCACCAGGACGTGAATGGTTCCCAGAACAAGATTCTTGAGCTACTAGCATCATTTCATGCAGCGCCTAATATTTTTGCAGTGGGAGATGAAAAGCAGGCTATTTACCGATTCCAAGGGGCGTCGCTTGAAAATTTCTTCTTTTTTACCGAGCGTTTTAAAGGAACAAAAGTAATCACTCTGACTGAAAATTATCGTTCTGGCCAAACTATCCTTGATGCTGCCCATAGTCTAATTAAAGTTGCATCTGGTCCTCTTCATGCACTTCGAATACCGTTACTTGCTAAAGCGGTTGACGCTTCGGTACTCACTCGGCGCTCTTTTTCCCATCAAGCTGTTGAAGATGAGTGGGTCATGGAAGCGGTGCAGTCTGAAATCAGGCGGGGGACACCAGCGCACGAAGTAGCGGTTATTGTACGTACAAATCGAGAAGTAGAAATTTTTGCCTCAGTTTTACGTAAAGCTGGTCTGGCAGTGACTGCTTCCGCAGACGGTGATATCCTCCGTCATCCGGTGACGCAAGCAATACGTTCGCTCATTGATGCGGTTATCGCTGATAAGAGTGAACAAGCACTTTTCAATGTTTTACACGGTGCCTATTGGGGGATTCCTACTGATGATTTACTGCGGCTGCTCAGTGCTCGCTCGTATACACAAAGCCTCAATAGTTTGTTTTCTAGTGAGACAACATTACGCGATCTTGGTATCACTGAGCCAGAACGATTATGTAAAGTCCAGGCTGTGCTCATCGAAGCCAGGGCCAGAGAAGTACATGAAGCACCACAGCGAGTACTTGAATACGTGCTGCAAGCCAGTGGATTTCTTGACCATATTATTGCCCACGACCCATTTGAAAGTACCCGAGTAGTTCGAAGATTGTACGATGAGATTGAAGAGTTAGTCTTACGAGACGGAGTAGGGAGTCTTCGTGAAGTAAGTGAAGCATTTACAGCTCGCCTAACGTATGGATTACCACTTACGGCACCATACATTGCTACGAATACAGAATCAGTGCAAGTAATGACAGCACATAAATCTAAAGGTCTAGAATTTGAAACGGTATTCATTCCACACCTCATTGATAGTGCTTGGAGTGGCACATCGAAAAAACAATACTTCACTATTCCACTTAAACAACACGAAGGAGTCGATGCTCAAGCGTTCATCGAAGATGAGCGACGGTTGTTGTATGTAGCAATGACTCGTGCTAAACGGAGTTTGCACCTCTCTTCAGCAGAGAAGAATACAGAAGGAAGAGAGCTCCTCCCCGGGCGCTTGTTAGAAGCTATTGACACTAGGTTTGTTGAGAGTTGTGAGACAAAAGAGAAAGAAGAGGAATTTAACCCAGTTACTGCACTTACCAAGACAGAAACTAAAGAGATGGTAGACGTCGCCTTTTTGAGACAAGTTCTTGCTGAGCGCGGTCTCTCAGCTACGTCACTTAATAACTACCTCAGTAGTCCTTGGAATTAC
>JAACPT010000016.1 GCA_009995385.1 Candidatus Parcubacteria bacterium
TATCAAAACTAGAATGTGGTTGCCCGATGATATTGCGAATGAGTGGGTTGCCGGTAAACTGTCCAATTTTGTTTTGGATGGCTGGCAGTGCTTCGGCAGCAAAGCGATCGGTGTAATTGGCAAACTCATCAGTCCAAAACGACTTCACCGCTGGGTCTTGAATGTACGCCACTACTTTTTGGCGATATTCCTTATCGACAAACAACCGGTTTACTGAGAGCAGCGTCGTGTCAGGATATTCAATCAGTGCCAACAGTGCATTAGTGAGTATGTACTCCATACGTGCACTCCAGGCATCAACCCAAATTTTTTTAAACGTGGACATGAGTCCTGACACAACCAAGTGACGTTTGTCTGGACCGACATCTTCCATAACGTTAAAAGAGATCGGGTGTTCAAGATCAAACGGTGCAAAGTACACCACGTCTTTTACCCGGTGTTCGGGGACATACTCAAGCAGTGTTTCAGCAGCAGAACCGTGAGGGTCGATGAATGCCATTCCTTCACCATTCATGATATCTTGCGCCGCCATATTTTCGAGTAGCGTCGACTTACCCATACCTGTCTTTCCGACCACGTACATATGCCGTTGTCGATCTTTAGCTTTAATACCAAACGCCACTTCATGACCCCGTGCGTCGGTCTTGGCAAAAAACGTTATTCTATCTGGATCAAAATTCATACAAACTATTCTCTACAGTATAGCAAGCAAAAACCCCAGCGTCTTATGACGCTGGGGTTTTTGCTTGCTAATTATTTATTTCTGTTCTACTGAAGATTTACAGTTACGTACTATACCGCTTCTTTATTTTCTCTTTCTTGTCTTTCCGCAGTCCGTATCGCTTTAGCACTATGAACAGCAGCATTCCACTCTTGAAATCCAGGAACAGTTTCAGCCTGAGTTGGATCATTACTCCAAACTTCCGTGTTACTGAGCGATGGTACACCAATACTTTCATCCTTAGTCACTGTTTGGTCTTTAAATAATTCATTACGATACCGATCAGTACTAGGCACTGCAAATACTTCACCCGAATGATCGGCAAAAATAATTACCCCGCTATTCTCATTCCAAGTATTGGGTTTTATATCTTGCATCGCATCAAAAGTCTTACCCTCGAAGGCATTAAAACGGTTAGCAAGTGAAACACCAACTTCTTTTAAATGCTCCAAGGCTGCACTTTTTTCTGAACCACTTTCTTTGGAACCGAAACTTTCGAAACTCATACAATATTTTTATTAAATAATCCTTATAATCAAGTATACTTTGAAAAACCGTTCCCTGCTAGTTACCAAAACGATTTTGGACATAGGCGATGAGTGCCTGTACATCGGATGTACGATTGGTTGAACCAAGGAGAATGACTGCTAGTATCCGCTCTTGTCCTTGAAATGATAAGCGATGGAGCGAAATTGATGTCTGTCCAGCAGCGAGTGTTTCTCCTACCTTGCCGCCGATAAAATTATCCATATCTTTCACCTCATTGAAATTAATCAATCCGTCAAACTCCCCGCCCACATGAGCACTGGCTAAATTGGTATTAGCAGTCAGTTCAAAGATAAAGCGCCGGTTTTCATAAATGTAGCGAGTAAGGGTATAGAGATCACCAAGCGAGGCGGTATTTTCTGCACTGAGTCCAGAGGGATCAGCGAAGTTGGTGTGCAGCATACCAAGTTGTCTTGCTTTAGTATTCATGGCGGCAATGAATCCTGCACGACCCATTTCTCCAGCAATCGTTTCTGCCGCTTCATTAGAAGATTCTACCAGTAGCAACTGCAATAAACTGTACAAGGAGACACTGGTTCTCCCTTCAAGCCGAGGAATAAGTGTGGTGACGAACGTTGGTGCTACTGCTTTAACGCGTCCATCGAGATCAAGTTGCTCTGCCGCCACTACCGCAGTCATTAATTTTGTCAGTGAGGCAATGGGAACTGGCTGGTCAAGATTAGTGGCAGCCATAACTGTCCCATTCTCAATATCCGCGATGAAGTAGTGCTTCGTATCAATATCGGGTACTTGAGGTTCGTAGACAAATACTTTGGCGGTCTGTTCTTGTCGCTTATGTACCAAAACCGGCGTCCCTACCGATACTGCACTATACAGTGCCTCAGCGGCAGCATCATCGAGACGAATACCGCCACCAGTAAAATCAGCTGAGACCGGACGATCACCTGGATACGTCGGCCAACCATGAATGATAAAATTTTTTTCAAAACTCAATACCCAAGGAAAATATACTTGTCCGATGTTCGTGAAAAATTCGGGGGTCTTTTTTTCTATTTTATACAGCCCTGATGGGGTATCCCACCATGAGCCAGTTTCACTAGTACGTACAATAGTAGCACTTTGGTACAGCACCCCTTTTTTGAAAAAGCGGAGTTGTTCTTTGGTAAGGTCGACTTCAATAAACGTTATCCCTTCATCTATAAAAGAATCACGAGTACCCGTGAAGAGTGCTTCTCGTGAGAACGCTTCTTGCGGACCATACGTGAGCTCTGTCGTGCGTTGATCATACGGATTCACTATTGTCACGGTGGGAGCAGCGGCGAGGTTTTGTTGCGCAACTAACCCATACCCCGTCATACTGACAAGGATAATCGCCGCTACACCAGCCACTACTACCGCGACCCGCTTAAGTGAACGAGAGCTGGTTTTTCTTGCACTCATTGGAGTAAAGGTGTGTGTAGGAGGCGTCTGCTTTGGGCGCGGAATCAGCATTCCCTTTCCATTTTTAGGGAGATCGTCAGCGTACGAATACAGCTTAACTGATGATTCAGATTTATCAGGCATATCACCATCATACCGCATCAATTACCAAAAAAAGTCGCTAGCACACAGTTCTTTACTCTGCGTCTTCGAGTGCTTCTCTGGTGTAAATATTTGATGGCGCCCAGATCATCCAGTTTTTTACGCCCGCATCGTAGCTAGCTTGAATCTGCGCCCGAACATCAGCAGCATCATAGTCTCCCCCGTAGTCAAAATCTTGAATCCAAGTACGGAAGCGGTCACCAGTATATACAGGCTTACTGTATAGCGCCGGAGTCGAAGTTCCGATTCTCTCATGCAAAAATCCTTGCATCGGAGTGGTGCTGGAAAGCATCCGGTCAACACCTGTTTTCATGGCGTGGTACACCACTTTATATGGATAATCATTCGGGTCTCCTAATCCTAAAAAATTCTTGGGGTAATGCGAGGGATACACCATTGGGGCAACAAAATCAAAATATGGCGCCGCCCGGTCTTGCACTTGCCCAATCGAGAGGTCGTCGAAATTGGTGGTAGTCATTCCAAACAGGTCAACCGATGTCCAAGGAGTACTGGAGGCACGACCAGTGCCGTCATGACGCACCGCCGTAAACTTTTCTTCATCATTGAGCTTCTCATTCAAATACTTAAAGAATGCTTCAAGATTAGCTTGACGGTCCATTCCGTATTGTCCCGCCACACTTTGTGGGTAGTAGGTGTCAGTCATGTTGCCATCGGATGGATAGCGAACATAATCAAAGTTGAGTTCATCAAATCCAATGTTGTACGAATCAACTACAAGTTCAATAATATGATCCCAGTATGGCTTGGCAGCGATATCAATAAACGAGAGCCCTTTATGGTCTTTCCAAACCGTCACTTGGTCACTCCTTTGCACCGCAAGCTCAGGATGTTTTGGTGCATAAAAAGGATCTTGAAAGACCGTGATTCGTCCAATGACAAAAATACCATGGTCATGCAGTAATTCGATAAGCTGTGGCATGTCTTTGGTTCCACAGCGTGCTTCGAGCCAAGCCGATCGCCACGATTCACTTTGTGCGGGAAAGGAAATAGTGCCCGAATAATCCTTGATATCAATTATGACGGCATTCAGTTCCGTCTCGCGGATAAGATCAATCAAATTACTTCTGAATGACGGCGTACCGGCGACACAGGAGGTCATGTAAATTGCCTTCACCTGCTCAGGTAGTGGTACGTGTGTTACCACTAACCGATTATCAACGGGTACAGGTACCTCTACTGTTTCCGATTGTGGGGCATAGACCTTCCCCACCATTGCTTCGGCAACAGTATCTGAAGAGACCTCAAACGTTGACGGTAGAAAACTTGCTATAGCAAGTATTATCGCTAGAGCAATGAGCGGTGTGCCGATTTTATGCATACTCTATTCTAACGTAGAATTGTCAAAAAGCTGCTCGGTAGTCTCGACAAATGAATCATTTCCCCGCTCACCATTGCCTCGATCAAGGTGACTCAAATAGACGTACCGACGAAGTGAGTACCCCACAAAGACTAGCAGTACTCCAATTGAAAAAATAATGTACTGCCGCCACAGTAATGGTATTCCTAAAAATGGAATGATAGTAAGTAAAATACCAAAGATAAAAACGAGAGTTTCTTTTGACATGAATGGTGCTATTTTACCTTGCCTCTACCAATACGACAAATTCGCCTTTTTGTTTGACTGGTTCGGCGTGTAGTGCAGCTAACAGTTCAGCCGCCGTCCCAATATGCAGTGTCTCGTGGAGTTTAGTAAGTTCGCGGGCAAGGTAGATTTTTGCAGTCGGAAGCGCAATCGCTAGAGACTCTAACGCTTTCATGATGCGATGTGTCGATTCTAAAAAGACCACTGGCTGCGCATGAGTCGTGAGACCTTTAAAAAAGGTCTCACGACCCTTCTTCTGCGGAGCAAATCCGAGGAAAGTGAATTGATTGCCGGTAATACCAGCGAGTGAAACTGCGGCGATGACCGATGATGGACCAGGGATGACCTCGAGTTGCGCGCCCGCTTCGCGGGCGCGCTCCACAAGGAGGACTCCCGGGTCACTCACCCCAGGAGTACCAGCATCACTTACCAGTGCAAGGTTTTTGCCTGAACGTAAATCTTCAATAATACTGTCATGTACCTGCCCACTGGCGTGAGCATCGTAGCGACGCAGTTTCGCTTTAATGCCATACTTTGCCAAAAGTTTTCCCGTCACCCGAGTATCTTCACAGAGTACCTGATCCACCTCACCTAGTATCCGTACCGCTCGATAGGTGATGTCCTCGAGGTTACCAATCGGTGTAGCCACTATATACAACGTTCCATATTCCATAATACCGCTAGACTACCACCAGAACGTCGATTGCAAAAGGGAGAAATGAAAGGAAAGAATATTCACACGCAATGATAAATTGACAGATACCAAATGTAATTGTACTGTTGCGATAGTTCTTTTCAACTCGGAGGTTTACCATGCACGACCATACACTCCAGTATTGGTTTCTTGTCATTCCCTTTGGGTTTGGCTTGGCAATTGATCTGTTTATTGCGACGCTTAGTCGTTTCAGAGATGAGCACCTTACTACCCTCAATTGGGCTGGCGCACTCGGACTCACTCACAGCCTTGGTCCAGTAATAAGCTTTATGTTGTTCTGGACGATTGGTAAATCGTATCCCTCTTTGCAAAACTGGTTAGGATTACTTGGTGCATTACTTATCTTCCTCGTCGTCTATGAAATAGTACACGAAGAGATGGGTAAGCATCCAACAGTCAGCATCTCTAGTGCACTCAGTCACCTACTTCCCACCAGCAAACGATCTGCCCGACATTTTGTCATTGTCATGTCGGTGAGTTGGGACGCACTCCTTTGTGCCCCTGCTCTCATTCCTTTGGCAGAAAGTGGGGACTGGAACACAGTGCAGCTTGGCGGCGCCTTTTTGGTTTTTGGATTAATGGCTGGAGTAACTGCCTACACTACCCTCAAGGTAGCCAGTCAGTGGCGAACGCAACATTTTTCAAACATTTCTAAACTGGTGCACTACAAGCTCGCTGGTTCATTCTTTGCACTTTCAGTGATTAGTGGATTTGGTGTCATGGCATTTGGTACCGCGCTAGGTAAAGAGTTCAATCTCTTATCTTCGCTTATGGTAAGCACTTCGTTCATGGCGTTCATTTTCCTACTTAACCAAGAGACGTTACGACAGCAAGCTCTGCTTGAAGCGACAGAAGCAATCAATGGCACTGTTGATTAAATAGTGCAATCATCAAAACAGCCGATTCACCTCGGCTGTTCTTATTTCACTAATTCAGAAGCTAGTGCAGAGACGTCCCCTGCACCCATTACCACTAATACGTCTTGGTCAGTAAGCACTTGTCTGAAGTATTCTTCCGCTACTGGGACACTTTCTATAAATCGTGCTTCGCGACAAAATTCTAATGCTTTCACGGAGAGCTCTCGACTCGATACCCCACTTTCATTTTGTTCACGAGCGGCATAAATAGGTAAAAGTACGACCGCATCGGCTAGACCAAATGCCTTTGCAAAATCGGTAAAAAGCGTTTTGGTACGGGTAAAGGTGTGTGGTTGAAAGGCGATGATAAGTTTACGATCTGGGTACAGTTCTCGGGCCGCATCGATGGTGGCGCGAATCTCTGTTGGATGGTGTGCATAATCATCATAGACGAGCGCACCATTGCACTCTCCTTTGTATTCAAAGCGACGCCACGTACCCGAAAAATTTCCCAACGACTCCTTTGCCTCTTTTAGGTCTAGTCGTTCACGCTTGGCTACAGCAAGTGCTGCAGCAGCATTAAAACGATTATGCATTCCCGGTTGTTTCATTGGTTGTTGTACATCGATGAGATCAAGATAGTTGAACACTGGAACAGTAAGCCCAGCGACAACTGGTACGATATTTTTATCAGTTGTATTGGTAATTACCATTCCACCTTCATTGACTTGCTCTGCCAAAGTACGAAATGCCGATTGTACATCTTTAAGGTCTTTATAGTAATCGACGTGCTCGAATTCAATATTGGTAATCACCAAAATATCCGGGCGCAAACTAAGAAAATCTCGCTTATATTCACACGCTTCAACAATGGCGTATTTGGTCTTACCTGCACGGTAATTACTTTTTGTTTTAGCACGGAGCGAACCAATAATTGCGGTTGGGTCTTTTTCGGCTTGTTCAAAAATATCTGTAATCATTGCCGTGGTTGTCGTCTTGCCATGCGTACCAGCAACGGCGATGAGATAGTACGGATTCATCGCGAGACCCAGCGCTTCAAAATAGTTCATCATCGGCACATCCAACTTCTTTGCAGCAACCATCTCTTCATGCTCCTTGCCCATCGCTTCGGTATACACGATAAGTTCTATATCTTTAGTAATGTTACTAGCAACCTGTTCACCAAATATTTGAATTCCTTCACTGTGCAGCGTCTTTGTCAGTGTCGAAAGCGTACGATCAGACCCACTCACCTGCTTTTTTTCAGTCATAAAATGGCGCGCTAACGCCGACATACCGATACCACCGATACCAATGAAATGAATCCGAGAAATAGTGTTGATGTCGATTTTTTCCATACTGCGAGATAAGAATATCTCATAATACCATGAAAAAGAATCCTTGAAATAAGTCAATCAATTAACTAGTTTTTTAAACTTAAGGAAGAACAAAATATACTATTGGTTTAAAAAAAAAATAAAATTACTCTTCCTCAACTTGATTCAAACACTGTATAAACTGGTCATTACGTTCGTACTCATTTTTGAAAAGACCAAATGAAGCAAACCCAGGGCTGAAGAGGAGGATGTCGCCAGACTTGCCGTAGGCAAGCCCAACTTTTACTGCTTCTTCCATGGTCTCATACACTTTTGCTCTAAGGGTACCTTTAATGCTGTCAGTACCAGTTCCTGGAAGCAACACCACTTGCTTACAGTATTTTGGTATTTCGGTAAGGAGTTCTGCAGAATCGATACCTTTAAACGCCCCGCCAGCAATGAGGATGACATTTTTATCGTCGATAGAACCGACGGCACGTAGCCCTTGTATCGTTGCTTGTGGAGTCGTCGCATTATTGTCGTTATATATCTTTATTCCATCTCGTTCACCAAGATATTCAAGTCGCCCTGGTACTCCCGGGAAGCTGGCGAGTCCGACAAAAATCTCTTCTTCCGTGACACTGAGCGCCAGTAAAGCTTCGTACGCCAAGGCAGCATTGAGTCGATTATGCTCACCTGGCATCGCCAGTAGTGAATCTTCAGGAATCACCGATGCGTCCGCCAGTATCACTTCTTGTCCGATACTTACCCCGGTCAACTGCTTTGCCTGCTCAAACACTTCTGGAGTAGTGATAAATACGCCGCTCTCATCTTGGTAACGAAAAATATTTGCTTTATCTGCAAAATATTGTTGCATCGCTTCTTCCTTACTCTTTCCACCAGCCTGGTAGTAGTTAAGATGGTCTTCCATGAAATTAGTGAACACTGCCACTTGCGGAGATAGTTTCGCCCAACCAAACCCTTGTAGTTGCCACGAATCAAGTTCCATCACGCAAAGCGAATCTTCTCGTACTTCTTTCAAGAGCTGCAGATTTGATACTCCACGCACATTACCACCAAGCAAAATCTTTTCGCCCGTCACCTCAGAAAGTACGTGGTGAATCATATGGGTCACAGTACTCTTACCACGAGTGCCAGTGACACCAATAATCGGTACCTTAGAAAGTTCTGCAAACCAAGCCGCCGATTGTTTTAGCGGAATGCCCGCTTCACGAGCGTGCTCTAAATATACCGAGTGCATGGGAACGCCAGCCGCCACTAAAATATAATCGCGTCCTCTGAAATCTTCTACTCGGTGTTCTCCAAGTACAAAAGTGATATTCTCAAATTGCTGCAACTGTTTAACTGAGTCGTGTAGATCTACTTCATTTTTAAGATCCGTTACGACCACTTCAGCACCCATCTCTGCCAGATAAGCAGCATCTCCTATCCCCCGTCCGAGCAATCCTAGCCCCATGACGGTCACCTTTTTGTCCGCAAATATTTCTTTCAAATCCATAGTATTTTAATGATAGAGGAATTTTATAAAAAAGCTACCCTGCCCCATAACTAGGCAATTCAAAATCTGGACCAAAAAGTCTGCTATCCTTTCTTTATAACTTTATCTCTATGAAAACTACTAGTAGCGATCGAACCCTAGAATCATTTAAAATCTTTCCCATCATCGCCTGGATTATTACCATCGGGTTTGCCGTTTTCGTATACAATATTGCCCTCGAATTAAAAGCAGTAGCAGCAGACCTAGAAAAGCAAACCCAATTCCTCCAGGAGCGAGCATCAATGTCACCACAAGAGATCGAAAATTTTGAAGCTGAGAAGCCGGTACGTTAAATTACTGCTAGAAGTTATCTGATGAATAAAAATCTTTGCGTTGCTACAAAGATTTTATTCTGGTATATGCCACCGGTGCAGAACACCTGAAAGCACTCATGCCGTAAATACAGAAGTCCCGTCCTGTGTCCGCGCTCTAGGATTCGAACCTAGGGCCTTTCGAGTATCAGTCGAATGCTCTAGCCAACTGAGCTAAGCGCGGACACAAGACGGGACAAACTGTTCCGTACTATTTAATGGTCAGCACTATAGCAGATTTATCAAAGATGTGAAAGGGGTTTGCTACTCACTTTTCTGCAATTGCACGCCAGTAATCATTGTGCTATGTTTTTAAGTGGACCAACCACAAAAAGGAGTATAGTTCATGTCTTATTGGATAGAATCCATAGCAAAAAACAGTGGCACCAGTCGTGAACCAGAAGGTACCCCTCGTGAACCATTAAGTAACGAGCAACGTGCCACCATCGGCAAACGCCTGCAACGCAAGCACCAAGAAAGGATCAAAAAACAACAGAACAAAATCAAATTCAAAACAACCGCCACACTCTAAACAACAACCGCCGATGCACAATGCGCATCGGCTTTTTCTTATCTATAAAAAACCAACCAGATATAATCTGGTTGGTTATAATGTAAGGCGTTACTTTTTGTCGCGCATACGCTCTATCTTATGGTACGTCAATCCAGGGGCGACGTATGCCACTTCATAGACTCGTGGTTTGCGCTGACAGTTGCGCAGACCATCTCTATCTTCAATAGCAACGCATCTACGAGACAAGGCATCTTGATATACCACTGGCGTATCAAGCGCGGTGCCCAAAGAAAAAGAAAATGCAGCGAATGCTGCGGCGAATAAGAACAAACCAAAAACTCGAGAACTCATTAGACTCTCCAAATTGTTGAACCTTGATTATTATAATACACACTAAATAAATGTCAATACACAGTGTCTTATGCTACTTTTTTTATGGTGCGCTATACTACACGTATGAATAAAGTAATTTTCTTTTCGGCGGGCCTCTTATGCTTCCCTTTTATTATGCATGCACAAAGTCTTCAGAGTATGATTCCGAACGTCCTTACTTTTTTGAGTAGCGTCGTCGTTCCTTTTCTGATTGGAATTGCCTTTTTATTTTTCGTTGCTAATGTCATACGCTATTTTGTAATTGAAAGCACTGCCGAGGACGGGCGTAAAAAAGCGAAAGCGCTTGCGATTTATGGTGTCGCAGCATTTGTGATTATTGTTATCTTCTGGGGAGTCGTGAATATGCTCGTTAGTAGCACTGGTCTTGACGGAGTAACACAGCCAAAGCAGGATTACGTGAACAAGATGGGAGGGTAAGTAGATACAGAAAAACGGCGGGTCCTTTGGACCCGCCGTTTTTCTGTATTATTGAAATTTCATAACCACAGCGACTTGCACACTCTTTTGTCTTATCCTTTGGACTTGGTCTTTCCCAAGAGTCTAATACCATTTCAGAGAACTGAGTATTATGTCTCGTTAGATGCTCAATTGAGGCACCTAACATCGACCAATTAGTCGTCATATGTGAAACTGTTACCAGTCCACGACAACGTATCCAATTGGAATTAATCCACGACCAGCTTCCGCTAGCCGTGCCTTGTTACGACTTAGTCCTTGTTATCGAATTTACCGTAGTTCGCCGCAAGGGCGACCTTCGGGCACTTCCGACTCCCCTGACTTGACGGGCGGTGAGTACAAGGCTCGGGAACGTATTCACCGTGACGTGCTGATTCACGATTACTAGCGATTCCAGCTTCATGTGGGCGAGTTGCAGCCCACAATCCGAACTGAGGATAGTTTTATTAGGATTTGCTCCACATTACTGTATTGCGTCCCGTTGTACTACCCATTGTATCACGAGTGCAGCCCAAGGCATCTAGGGACATGCTGACCTGGCGTCATCCTCACCTTCCTCTCCC
>JAACPT010000017.1 GCA_009995385.1 Candidatus Parcubacteria bacterium
CATCCGTGCCTTGGCAACAAGGGGGCGACTATTTGATAAAGAAAAAATTACGCACAGTTATCCACACTGCTGGCGCTGTGAGACACCGTTACTAAATTACGCTACCACTTCTTGGTTTGTCGACGTGCCGGCAATTAAAGACACGTTGGTAGCGGTCAATGAGAAAATCAATTGGGTCCCCGCACATGTAGGAAGTAATCGCTTCGGGAAGTGGCTTGAAGGTGCACGCGACTGGGCGGTAAGTCGACAACGCTATTGGGGTGCACCACTTCCAATATGGCGTAATCCAGAAACCAAGACATACAAAGTACTTGGCAGTATTGCTGAATTGCAACAGTTTGCACCCAAAACTGATAACCAGTACTTTATTGCTCGACACGCCGAGTCGGCACTTAATCCTAAAGGGATTCTCAATGTCGACACGGCAGTAGAAAATGGGTTGACCGAAAAAGGAAAAGAGCAGATTGCTTCATTGGTACAAGAGCTGCAGCGCACGCAGATTGATTACATTTACCATTCGCCCCTGCAGCGTACTAGAGAAACAGCCAGTCTGGTGGCAAATGCTCTTGGTCTCTCTCCAGAATGTGTGCTTGCTGACGACCGTTTACTCGAAATGAAGTTTGGTGAATTTGAAGGTAAATCAGTTGATGAATACCACACTTTCTTTGGTGATGAGTACCTCACTAAACAGCCACAAGGCGGTGAGAGTTGGGGTGATGTTAAGAGAAGAATAGGTGATTTCTTGTATGAAATTGATAGTACTTATACAAAAAAGAACATCTTGATTATTTCCCACAACGGACCACTCCAGATGCTTCAGGCGGCTGCCGGTGGAGATAGTGCGAGGGAAACGTTGCAACACATTAAAGATGACTCGTATGATTTTATAAATGCTGAGTTACGCCCACTTCCTTTTGTACCTATACCGCATAATGATAACTATGAACTTGATGTGCACCGACCGTACATTGATGACTTTATGATGTATGAAAATGGTGTAAAACTGGAGCGGGTTCCTGATGTGTTTGATTGCTGGTTTGAAAGTGGTTCGATGCCGTACGCTCAGGTACACTATCCGTTTGCCTGTGCTGATACGTTTGAGCCTGAGTATTTCCCCGCGCAGTTTATCGCTGAAGGACTTGATCAAACTCGAGGGTGGTTTTATTCGATGCTTGTCCTTGGAGTAGCATTGTTTGGGAAATCACCATACGAACAGGTGATTGTGAATGGTTTAGTCTTGGCGGAAGATGGAAAAAAGATGAGTAAATCGCTCCAAAATTATCCTGATCCGATGGAACTTGCTAACCGTGTGGGAGTAGACGCGATGCGTCTGTATTTACTATCTTCGTCAGTTATTCGGAGTGAAGATCTGAGTTTTTCCGAGAAGGAAGTACTTGAACTACAGCGTAAAACTATTGGTCGGTTGCATAACGTACTCGCAATGTATGAGATGTATGCCGATAGTACCGCCTCAAACGATGGCTCTACACAAGTGCTCGACAGATGGATCATCGCTCGCCTTAACCAATTCGTAGCCGAATCAACTGCGGGGTATAAAAACTATGAACTTGATAAAGCAACTCGTCCAATCGTAGATTTGATAGACGATTTGTCGGTGTGGTACTTACGCCGTAGTCGGGAGCGACTCAAGGGTAACGATACAAAAGATAAGGAAAAAGCACTCGCAACACTTCGTTTTACGCTTCGTACGCTGGCGCTTTGCCTTGCTCCAGTGATGCCATTTTACGCGGAATACCTTTGGCAACGGGTGAAGGAAGAGGGTGACGGAGAAAGTGTTCACCTTGGAGTGTGGCCAGAAGCCGGAACAGTCGACGATGTAGTACTTAAGGAGATGAGTCTCGTCCGAGAGTTTGTGACACTGGCGCTTGAAGCGCGGACAAAAGCTAATAGTAAAGTCAGACAACCATTAGCAACATTGTCACTCAATATCGAGATGCAGTCAGAGTATGCTGATATTATTGCTGATGAAGTGAATGTCAAAAAAATCGTGTTTGCCACTACTCAATCTGAACGTGTCATCCTTGATACTGCATTGACCCCAGCGCTTCTCGCTGAAGGTGCGGTGCGTGAACTAATGCGAGCAATCCAAGAGCGCCGTAAGACCACTGGTCTTGCTCCACAAGACATGGTCACGCTCACAGTCGATACCGATGTAGCTGGTAAAGCGGTGATCGAAACACACCAAGCACTGCTCACTAACACCGTTGGTGCGGCTGCGCTCATTTTTGCTGCCACAAATGGGGAGGTGGTAGAAGTTGGTAAGTTTCGCTGTATGTTTAGTATTGAGAAACAGTAAGAGAGCTGTACTGTATGCATTCTTCTGCAGCAGAGTACGACTAAAAAATCACGTATGGCCTACGAGACGTATACCACCGAAGCTTTAGTTTGTGGCACCTTCAATCGCAATACTGCTGACCGTAGCTTTCTTCTGTTTACCAAAGAAGCGGGAATGCTTTATGCTGACGCTAGAAGTATTCGCGAAGAACGATCCAAACAACGCTACGCGCTACAAGAATTTTCCCTGCTCCGCGTATCTTTAATCAAGGGGAAACGAGGTTGGAAGATAGGGAGTGTTGAAGCAATGAGAAATTATTACCATGACGCGCTTGATCGAGAAGCTCGGGGAAGTGTGGTAAACCTGCACCGATTACTTCGTCGTTTCATGAAAGGAGAAGAGTGTGATGTACACTTGTTTGAGTATGTCCAGTCGGGATTAGAAGTGGTGGCAGTGGCGGTCGCAAATCGTCAATTTGTAGAAGCAGTAGTTGCGGTCACGGTATTAAGTTTCCTTGGATATGTTAATAAAAATCAAATACCAGAAACATTGCGCGGTAGCGATCCAATCGGTATTACAGAGCACTATACAAGTAAAAATAGAGAAATAATCTCCGCACTCTATACCCACGCTATTGGAGTGAGTCATTTATAAGCCAATGGTATACTACAAGAACATGAAACCGATACGTTCCCAAGAGCAAATAGAAGAAATGCGCCAGCGTTTATATGATCGCAGTACACAAGTCGGACAAGATTTTCGGCACACCCTTACTGACGAGAAAATAGATGTATCACGTGATTGGTCTGTTACTCCAAAAACTACCAAAGCGAATGTCTCTGATTTACGAGACGGCATGATTGCCTCTTCCGAGGAACCGCTAGACGAAGCACCAAAGATAACACCAAAACGACACTATCGAGGATTTGTCCTTTCGGGAAGTCTGGTTATTTTTATTCTTGTCGCAGCCATGACAAGTCTGCTTTTGTATTTTGGTTTCAATCAAGTCTCAGGGGACAATATTGAAGTAGTAATCAAAGGACAGTCATTGGTGGGGGGTGGAGAAACCATGTCTCTTCAAGTAGCAGTTATTAATAAAAATACTGTCCCGATCGATTCAGCAACACTTATTTTACGGTATCCTAAGGGCACGCGTTCCACTGGCGATTCACCACGAAATCTATTTGAGGAGCGGATACCAATTGATGTAGTGGCTCCAGGAGAAGAACAAACGGTACCGGTACAGGTGACTGTCTTTGGAGAAGAAAATGCCGAAAAAAAGATTGAGGCGACTGTCGAATACCGAATTGAAGGATCTGACACAACGTTTTATAAAGAAGCGCTACCATTTGTGTTCCGTATTAGTTCCGCGCCACTTGTCATTCGCATTGAAAATCTAAAAAAAGTTGCTTCTGGGCAAATGACAGAAGTAGTGATAACCGCAGTTTCAAATGCTTCAGCACCACTGCGTGACGTGTTGATTACCGCTTCGTATCCCAATGGGTTTGATTTTGAAAAGTCAGAACCAGCTCCCATCTATGGAGAAAATGTTTGGCGAATTGATGAACTACTACCTGAACAGAAATCAGTTATAAAACTACAAGGACTAGTTACCGGTCTAACGGATGAAACTTTTCGTATTAATTTCTCTGCCGGTCCAGCAAATCCAGATAACCAGTACTTAGTGGGGTCGGTGTTAGCTGATAGTCGAGCTGATTTTATCATTGAACGACCCTTCATTGATGTGCAGATTGCTATCAATAACGACAGTGACCGCTCAGTCATCATACCGCAGAATGAAATCGCAGGAGTTATTGTTACTATCAAAAATACGCTTAAAGAGTCGGTGTATGACATGGCAGTAGAAGTAGTTCCGGGGGGAAATGCGCTCAGAGAAGATTCAGTCACTAGCGCTAACGGATTTTATGATTCGAACCGAAAAGCAGTTCGCTGGGAAGTGTCTAACAACCCCTCATTTGATCAGGTATTACCAGGAGATGAGCGTCAACTAGAATTTCAAGTAGTACAGGGACCAGAAAAGACTAGTTCTGCTTTCGACATGGTTGTTAATGTGTACGCTAGACGGGTGTCTGAAAGTAGCGCTGTCGAGACTCTTGTCGGTACCGTAAAAGCAGAGGCAAAATATTCATCAAAAATTGCACTGCGCAGTCAAGCAGGGAGAGATAGTGCAAGTTTTGTCGATCGCGGTCCAATCCCGCCAAAAGTTGGCGAAGAAACAACGTACACCATGACTATTGTTGCCGAAGCCGGTGCCAACAGTATTCAAAATTCGGTAGTCGAAACCAGCTTGCCACTGTACGTTGATTGGCTTGACTTATATGAAGGCGAAGGAACGGTAACGTATAATCCAGTATCCAAGAAACTGCAGTGGGCAATCGGTGACATTGGTGTTCAGGAAAGGAAAGAATTATCATTTCAGGTCTCAATCCGTCCAAGTATTTCTCAATTACGAAAGGCCCCGGTACTGTTAAGGGCACAAACTATGCGTGCCAATGATCGCTTTACAGGTGTTCTTTTGCAGGCTACAGTGTTAGAAATTACGACTGAACTTTCTAGAGAGATGAATTCCCTAGAAGATAATGGTGTAGTCAATCGTTAGACATATGGTATGGAAAAAAATGTAGATACAATGGAGAAGGTGGTTTCGCTTTGCAAGCGACGGGGGTTTGTGTTTCAAGGCAGTGATATTTATGGTGGTCTTAAGGGAACGTGGGATTTTGGTCCACTTGGCGTCACTCTTAATAACAACATAAAGCGTGAGTGGTGGAAGATGTTCGTTGAAGGGAGGGAAGATATCTACGGAATCGACGCAGCTATTTTAATGAACGCCAAAGTCTGGGAAACTTCTGGTCACGTGGCTGGTTTTTTTGATCCCCTCGTAGAAGACGTTGAGACTGGAGAACGGTTTAGAGCGGATCATCTCCTTAAAGACCTTGGCATAAATGCTGATGGCTTGTCTTTGACCGAGATTGATAATTTGATTATTGAACATAAAGTCCTGAGCCCAAAGGGTAATAAGGTCTCCGCTGCTCGTCAGTTTAATATGATGTTTGAAAGTCGTATCGGTGCGACTGCGGGAGATGAGGGTAAGGTGTACCTCCGCCCTGAAACAGCACAAGGAATGTTCGTTAATTTCAAGAATGTCCTCGATTCGATGTCACCAAAGATGCCATTTGGTTTGGCGCAAATCGGCAAAGCGTTTCGAAACGAAATTGCTCCCCGCGAGTTCGTGTTCCGAGTGCGGGAGTTTGAACAAATGGAAATTGAGTATTTTGTAAAAGAAGAGCAGTGGCGAGAAGAGTTTGAAAAATTGCGGCTAGCGATTCAAAAGTGGCATGACCATATTGGTCTTGCCCCAGAGAATATTAGAGAATACGAAGTACCAGATAATGACCTTGCGCACTATAGCAAGCGGACAATTGATTTTGAGTATAATTATCCCGGTAAAGGGTTTGACGAGTTAGCTGGTTTTGCCTATCGAACAAATCATGACCTAAAGGCCCACATGAACGCCAGCGGAGTTTCAATGGAGTACATTGAACCAGACGGAACTCGCTATGTGCCGCACGTGCTTGAACCATCATTTGGGGTGGGGCGAGCATTTATGGCAATTCTGTGCGAAGCATACACCGAAGACGAGATGGGTGGCGAGGTCCGTACCTATTTGAAGTTACCAAAGCATCTGGCACCATACAAAGTAGCGGTGTCACCACTCCTTAAAAACAAGCCAGCACTCGTAGAAAAAGCTCGCAGCGTTTTCTCAGTACTCAAAGAGACATTTGGTACTGTTGCCTGGGATGATAATGGTAACGTTGGTAAGCGGTATCGTCGCCAAGATGAGATTGGTACACCGCACTGCGTGACTATCGATTTTGATACCCTTGGTGAAGAAAAGCCAGAATTAAAAGATACCGTGACGGTGCGTGATCGTGACACTGGGCAGCAGACACGTGTCGCAATTGCCGAGTTGGTTTCATATTTGAAGTAGAGCATTACATAAAAGTCCGACGTTTCTAGCGCCGGACTTTTATACTGTGGCAATATTCCGATATTATCGTGTAAGGCGAAACATCACAAAGATACCAAGGAGCGCCCCGATGGCATTACCAAAAATTGCCGCAAAAGAAAAGCTGCTCGCACCCCAAAGACTAGGCACCAAACCACCGAGTATGCCACCGATAATCATCCCCAAATAGATCATTCTCCTCGATTCCATATCTGTCTAGTATAGCGCACTAGGGTCTTTACTGTAATATTTTTTGAGCTGTGTTAGAGTAATTTCATTATGAAAGACTCAAAACTTCGCTACATCACCACCACGTTGCCGTATGTGAACTCCAAACCACACATTGGCTTTGCTACTGAACTTGTCCGAGCTGATGCGTACGCACGGTACTCTAAACGTATGGGATATGACGTATTTTTCAACACTGGCACTGATGAGCATGGCCAAAAAATTTATGATAAAGCCCAAGAAGCTGGTAAGGACACGCAGACATTTGTTGATGAGTTAGCGGTTGAGTTTAAACAACTTCTTCCAGAACTCGGTGTGTTACCTGAGGCAAATTTTGTCCGTACTACTGATGCCCACCATAAAAAAGCGGCGCAAGAAATGTGGCGACGCTGTAAAGCGAACGGGGACATTTATAAAGCTACGCAGGCAGTGAAGTACTGCAAAGGGTGTGAACTAGAAAAAACAGATTCTGAACTTGAGCACGGTAAGTGTCCGCTGCATCCAACCTATGAAATTGAAGTTCGTGAAGAGGAGAATTATTTCTTTCGTTTTTCGAGATACCAACAGGCCTTGCTTGATCTCTATGCCAGTAATCCAGAATTTGTCGTACCAGAGTATCGCTTGGCAGAAATTAAGAAGTTTGTCGAAGGGGGACTGCAAGATTTTAGCGTCTCTCGTCTACGCTCGAAAATGGCATGGGGTATCACGGTGCCAGATGATGAAGAGCACGTCATGTACGTATGGTTTGATGCCCTCACTAATTACATTTCAGTCACCGGTTGGCCAGAACAAGAAGATTTTGGTGGCTGGTGGCCGGGGGTACAGTTTGCTGGTAAAGACAATCTACGACAACAAAGCGCTATCTGGCAGGCGATGCTTTTTTCCGCTGGTCTCCCTAATTCTACACAGATATGTATCGGTGGCTTTATTATTACGGGTGGTCAAAAGATGAGTAAGTCACTGGGTAATGTCATCAGTCCGTATGAACTCACGCAGCGGTACGGTACTGAAGCGACGCGCTACCTCTTACTACGTCACGTGCATCCGTTTGAGGATACTGATGTCACGTGGGAGCGACTCAATGAGTGGTATACTGCCAACCTCGTAAACGGCCTGGGTAACCTCACTGCGCGCATTATGAAAATGGCAGAAACGCACCTCGACGTTCCGGTTGATACAAAAGATCTAATATCGATAGATGTTGCTGCCCTCGAACACTTCCAGTTTCAGGCGGTGCTCGACGGTGTGTGGGCGGGCATTGGGGCGATGGATGAATACATTACCGAGAATGAACCATTTAAAGTGGTAAAGACTGACCCTGCCTTGGCACAAGAGATGATAAAAAAATTAGTGTGGGACCTGCATCAAATCGCCGAAGCGCTGGTGCCTTTTATGCCAAAAACTGCAGCAGTGATACTTGCTGCAATTATCGAAAATAAGAAGCCAGACAATCTTTTTGCTCGGCTAGAATAATATGAAAAAGTTATTGCTACTTTCTGGTAACAGTATCGGAAATCGGGAGTGGGGTGACTCGTGCGCTGAGTACTTCCGACCTGACTTTGATCTGATTTTTTACCCACAGTATGCGCATTGGACTACTGGTGAGAAGGATATTAATTTTGAAATAGAATTACAGAAAGTGAAAGAGACTGTTGTGGGAGCAGGAGAAAAAGATGAGTGGTTTATTTTTGCTAAATCAATTGGTTCGATTTTGGCACTCCTTTCGATACAAGAGGGCAGTATTGCTCCAAAAAAATGTGTGTTTTTTGGTATGCCTCTTAAGATTTTCAAGGCAAAAAAAGTAATTTCTGATTGGTCGTGCTTGACCGAATTTGCGGTTCCAACGCTCGCATTTCATAATACAGAGGATGCTGTCGCTGACTATTCGTTCACTGTCAAAACGGTACATGAGCTGGCACCGTCAATTGTGCTACAGACTCTGCCAGGCAAAACGCATGAGTACCTAGACTTTGCATTATATGCGAGCCACATAAAAAAATTTCTGTCACTATGAAATATATTGATACCCATGCACACCTCAATTTGTCTAATTTTTCGGATGATGCACTCACGGTGGCAAAAAAGTGTGCCGATGAAGAAGTGGTGGTTATTAATGTGGGGACTAATGCGTATACCAGTACGCAAGCGGTAGCACTGACCGAGGAGACCGATAATTGCTACGCAATTATCGGTCTCCATCCTACTCAAGCTATTCCGGGTGCGCGTGATGGCGATGATGTCTCTTCCACTGGAACTGCAGAAGTATTTGATACTGATTTTTATCAATCACTCGCTGATAATAAAAAAGTAGTCGGTGTTGGCGAATGTGGTTTTGATTACTATCAAACGAGCGAGGGCTATACGCCAAAAGATAGCTATGCCAGGCAAGAGCAAGCCTTTATTGCACAGATAGCATTCGCTAATGAGCGTAATTTGCCACTCATGATTCACACGCGCGGACCAAAGCCAGGGAAGGAAAGTCCAACGGGGCGAAGTGTCTATCAGGATGTGTATGAGGTCTTAAAACAATACGCCAAAGTACCGTTTAACATACATTTTTATGCTGGCACTTGTGAAGAAGCAGCACGTTTTTTTGAGCTCGGCGGTACCATTTCTTTCACGGGAGTGATTACCTTCGCCAAAGAATATGAGGTGGTGGTAAAAAATGTACCACTTGAGCGTCTTCACGCCGAAACTGACTGTCCATTCGTTGCTCCTATCCCATTCCGTGGTAAACGTTGCGAGCCGTGGATGGTGCAAGAAGTATATAAAAAAATTGCCCTTATCAAGGGGGTGCCAGAAGAAGTGGTCCGTGAGCAATTACTCACTAACGCCAGAGCACAATACAGTCTTTCCTTATGAGTGTTACTACTGATTGGTCTACAAAGTATGACCGCCTTATCTTTACAGCTATCTGTAGCGGGCAAGTGACGGGTGCACTATCAGGCGTACCAGACAAAGTCATCGAATCTGGCCTGGCACACATCTTTTTTTATGGAGACACTGTCTACAAGTTATATAAGACTCATGATGATAAAGGTCACTTCATTAGAGGAGTGTTGGCACCAACTGACCAAAGGACTGCATTTATGCGGCATGACTTTTCTCTCAATAAACATTTTAGTGATTCAATATATCAGGAAATGTATTCAGTCTATTTCAGGCAAGGGAGGGTAGAAGTATTACCGTTTGACGAGACTTCAATCTACACCCTTATCAAGATGGATCGCCTTGATTTTGATACTAATCTACACGAGCGACTCTTGCGTGATGAGGTTGATGCCGAATGTCTTTTTTTGCTTGGATATGAAACAGCACACGCTGTCGATACTTGCCCGATTACCATACCGGACACGGTCAATTGGTACGATCTGGCAAACGAACGGGTGACATTTCTCAGACAATTTACCGCCTGGCTACCCATAGAATTTGCGACAACAGTACAAGCATCAAATATTTTAGAATTATTAGATACACATCTTTCCAAGTACCGTGATGAGTATTTGTCGCTAAAAGGTGAAGCACTCACTGTCAATATTGATAATCACGATGAAAACGTATTTTTTAAAAATGGAAAACCACAATTCATCGATCTGCTCCCACCGATGAGTTGCTGGTGGTTTGGTTTGCCGTACGCTAATCTCAGTAATTTGATGGTTAATGTCGAAACATTGCATTCAGTTGCGCTTGCTAAACATATTGAAAGAGGGTATTTCAAATATTTTGCTATTACATCACTACCAAAGCACACTTATGGATTTACCCATGCTTTTGCCCATATGATTTCAATTGCCCATTTTGGGTCAGTCCCTGGTAAAGAGGCGGTAACTCGTCAATATATACAACGCTTGCCTGAGGTGAAGCGCTGGGTGCAATAATAAAAATGACTCGTCTGAGTAAATCAGACGAGTCATAGAGAAAGGAACGGTTTATTTTCGTACTTGCTCCACTATCGCAACCAGTCGGTCATTTAGTGCTTGACTTGATGACATAATTGAACCATTAGGAAGTAAGAAATCAAACTTCCCATCATGTTCAGTCAATTCGTACTTTACGAGTGGAGCACCTGATAAATCGGTTGCTACCCCTCCAGCGCCTTGCACAATGAGCGACATCGCCGCTGTTTCAACGGCACTTCTGCCACCAAAAAGTACTGCATTGGTAAGCCCCGAAGCTATGAGACCACCACCGATGGCAGTAGAGCCAAAGGACTGATGTTCCATATCAGGGTCTTTTTCCAATGCTTCTCTGATTGCTTCCATCCTGCAAGGAGCATTGCGCCAAGCGACTGCTGTCACTTTGAACGGTCTGTCCGAAGTTTTAGCAATCGAAAAAGGCTCATCTTCACTGTTCCCGTGTTGTACGAAC
>JAACPT010000012.1 GCA_009995385.1 Candidatus Parcubacteria bacterium
GAACTCCCGTCCGAATCAGGGTGTGAAGGTGAATCTACAGTGCATAGTCTATCCTTTGATTTAAAGTCCAGTAGCTAGAGGAAAAACAAAACACTACTGTCTCGAGTTGTTACAAGCTCGAAAATCTACGACAACGGCATAGATTTCCACAGTCTCGTGGCTATTCTACCCCGGCTCACGGATGAGACGTTTATGAGCGGAGCATCGAACCGGCGAGCGTAAGATTACGCAAATGCGGGAGCGAATCCAAACGCGCGAGCGTAAGGACTTGGTACTGCTTTGTTTGCATGTACAGAGTGGAACCTTTTAACGAATTGATTACCAGTTTTCGACACTGCACACATTCGACACGACCAACCGTCGATGCCTGGCATCCCCGCAGTAGGAAGGCGTAGATATTTTCTTATAGAGAATATCTACGCCTGCGCACTGCGGGAACGGTGTACATACATATTTAGTCAAAAGAAGGTGATAGGGAAGTTGTTAAACAACTTCCCTATATACATGAAAGTAATTTTCAAAAGTACTTCCATTTTCTGTCAGAAGACTTCTTCTTCATCTGGTTCAGTAACCATTGATTTAAGTAGAAGTTTTCTGACTGCCCAATGTCGCGCCTGATTTCGGAGACAATCGCACGTAATTAGTTCGTCGCACTGACACGCAAAGGTGTTAAGCACTTTGTTTAAATCAGAAGCAAACTGAAGTAACCTACCCTTGTAAACTTGTATGAGTACTGTTTGCAGTACTTCTTCAAGTGGGTCTGGTTCGCCAGCGTGCTCAACAAGTTCATCGACAAGCTCATCGATTTCATCCGATACTTCGGCAGGCAGATTTTTTATATCTGTTTTCATTATTTACTCCAAGAAGCGATGGCAACACTACCACCTTCCTTTGACCAAATAGGTATTATTGTTGACTTTTCAAAGTGCGATCGATATCTCGTTTGCTATCTCGAGCTTTTAGTGTCTCGCGTTTGTCGTAGTTTCTTTTTCCACGGGCAATTGCAAACTCAAGTTTAATATTCCGTCCAGCACTATACAACCTAATTGGAACAGCTGTCAAACGAGCAGTTTCGGTTTGCTGTTCAAGGTGGGCGAGTTCTTTTTTTGAGAGAAGTAGTTTGCGTACTCGTTCCGGTTCATAGTTTTTTGCGGTATTCGCTACCTGGTAGGGGGAAACGCTGGCACTAACTAAAAATGCTTCACCACCACGAACCAGTACGTAGGCGCCCTCTAATTTCCCTTTGCCATTACGAATAGACTTCACTTCTTGTCCAGATAATACAATACCAGCTTCAAAAGTCTCGATTATTTCGAAATTAAAGCGTGCTTTGCGATTTTGTATATAGGTTCCCATAGAAACCTAACTTTAGCAGTGAAGTAGACCTTTCACAAGTTTGAAAAACATGGCGCATTAGGGTGATTTCTGTATAATAGCGACAATATGAATATGCCAGAAAACACTGAAAATAAAGATAAAAATCTCAACCCTACCCCTGAAAAGAATAAGGAGGCAGATGAGATAAGGGAGACTGAACAACCAGCTCCTTCGCCATTACCAAAACCGAAAGGAATGAAATTTAATAAGACCGGAAAGAAGCTACCAGTTGGTCCAGGTAATTTCTGGAATAACATGTTGTCGACGCTACTGTTGCTCATTTTTGTGACGGCTGTATTTTCCTACCTCACTGACGCTAAAGTCACGCCAGAAGAATTGACTATCACACAAGTAGTCTCTCAGATTAAGGCGGGAGAGGTTGGTACCATAGTCATTCGCGGAGCAACACTGGAGATTGACTATAAAGATGAAACAAGAAATCCTGGTGAAGCAAAGCGAGAAGTCGATGCTTCTGTCACTGAATCTCTCACCAATCTTGGAGTGACCGCTGAGGAATTGTCTGCAATCACTATTGACGTGCAACGCGAGACAGGCTTCATGTACTGGTTTGGACAGTTTGCACCATTTTTGTTTCCGCTTATTTTACTTGGAGTTATCATCTGGTTTTTCACTCGTTCAGTGAAAGGTGCCGGTATGCAAGCACTCAACTTTGGTTCTTCAAAAGCGCGCATGATTGACCCGAATGACACCGCGCAGAAAGTAACGTTCAAGGACGTGGCGGGTGCCAAAGAGGCCAAACAGGAGTTGGAAGAAATTGTCGATTTCCTCAAGAATCCAAAGAAGTTTTTGGATATTGGCGCTGAGATTCCGAAGGGAGTAATGATGATGGGTGCACCAGGAACAGGAAAGACATTGCTCGCACGCGCCGTAGCGGGGGAGGCGGGTGTGCCATTTTTCTCTATCTCAGGTTCTGAGTTCGTTGAGATGTTTGTTGGTGTGGGTGCTTCACGTGTGCGTGACCTTTTCCAGATGGCGAAGAAAGCTGCACCGTCGATAATCTTCGTGGACGAAATTGACGCGGTGGGACGAGTGCGTGGTACTGGCATGGGTGGTGGTAACGATGAGCGCGAGCAGACCCTCAACCAGATCCTGGTGGAGATGGATGGCTTTGAACCGAATGCCAAGGTAATCGTGATGGCGGCCACCAACCGTCCTGACGTACTCGATCCGGCCCTGCTTCGTCCTGGTCGCTTCGACCGCCGAGTGACCATTGACCTACCTGACCGCAAAGACCGTGAGGAAATTCTTAAGGTACATGCTCGGAAGAAGCCGCTGCAGGATGACGTCAATCTTGAGTTGGTCGCCATGCGTACACCAGGATTTTCGGGTGCTGACTTGGCTTCACTCATGAATGAAGCGGCTATTTTGGCAGCGCGAGAATTACGAAAGAAAGTCGGTCAATTTGATATTATTCGCTCAATTGAAAAAGTGATGCTTGGCCCAGAGCGTAAGAGCCATGTACTCTCGGCTCGTGAGCGTTTGATTACGGCATACCATGAAGTTGGGCACGCCCTCGTTGCTTCCGTCTTACCATATGCCGACCCAGTCCAGAAGATATCAGTGATTTCGCGCGGTCGCGCTGCAGGATATACGCTTAAGTTGCCTGATGAAGACCGTCGGATGCATACTCGTAAAGAGTTTCTGGATGATATTGCGATGACGCTTGGTGGCTATGTTACCGAAGAAATGGTCTTCGGTGATCTTTCGACTGGTCCAAGCAATGACCTGCAGGTGGTAGCTAACCTAGCGCGCGACATGGTGACTAAGTATGGCATGAGTGCACTTGGTCCAGTGGCGCTTGAAGGTACTGGCGGCCGCATGATTGGTGGCGGTGTGAGCGAAGATCGTGGTTACTCACCACAAATAGCAAAAGCAATTGATGACGAAGTTGCAAAGCTTATTGAAGATGGCAAAAATCGTGCCAAGGAAATTCTGACCAAGTATCGCCCGGCGCTCGATGCCATCTCCAAGCGTTTGGCTGAGGTAGAGACACTAGAGCGGGATGAGTACGAAGCACTCTTGAAGCATGAAGGAGTGGAGATTCAGGATGCCTTTAAAAAACAGCGTGAAGAGGATGCTAAAGGAGCCGACCCAACTAAATTGATTGAAGAGAGGATGACAATATAAAAAGTAAAAACCGCGCAACCTTTGGTTGCGCGGTTTTTTGCTAGCGTAATTTTTCTTCTCGTATAATCATACCATCTTCCATGTGGAGAATCCGATTGGCCCCAAGGGCATATTCCCGCTCATGAGTCACCATAACGATGGTCTGACCACTGGTCTCATTAAGACAGGTGAGTAAGTCGATAATTTGTTTGCTTGATACGGTATCAAGATTAGCAGTTGGTTCATCAGCAAAAATAATTTTAGGGGCGACGGCAATCGCGCGGGCAATCGCTACGCGTTGTTGTTCGCCACCAGAAAGTTCAGTGGGGAGATTTTCGTATTTACCCGCTAACCCCACTTCGTCAAGTGATTTGGCAGCTTTTCTCTTAGCAGTGGCCCACGGGTCGCCACGCATCAAAAGTGGCATCATGACATTTTCACGAGCTGATAGGTCGGGTACTAGGGCGTAATCCTGAAATACATACCCCAGCGTATGAAGTCTAAAAGAGGTGCGTTCTTTTTCGTTTAGCTGCATTACGTCAACGCCGTCTACTACAAGTTCACCACTACTAGGCGTATCAAGGACTGAAAGTTGGTACATTAGTGTTGATTTGCCTGCACCAGACTTACCCATAATGGTCAAGAATTCACCTTCTGCCACATGTACATCGACGCCACGCAAGACGTGGGTGATGAGTGGTTCTCTGCCAAAGGAACGGGTGATTTTTTTTGCTTGAATGATATCCATATTATTTTCTGCCCAAAATGGCGTTAAGGGTATTTTGCTTGGCAATCATCCAAGCGGGAACAAATCCAGCAAAAAGCGTGATGATAAACAATGTCACAAATTTATAAAAAGTACTTTCCGGATCAGCTGAAAGAATACCGTCACTAAAAGGAAATTGAATCGGATTATTGTCGAAATAAGGAACTAAGAATGAATAGGTGAGCAGTGCCCCCAAGAATGAGCCGGTGAGAGCGTAGAAAGCTGCTTGTGATACGTACGCAATTTCAATCACAGAGCGTTCTATACCAATACCCTTGAGGATGCCAATGTGGCGGCGACGGGAGAGAGCATTGATGAAGATAATGATAAATATAGTAATTGATGCCACAACAATACCAATTGATCCAATAAACGTACCGAGAATATTGAAAGTATTTTTTATGTCAGTAATAAATTTTGGTAGAGCTTCTTCAAAGGTGCGTATTTTTGCGAACTCACTTAATCCAAGCGAAACCAAAATGTCTTTCACTGCCAGTGCCTCGACAGGAGTACTGTCGGTAAGGCGAATGATGATTTCATTAGCATTTCGGTCAGGACTACCAATTAATCGTCGCAGTTCTTGTTCTGGTAGGTACACACTATTGGCGACACCACCAGCTTTAGCATTTATTATCCCTTTAACGATAAACTCACGGCTAGCTTGACCGATAGTGACACGCACTGTGTCGCCAGGATACACTTCTTTCAGACCACCGGTTATATCAGCAAAGCCAGCAGTGTAACGCTCTAGGTTTAGTGCACCGAGTATGATGTATCCTGATTCATTAGGTTCAAAATACTCTCCTTCGATAATATTTTCAGAAAGTGTAGTAACGGTATCTTCTTCAAAGGGATTAAAACCAACAGCTTGACTACCAACAATATTTGCTTCAGCGTTGAGATCTCGTCTGGTTTTATAGTTTGCTTCAATTTTTATTCCTTGCTTATACCGAACGCTAAAAGCCGAGATTTCGGGGATGGTAGTAAGGGTGCGTCGAACGGTCTCTGTCTGGAGAATTTTATCCTCAGCATCTAGTGGGGTGATGATGATATCGCCGATAGTTTTTTCTTGGACAGCTCGTTCGGAACCCGCAATGAGGCCGACTAGAATACCAGAAACAGCAATCAGATTGAGAAAAGTAAGCATCATCACAAAAATGATAAGTACAGTAGTCCAAATGCTGGCGCGTTGGATTTGCCGAAGTCCGAGAAGAAGACCGATACGAAGACTACGCATATCTTTATGGGGCAATAACCGTGGCACCAACTGATATGCCAGCTACTTCGACAAAGCCGTCGTTGCCACTAAAGAGGACTTCAATGGTGGTGGTGGCTGTCGTGTTTTTGTTTGGAATGAGTACTGTCTTGGTGCCAGTAGTTGAGGTAGTGACGAAACGTTTCGGAAGGCGTGTAACATTTTCTTTGCTCTCAACTACGATATCAACATCAGCATTGAGTCCAGCCCGGAGCCAGGTGGGGATGGTGGTGAGTTGTACAAGTATTTCAAAATATGCAACGCCATCAATTTGTTTGGCGATGGGTGAAATATATGAAATAGTGCCAGTGAGAGTTTCTTCGCTACGAGCATCAAAGACAGCTTTGACACTCTGTCCGCTGGCGATTTTGGTAATGTCGATTTCGGGGACACGTGCTTTGAGTGAAAATGTATCGTCTGCAAGCAAGGTAAGTACTGGAGTAGCTGGAGCACTTTCTCCAACGGTGATACGCACATCAGTAATGGTGCCAGCAAACGGCGCTATAATTGATCGGTCTTTGAGACGAGCGTCGATAGCATTAATCCGAGCCCTTGCTTCAGCGATTGCCGCCTCTGCACTGACCACTTCTTCACTACGGGCTGGTGCAGTAGTAAGTGATGTTTCATTTAAAACAAGGGCTAAGTTATTTTTAGCAGCTGTTATTGCATTAGTAGCTTGAGTCTGAGCGAGGATATATGTGTTATTCAGAGTAGTGTATGTACTACTACGGGTGTTGGGTATGGTGATAGTCCACTCGGAATTAGAGTACCGGTCTCCGGCTGAGAAGATAAGATATAGTCCACAGGTTCCAAGTGCGGCTGGTTGGTCGGTACTTACTAGACCAGTGCCTCTTTCTAACCCACTGTATTTGAAGGAGTAACCAGACTTGGCATTTGAATTATAGATGGACAAAGTGTATACACCTTCAGTCTCGCACTGATAGGTACCAGAAACTGTTGGGGCAGCACTTTCTTCTTCTGGATCATCAGCAACCGCACTTAATCCAGACGAGAGGAGGGCAGTGTGCGCATTTTTGACCTTTTGGTTTTCTTCGTCAGTAATTCGTTCGAGAGCAGCTTTGGCGTTAGTTAGGCCGGTATTAGCTACCGCTATTATTTCAGAGCGAGGTCCGGCAATGAGTTGTCGGTACCTAGCTTCTGTAGCAGTGAGGGCGCTAGCGGCTTCTGTGCGTAAAGCCACCAGCTCTGCATCGGCAAGAGTAGCGAGAATATCACCAGCTTCTACCTGAGAACCTTCAGTGACGAGCACCCCAGTCACGGTCCCGTTACTAGGGAAGGCAATCTCAGCCACACGATCAGCTTCGATAAATCCGGAAACAGAAACAAGCTCTTCGACCGTGCCGACGTCTACTGTGGTTGTGGTCCAGGTAGGAGCTTCTGGGTAAAGTACTTTGGTAAACAAAAAAACAACAACACCGATAGTGCTTACTGCACCAATTATTACCCAGAGATTAAAGCGCATTACAGATATTATAGCATCCGTCTTTTTTATTTGGCGTAAATTATGCAGAGTATCGATTTGAGTAGTGGTGCATAACTGTAACCTCTACAGAGGCATATCAAAAAATCTTTGTCCGGCCCTCTTGGACTCGAACCAAGGACCACAGAGGTATATCTTCGATACAATTTCCGTTTCGCTCGGAAATACACACTGTCCGTGTGCCTGGATTCGAACCAGGGACCGCAGAGGTATAAGCTCTGTGCTCTAACCAACTGAGCTACACACGGACACTATGTACTTCTCTCGCTCTCCTCATTGTAAGCTCTGTGCTCTAACCAACTGAGCTAAGGGCGGTTGGTGACCAACACTATAGCGCACTCGTACTGTCCGTACAACACGTTATGAGAAAGGGTTTTTGTAAAAAGTCATAGTGTACAATCCTCTTTACAAAAAGTTCATTTTTCGGTATTACATAGGCAGGTGTACATTTCGGCACCTACAACCAACAGGAGAAAAAATGGATTATACACAAACCATTGCCGCCGGCGTCACCAGGATGATGTCTTTCCAACTTTCTTCCTGAAGGGAGGTGATCCAGTATCTCTAGGTGAATCCGTAATTCATACTGTGGATTTAGAGAAATTCACCACCTGAGGCTAATTCCCTCAAATCTTAAGCCGCACACCCCTGCGGCTTTTTTCATTTAATATTTATAAATTGTGATAATCTGTACAAGACAAAATAAAGCCCACAGTATCGTAATATTGTGGGCTTGGTCGTTAGCTCTCGCTTATTGTACCGGAATGACCTCGATGCCTGAATTAGTTCAGTCCATTTTCAATGTCGGCATCACAGGCTTTCCTTTAACATTTGGTTGAAGAACAAGCTCAGGGCAACGGCGTACAACAGCAGCCAAAGAACGGATGTTCTATTAATAGAACATATTATATAATAAAGTCAATAAAAAACCAACACAACGAACGTTCGGAATATGTTGCATTTGTCTTTAAATGATAGGTATTCATCTATGATTACTCCATATGCAACACTTCACCGAGTCGTGCTACTTTTTCGGCAATGAGGGGGAATGATTTTATGAGATCAGGATGGAAGTCGACCAGATACTTGGCTTCGGTGCGGGCTGCTTCGACCAGTTTAAGATTTCTGATGGCTTCCATACCGAGGTCGGAAAGACCACTCTGCTTGCCACCGTAAAGCTGACCGGAGCCACGGAATTGTAAATCGTGTTCGGCGAGTTCAAAACCACTTTTGGCGGTGACGAGCGCTTTAAGGCGATTACGAGTTTTTTCACTCTTACTGTCTGTCACTGCAAAACAGTACGGCTGGTACGTGCCGCGAATAACGCGACCACGAAGCTGGTGCAGTTGTGCGAGTCCAAATCGTTCTGCTCCTTCGATGATGATGTTGGTGGCATTGGGGACATTCACGCCGACCTCAACCACACTGGTGGCGACCAAGATGTCAATTTTGTGTTCCGAAAATTGTTTCATTATTTTGTCTTTTTCGGCGGGTGTCATCTTGCCGTGGAGTGCGGTGATGTTCCAAGAAGGAAAGACATCACTTTTTAATCGCTTCGCTTCGGCAATGACGCTTTTCATGTTGAGGGAATTCTCTTTGGTAGGGTCTGGCTCTTCGATGCGTGGGCAAATGACGTATGCTTGCCGACCAGCGGTTAATTCTGATGCTACGTGTTCGTACATTTCTTTGCTCTGACCGGGTCCGACAATGGTTGTCTTGACCGGCTTGCGACCGGCTGGCATTTGGTCGAGTAATGTAATATCGAGGTCGCCGTAAATAGTGAAGGCGAGGGTGCGCGGAATCGGAGTGGCAGTCATTGAAAGAAGGTGTGGCATCCGGGCATCCTTTTTTGCTAATTTTTTGCGTTGGTTAGTACCAAAACGATGTTGTTCATCAATGATGACATACGCCAGGTGTTTGAATTCAACACTCTTGTAGATGAGAGCGTGGGTACCAATGAGGATAGGAACTTCTCCATTTTTTACCCATTTCATCAATTGCGCTTTAGAAATTTTTGTTGGTTTGGTGGGGTCGATTTTGCTGGGGAATTTCATACACCCAGAACCGGTGATGAGCCCAACAGAAATTGGGAGGTGGTGAAAATACTCGATGAAGCTTTCGAAGTGTTGTTTGGCGAGAATCTCCGTCGGCGCCATATAGGCAACTTGTAAGTTTCCGTACTCGATTTTTTTTCCGGCCCCTTCGGGTGGGCGGGAGGTCACCACGGCATAGGCAGTGGTAGCAGCCACCGCTGTCTTGCCACTACCGACATCGCCTTCAAGTAGTCGACTCATTGCTCGTTTTCCAGAAAAATCAGTCAAGATAGTGTTGATGGCGTTGTCTTGGGCAGTAGTAAGTGCAAAAGGGAATCGACTGGTAAACGCCGCGAGGTGTCGCGTTTCAGTTTTGATGGTGTACGTCTGCGCCGCGCTCACCGTTGCCCGCTCTTGCGCCTTCTGAATTTGAATATAAAAAACTTCCTCAAACGCAAAACGTTTACGGGCAGCTTCCGCATCTTTCGCTTTCTTCGGCGAATGTACCCACACCAATGCCACTTTCAGTTCTGGTAAATGATACTTGGTGAGTATTGAGGGTGGAATTGGGTCGATGAGTGTTTCGAGCGCTCCTTTTTCAAACAGTTTTAAAACGGTGTGATACAACCAGCGGCTGGTGATACCGGCAGTTTCTCGATAGACCGGATATAGGGTGTCATCATGCTGCTCGGTTCCAGCAAAGATACTGTCGTGTCGATCGATTGGGAGTGAATCGAGTAATTCGATTTCTGGGTTACTTAAATACAATTTTCCTTCACTACCGGCTACTTTTCCAGCTAGTTTCACGTAGGTGCCGTCGTTGTACATTTTTGCGAGGTACGGCTGGTTAAACCACATGATCTTCATCTTCGCCGAACCATCCTCCACATACCCTTCGGCAATTGGCTTCCTACTTTTCCAAGCCTTGCGGGATTTGAGTCCAGACAATTGCCCGTACACGACCGCTTCTTGTCCTTTTTCCAAAACACCAACCGACTGCACATCAGAAATATCTTCGTAGCGGGCGGGCATATAGTAAAGTAAATCACCGACTGTCTCTATACCAATTCGCTGCAGCGCTTTTTGGTGTACCGCATCTATTCGAAGGTGAGTAGTGAGGGAGTCTTTAAATCTCATGTACTGCATTGTATCAGGAAAATCCTGGTATGAGAGAGATAAAAAAGCCTTTGTCCAGCTTCATGCAATATGGTATTCTACCCATTACGCTGAGTAGCTTCGGCGCCCAGGATGATAATAATTGGAGACGTGGCTGAGTGGCCGAAAGCGCCTCACTGCTAACGAGGTAGGGTTTAAAAGCCCTCGGAGGTTCGAATCCTCTCGTCTCCGCCAAAATTGAAAATCGGAATCGGAAGCCGAAATGGGGTCGGCACGAAGTGCCGACACAAATGTATTCCCCCCAAAAAATCCTG
>JAACPT010000013.1 GCA_009995385.1 Candidatus Parcubacteria bacterium
CACCCCACTCCCATACATTACTCACTTGATGTCTGTCATGATGATTTTACGTGACTACACGACCGATGAAGATACTTTGGTGGCGGCGTTGCTACATGACACCCTCGAAGACACCGACTATACTGATGAGGAGTTACAGGAAGATTTTGGTGAACGGGTAGCGATATTAGTAAAGACAGTGACCGAACCAAAATATATCGGTGAGAGAAAATTATCTTGGCTGGAAACCAAGAAAGAGTATGCAAAACAGCTTCGCAAGGGGCCAATTGAGGCAGTGATGATCTCTGCTGCTGATAAATCGCACAACTTTCGGACCATGATTGATGAGTACTACAATGACCACGATCGTTTTTTGCAAGATTTCGGGAGAGACATTAATGGTCGCCTTGAGGCGTATCAAAATATTTCCAACGCTATTAACAATCGGCTTTCAGATGGTATAGTACACGAGTTCAATCATACCTTTAAAGCTTTTAACGAATTCATTATCGATGTCCAAGAAAGTATTGAGCGCTTCAAATAAAAATGCAAAACTGGTGCCTGTACCAGGGTTTGTTTTTGAACGACGCCTAGATCAAATTGAGGAATACGTTTTAAAAACCAATGGGCTACACGTACTCTATTTGCAGCGCAAAGACACCGGAGTAGTTACTACAAATATTACCTACTTCGTCGGCTCCAAAGATGAATCACGGGGCGAAACCGGCGTTGCACATATGCTCGAGCATATGCTTTTCAAGCCTACTGCTCATGACGTAGCGCACCATATTGCTGAAGGTTCAGCTATGCATTTTGAGCGAAAAACCGGCAGCACTCTAAATGCTAATACCTGGAAAGATCGAACGACGTACTACTTTAGTTACCCTCGTGAGTATTTTACTGAAGCATTGCGTATCGAAGCTGACCGCATGCAAAATGTTATCTTGACTGACAATGTACTTACTCCAGAGCAAGGAAATGTGCTCAGTGAGTTTGACATGTATAACGGTGATCCACAGTTTGCCCTTGCGGTACAAATGTATAGCACTGCCTTCCACTCACATCCATATGGTCACGAGACAATTGGCTACCGTGAAGATATTGAAGATTTTACTGCCGAAAAGTTGCAACGGTACTACAAAAATTATTACCGCCCAGACAACGCCGTACTCATGGTAGTAGGAGATATAGATCGTACATCCGCGCTCACAGCAATTCGTGAGCACTTTAGCACCATCACTAATCCAAGTAGTCTGATCCCAAGACATTTGGTAAGAGAGCCAAAACAAGAAGGAATTCGCCGTGTCTCCATTAAACGTCCCTCAACCACTGACCTTGTTTCAATCGGCTTTAAACACCCTGGTTTTCCTAAAAAAGAATGGTTTACCAACAGTATCATGTTAGATGTTCTCGTTGGTGGTCCTGAGAGCATTTTACACAAGCTCCTTGTTGACACTGGTGTAGCAGCTCATGTCGCATCGTCACTAGAACCAACCGCAGAGACTAATTTGGCGATGATTGACATCACTCTTGCTCCCGGAGAGACACATGAAAAAATTGAAGCGACGGCGCTAAAAGCAATCAAATCACTGACCGTACCAGCAATTGAACAGCTGGTAAAAAAAGCTAAAGCTAAAATGATTACTCAAGAATTTTTCGGTCGAACCGAATCATTGCAAATCGTAGCGGAACTAACGGAATACGCCTCTGCTGGTGACCTTTCGGCCTACACAAGCACTCAAGCGATACTTGCTTCTATTGCCACTAAGGACGTCCAGAAAGCTCTCACCACGGCATTTATGGATACTAATCTTACTATTGGTTACTTTATCGGCACCCAGCAATAAACACTATGGAACAATATATCATTCGAAATGAGCACTATTCACTAGCCACCCTACCAAACGACGATAGTGATGTTGTTGTAGCGTACCTTTCGGTTGATACACACCGACAAAATTCAGTTTCTGATCAAGCAATGCACTATATCTACCCAGAAGCGCTCCTTTCTGGATCAGGAAAAATGTCTCGTGATGAGTTCCTCAACGCAGTGGGTCTCCTTGGGGCGTCTATCGATAGTACCATCAGTGAAGGGAGGTTAGTAATCATGCTTCGATCGACGACAGCAACATTTCCCGCACTTCTCGGTTTAGTAGAAACGATGCTTATCACTCCGACATTTTCAAATTCTGAACTGAAGCGCATTAGTACAATTATCCGTAATGAATTACACGCTAAACAAGAACAAAGTGCAGTGCTTGCGCGTGAGCAACTACGAAATAGTTTTTATGATCATACTGACCGAAGGTATACAGCAGACTCTGCTAGTATTATTTCTGCACTTAAGGAGATTAACAAAAAAAGCATTACTGCGTTTCATCAGACTGTTCGTGCCAGTCACCTTACCTGCTCAATCCTTGGCACAAAGGCAGCTATCAATCGTTTCGAAAAACTACTCAAGATGGTTAAAAAGAATCACCCATGTATCGAACACATCGGTAGTCATGCTCTACTTCTACCGCAGGAGCAATTTGTCTCTAAAAATATTCCCAGTAAATCAAATATCGACCTCAGTATTGGCACGCCGATTCCAATTACTATTCACCACGTTGACTACATACCAGTTGTCTTTGCCCTCGGTGTACTTGGCATCCCGGGGTTCGCTGGCAGACTAATGAGCACGGTTCGTGATAAAGAAGGACTAACCTATTCAATTTACGCTTACGCTGAATCGTTTTCGGGAACCGAGCAGGGTTATATGCGAATTCTAACATTTTTCACTCCTCTAAACGCACCAGCGGGACTAACTTCGACATATCGCGAAATCCATTCATTTTTCAAAAAAGGCATCTCTCCTGCAGAATTTGAAACGTTTCAAACAATTTTCAAAACTAAACAAGCACTACTACAGGACTCTCCACTCAAACAGCTCGCCGATCTACATACGTTCAACGTAAACGGATTTTCTGTCGATGAAATTCAACAATTTAAAGCACGACTACGCACCACTACTCGAGCGCAAGTCAATGCGGTGATTAAAAAGTACTTCGACCCAAAATCTTTCGTCGTCAGTGCGGCTGGTCCAATAGCAGCCATAGAAAAAGATATTAAATCTTTATTAAAATCAATTGCATAATTTCATTACATGAATCTACTTTTTTGGGGCCTTACCGTTGGATCGATTGGAAAAGTCTTTTTGGGTGTCGGCGTATTGATTGCCCATGGTCGACTAGTACATGAGCGCACGGTAAATTATCTTGTCTTAAAAAGCTACCATACCGAACACTTGCTTACCGTTCTCGGGCTGGTGATGATTGTTATTGGCTACTTTATGGAAATCTACTTTTATAATTTTGTGTCAATGCTCAATTGTTTTGGGACTGATTGTGCCTTAAACGCAGCCGTTATCTTAAGCCGATAAAAGTCCACTACCACCTTGTTCCTAGACGGACATAATTAATCTGCTATATTTTAATCCTATGAAAACAACTGGAAGTGATATTCGAAAAAAGTATTTGAATTTCATGGTAAATAATGGTCACGTCATCATACCGTCAGCCGCGCTCATACCTGAAAACGATGCCACAACACTTTTCACCAGCAGTGGTATGCAGCCATTAGTACCGTACCTGATGGGAGAAACCCATCCTATGGGTACTCGTATTTGCGATGCGCAAAAATGTTTTCGAGCAGAAGACATCGAAGAAGTGGGTGATAACCGTCATACTACCGTTTTTGAAATGCTCGGTAACTGGTCGCTTGGTGACTACTTCAAGGATGAGCAGATTCCTTGGATATACTCATTTCTAGTAGACGAAGTAGGACTTGACCCAAATAAGATCTATGTCACTGTGTTTCAGGGTGATGAAAGCGCAAAAGTTCCGCGTGATACTGTCTCTACTGAACTGTGGCAGCGGCTGTTTGCGGAGAGAGGTGTCTCAAATAGAGTCGGTGACATGGGTTCAGAAGCGTCTGGCGGGGAACGGGGCATGAAAGAAGGTGAGCGTATCTTTTACTATGACAGTGCGAAAAACTGGTGGAGTCGCGCTGGTAAACCAGAGAAGATGCCGGTAGGTGAAATCGGAGGACCTGACACTGAAATGTTTTATGATTTCGGTACCCCGCATGATGAAAAGTTTGGGAAACACTGTCACCCTAACTGCGATTGTGGACGATTCCTTGAAATCGGTAACTCAGTGTTCATCGAGTATATTAAAACTGAGAATGGGTTTGAAAAGCTCCCAAAGCAAAATGTAGATTTTGGTGGGGGGCTAGAGCGTATTGCTGCGGCAGCAAACGGGAATGGGGATGTTTTTACTATTGACCTATTATGGACAGTTATCGAGCAGATAGAGACGCTCTCCGGTAAGAAATACGCTGAAAACAAAGAAGCATTCCGGGTAATTACTGACCATATTCGCGGAGCTGTCTTTATGATCGGTGATGGGATATTTCCGAGCAACAGCGAACAAGGCTACTTCGCTCGCCGTTTAATCCGCCGAGCCGTACGCTACGCCGACATTATACGTATTCCGGTTGGAACACTGAAGCAATTAGCAGAAAGTGTCATCGTTAATTACGAAGAACACTACACTGCTCTTGGTGAGAAGCGGAAAGAGATTATGCAAGTAATTGAAACCGAGGAGGCTCAGTTTCGAAAGACACTAGAAAACGGACTTAAGCAATTCAATAAGATTACTCTGCAAGTCCACATGAACACTAAAATTGTGGATGGTAAAAAAGTACTTGATAAAGAATCAGCGTATACAAAACAAGCAATCAATGCTGAGAATGCATTTGAACTTTTCACAACGTATGGATTTCCGATTGAACTAACTGAGGAAATTGCCGCTGAAAAGGGATTGGTTGTTGAACGGGCTGGCTTTGAAAAACTCATGTTGGAGCACCGAGAAAAGTCACGCGCCGGAGCCGAGCATAAATTTAAAGGGGGACTGGCAGATCATTCCGAAAAAGTAGTGCAGTATCATACTGCCACTCACCTTATGCTTGCAGCGCTTCGTAGTATCCTGGGGAAACACGTCCACCAGGCCGGTTCTAATATCACTGGCGAACGCCTTCGTTATGATTTTACGCACCCTGAAAAAGTTGAGAAAGAGACACTAGAAAAAGTTGAAGCCTGGGTAAATAACGCAATTCAAACAGGAGGAAAGGTCACTATTGAGACAATGAGTAAAGAAGCCGCTGAAAAAGATAAAACGATTGAAGGAAGCTTCTGGGAGCGATATCCTGCTGATGTAAAGGTGTACACCGTGCAAGGGAATGATGGTACTGTTTTTTCAAAAGAACTATGTGGCGGACCGCACGTCTCTTTTTTAGAGGATATTAAGGGCACCTTCAAGATACAAAAAGAAGAGTCATCTTCGGCTGGAGTCCGCCGCATCAAGGCGATACTCGTAGAGTAGTATCCACCAAAATAAAGCCATACCCCACTAGGCGACATATGTACCTGCTATACTGTACCTATGTCGCTTTTTGGTATTGGTCATAGTGATGACCGTTATGGTGTAATAATCGATGTCGGATCTGGCAGCGTTCTTACCGCTATCATTCATTCCGATCCGCAAGAAAAGCAACCTACTATAATCTGGGCGCACCGTGAGCAGGTACCTTTGCGAAACATTAATTCACTTGAACAAAGTGCCAAGGCACTGGTTGCTGCACTTATCGACGCAAGTATGCTCCTCGATAGTGAAGGACGCTCAGCACTTCGTGAAAATAACCCCTCTGCCAAGTTGACAAGGGTGCAATGTGGTATATCAGCACCTTGGTCATACACCATTACCAAGACAATCAACTACAAACAAGACGAAGTTTTTACCATAAGTGACGAATTGATTGAAGATTTACTTACTACCATTAATTCGAAGATTGAAAATGACTTACAGAATAGTGAGCCATTACGAGGACTAGGTTTACAAACTATTACAAATGCCACCGTTGATGTACGGGCAAATGGGTATCGCGCTAATAATCTTGAAGGTGAAAAAGTACAAGAACTTAGTATCTCAAGAGTTAACGTCGTGACGCACGGGTACATGGTGGATGCCCTAGATGAAATAAGCGACAAATTATTTACTGGTTCAGATCTACACAAAACATCTTACATTTTTATGCTCAATACTGTAGCAAATGAACTTTTGCAACTTAATAATGACCATTGCCTGGTCGATGTAACCTATGAAGCGACAGAAATTGGGGTTGTTCGTGATGGTGTGCTTACGTACTGTACGCACACACCATTTGGGTCATATTCACTCGCTCGTGAGATTTCAGCCGCAATAAATGTCCCAATATACGAGGCATTTGGATATCTACATACTGAGAAACCATACAATTTTAAGCTCTCACTTTCAACTACACAACTAAAAGAAATTGATGAAATATTTGAGGCGTACACAGCTCGAGTAACTGAATTATTTCACGAAACTGGGGATGAATTATCAATACCAAAGCACATTACGATTCACAGTGATCTCAATAGCGAGACATTATTTACTGACATCATAGACCACGCAGTGAAGCGAGCAACCAAGGCTAAACCTTTTATTTCAAAAATTTCGAGTGAAATTTTTGAAAAATACTATCGAAACAGCGAAGTTGGTCCACAAAAGCCACTTTCAACCGACACTGCAATGCTTGTTTCCGCTCAGTTTTTCCACAACGATTGGAATAGACCAACATTTAAGTTTTTATAAGAAGCTATACTGTATACTATATCTATGTCACAAAAATGGAACCTACAAGATATTCAGCCGGCAGAAACACGTAAACGAAGGACTGCTTCGCAGGAATCATCAACTTTACATCTAGCGCAAGGACGTGGATCTGAAGTGGCACAACAGCAAGATCGTGATACCGTCCCTAGCATTGTTGTTGAGGACGGCTCAAAAAAAGGACGTAATCGTCTCCTCTTATCTGTAATCTTATTCTTTATTATTGTCGGTACTGCCATTGGACTCAGTGCTTTGACGGGAAAAACTGAATTAACTATCTATCCCGAATACCGAAAACCAAACGTCAGTGCAGATTTCATCGCCTACCCTGACAAACGAACCGGGGAGTTGAGCTACGAAATCATGACGCTTGAAGCAACAGGAGAACAGCAAGTTAAAGCGACAGGACAAGTTGAAGTTGAAGAACTAGCGACGGGAATGATTGAAATCACAAAATCAACTCCCGGAGCGGAACGGCTTATCAAAAATACACGCTTTCGAACCCCAGAAGGTCTTATTTTCCGAATCCAGGAATCTGTCGTAGTACCTGGAGCAGTCAAAGACCAAAGTGGTAGTTTGGTCCCTGGATCAATTCAAACAAAAGTGTTCGCTGACGATGTTGGTGAAGGCTATAATATCCCCGCTGGCAAAAATTTTGATGTTCCTGGTTTTCAAGAAAGTAAACTTACCGAACTCTACACCGCAATAAAAGCCCATAACACCACTGCTTTTACTGGTGGCTTCAAGGGTCCACAATTTCAAATCGCTGAAAACGACCTCTCTACTGCAAGACAAGCACTACAAATTCAACTACGTGACAATCTCCTCCTCAGGATTGAAACAGAAAAACCTGCCGATTTCATAGCCTTTAAAGACTCCGTCGCTATCACATACAACCAACTCCCTGCGGTAGAATATAAAGGCGACCTTGTTACTATTCGTGAACAGGCAATTTTACAGATACCACTCTTCCAGTTATCGGAACTAGGAACGTACCTTGCCAGTGAAACTGACCCCACGTTTGATGGTGGTTCAGTCCGCATTAGTGACCCTAACGCACTTACTTTCACCTACCTCTCAAGTACTACCAGTTCATCAGTGATAGCAAATGAGCCTTCACTTAGCTTCAGACTAACAGGCAAACCGCTCCTTGTCTCAGAGTTCGATGCAGAAAAAATACGGAAAGATTTAGCTGGTCTTCCACAAACTGCACTTACCAATGTAATACCCGCTTACCCAGGTATAGATGAAGCCCGAGTACATATCACACCATTCTGGCAGCGTTCATTTCCAGAAAATCCAGATGAAATTCTTATTATCGAAGCATTAAAAGACAAGAAATAAAATACTCTAACGTAATTCACAGCGATCTTCATTGACTGGCACTGAATTATTTGTTAGACTCACCGAGTTTAATGGATCAAGAGACATCAACGGTTAAGGACGATTTAGTGTATGGGATTGTAGAGGAAGCTCTGCCCAATACTTTTTTTCGTGTCACCGTAGAAGGGGAGGAAGAGCCTGTTCTCGCATACCTTTCGGGGAAAATGCGACGATTCCGGATTCGCGTACTCGTTGGCGATAAAGTCGGGATGGTAACCGATCCATATGGAGGAAAAGCACGCATTACCAAGCGCCTCTAAAACAAACAAATTAATTAATTATGAAAGTACGTTCATCAGTAAAAAAGATGAGTCCAGATGACAAGATCGTCAAACGACGAGGCGTGGTGTTCGTCATCAACAAAATGAAGCCACGACATAAGCAACGACAAGGTTAACAAAATATGAGAATCTCAGGTATCACAATTCCAGACGAAAAGCATATTGCGTATGCGCTTACTGCAGTGTACGGAATCGGTCTTCGTCGTTCAATGGAAATTCTCGATGGACTTTCTATCCCTCACACTAAAAAGCCAACAGAGCTTACGACTGAGGAGGAAAATGCTATTCGCGAAAAAATAGAATCATTTACTATTGAAGGAGAGCTCAAACGTCAAGTCGCCGGCAACATCAAGCGTCTCAAGGACATTGATTCCTACCGTGGATCACGTCACGCCAAGCGTCTTCCCGCTCGCGGACAAAGAACCAAGACCAACGCACGAACTCTTAAAGGTGCCAAGAAGACCATGGGTAGTGGTCGTCGTAAGGTAGAAAAGACCTAGTATTATTAGTATTCATACTATCGTAAACGACATATGGGTAAAAAACGAATCATGAAAAAAAGTGGTGGTTCAGATGTTGCTGGCACCTCACGCGCACTGAATCGCATCCCGAAGCGAAAACTCGCTGCTGGGAAGTTAAACATTCTCGCTACATTCAACAACACTTTGGTCACACTCTGTGACGCAAAAGGTAACGCAGTTATGTCAGCATCATCTGGCGCACTTGGTTTTAAGGGCTCACGAAAAAGTACTCCCTTCGCGGCTGCAAAAGTAGGTGAAATCATTGGAGACAAAGCACAACAGATGGGCATGAAAGATGCCGAAGTCATTGTCCGTGGCGTCGGTGCAGGTCGCGAATCTGCACTTCGCGCATTTGCAGGAAAAGGAATCGGTATCACACGGATTACCGATAAAACTCCTGTTCCATTTAATGGACCGCGAGCTCCCAAGGCACGTCGTATATAGTTTTTAGCGTATGAAAATCGGACCAAAATTCAAAATTGCCAAGCGACTCGGTGCGCCAATCTTCGAAAAGACCCAGTCTCCGAAGTTTGAGCTTTCGCTCGCTCGTAGTAGCGCTCGTCGCACCAACAGACGACATGGTCAAGCAAGTGACTATAAACGCCAGCTCATCGAGAAGCAAAAAATGCGTTTTACGTACGGATTGACTGAAAAGCAACTTCGTCGGTACATTGATGAAGCAATGGAAAAAAGTAGTCAGCCAGTGACCGTTCTAATGGAACGTCTGGAATCTCGTCTTGACAACGTCGTCTACCGCCTCGGATTAGCCAAGACACGTCGCCTAGCGCGACAGATCGTTTCGCATGGTCATATCTGCATCAATGGAAAGAAAATGACCATTCCCTCACATAAAGTAAGAGTAGGAGATGTTATCACCGTCCGCGATGGCAGTCGCCAAACTGGACTCTTCGTAAACCTTTCAGATACCCACGAAGCGACTGGAGTACCAGCATGGGTAACATTCGATGCAAAGAAACTCGAGGGTTCAATGAAGTCAGTACCTGTGTATATTCAAGCAGAATCCCTGTTCGACCCAGATCAGGTAATGGAATACTACAGCC
>JAACPT010000006.1:0-34570 GCA_009995385.1 Candidatus Parcubacteria bacterium
CGAACCCGCAACCTCCCGCGTGACAGGCGGGTGCTCTAACCAGTTGAGCTACCAGCGCAATGTAATTTTTACGTAAAACGCAAGTGGCAAGAGTATAGCGGGTTTCATTATTTTTTGCAATAAAGTACCTCGTGTTATACTCTGTAGCGCGAAATGCCACCTTAGCTCAGTTGGCAGAGCATTGCATTCGTAACGCAAAGGTCCGCAGTTCGATTCTGCGAGGTGGCTCAAATAGTAGCGTAATTTTGATTGATTTGTTATGCTAGGCGCACGAAAGTTTTATCTTTCGCCAACATAGCTCAGTTGGTAGAGCGCATCCATGGTAAGGATGAGGTCCACAGTTCAATTCTGTGTGTTGGCTCAAAAAAATCGCCTGACAGTATGCTAGGCGATTTTATATTTGTGCACGGCGTGCGCATCCTTTTATCATCGAGTATTTTTAAAATAAAGCAGACATCGTGGAGATGTCTGCAAAGGAATACGTTCATTTGTGTTTACTCCGGTATTTGGAGGCACGATTAGAAGAGGTATTTTTTCGAGGGGATGAAGGACTGACGCGCAGTGGTGTTGGGTCGCTATTTCCTTGCGTTATGTATTGGTATACATACGAAAGGATTTGCGTTTGGGTTACTATTCGCCCAGTTTGATTGCAACGATATCTGCCGTTGCTAAGAGGAGCAAAAGTGATGGCTTTGGTGAATGTATGCATGAGACACCTCCTTTCAGGTAGAGCATGACAGTTCAAAACAGATACGATCCTTTGTAATTAATATATACTTTCCACGTATTGTCAACTCTTTCTAGAAAGTTCTATGACCAGACGTACAGTCTTTTTGATATTTGGTATACTGAATTATATGGACAATCTGACTGATGCGCGAATTAGAGAAATTGAGGCAGCAATGCTTTTGCCTGATTTTTGGAACGAACCCCAGAAGGCGCAAGCGATGATAAAAGAACTGCAGGACCTTAAAGATACAAGCGGAGGTAAGGGCGCGTACGATCGTAGTAATGCAATATTTACCGTTGTTGCTGGTGCCGGTGGCGATGATGCCGAAGATTTTGCGCGTATGTTGGTAGAAATGTATCAAAAGTTTGCAGAAAAACGTGGATGGGGAGTGGTGATTCTTGACAGTAATACTAATGATCAAAATGGCTATCGTAACATTACGTTTGAGATAGAGGGAAAAGGAGCTTATGGTCTCTTACAACAGGAATCTGGCGTACATCGCTTGGTCCGTATTTCACCCTTTAATAGTAATGGAAAACGACAAACTTCGTTTGTGCTAGTGGAAGTTTCACCGCGTATTGATGACGTGAGTGCTGTGACATTGCATGAAGATGATCTTGAAATTTCGTTTGCTCGCTCTGGTGGTGCTGGTGGACAGAATGTGAATAAGCGTGAGACTGCAGTTCGTATTGTCCATACACCAACAAATATTTCTGTAAATGTTTCTTCGGAACGTTCGCAGCAGCAAAATCGAGAACGAGGATTGACACTTCTGGCAGGTAAAATCTTTGCGTTTGAAGAAGAACAGCGCCGTCGCGAACTCCGCGGTTTAGCGGTGGAGAAGACACTTAAAATTGAATGGGGAAGTCAAATTCGATCGTACGTACTACATCCCTATCAGTTGGTGAAAGATCATCGAACTAATACTGAAGTACGAAATGTTGAGGCAGTGTTGAATGGAGACATTCAGCCATTCATAGATGCTTCTATGAAATTACCATAGCATGATATACTGTCTGACATGATTTACTTTGATAATGTTTCAAAGCTATACAATGATGGGCGCAGTGCTGCGTTACAGGAAGTGACTTTTCAAGTAGCCCCAAAAGAGTTTGTTTCAATTGTTGGACATTCTGGTGCGGGTAAGACAACGTTGCTTAAAATGATTATTGCCGAAGATCGCCCGTCTCACGGACAGGTTTTCTTTGAGTCACTTGATATTCATCGTATTCCTAAAACAAAATTACCAAATTACCGCCGAAAGATTGGTACAATCTTTCAAGACTTTAAATTACTCTCTCATAAAACCGCCTATGAAAATGTCGCTTTTGCGATGGAGGCTAATGGTCGCACTGATGCTGAGATAGCTGAAAATGTTCCACACGCTCTGGCGCTCGTCGATCTTGATGATAAAGTTTGGAATTTTCCGAGTGAACTTTCCGGTGGAGAAAAGCAACGAGTAGCAATTGCGCGTGCTATTGTAAATCAGCCAGACATCATTATTGCTGATGAGCCAACCGGAAATCTTGATCCCATTGCAACATATGAAGTAGTGCAAATTCTTCGTAAAATTAACGACCTTGGGACCACTGTGATTATGACTACTCATAATAAAGGAGTGATTGATGAAATAGAGCGACGGGTTATTACTATGGATAATGGTCGTATCGTTCGGGATGATTCGACTGGTAAATATATTTTGTAAGCGATTATGATCACCGCGTTTCGTAGAGTTGTGAAAGCAGGTTTCGTCGGTTTTTGGCGTAACGCATATGTATCACTCGCATCTATTTTTGTATTAACCATTGCTCTGTTTGTGATTGGGGCGACAATGTTCCTTAATCAACTGCTTGGTACCTCGCTTGCAATACTACAGTCAAAAGTAGATATCAATGTGTATTTTGTACCGGATGCACCAATGGAAGAAATTGAGCGTATCAAAGCAGCAGTGGAAGCGTTACCTGACGTCGCAACAGTAAAATTTACTTCTCGAGAAGATGCTTTGGCAGGATACCGAGAACGAAACAAGGATAATACCATTGCCTTACAGGCACTTGAAGAAATCGACAAAAACCCACTTGGTGCCAACCTTGCTATTCAAGCTAAAGAGACATCACAGTATGAGAGTGTTGCTCGCTTCCTCGAAGAACAGCAAGCACTCGAACAACCGCAGACTCCCGTCATTGAGGTAATAAATTTCGGACGAAATAAAGAGTCAATTGATACGCTTACTTCCATTATTAATGCGACAGAGCGTGCCAGCTTTATTATCCTCGGTATTTTGCTTATTGCAGCTATATTGATTACATTCAATACCATCCGGCTTGCTATCTACACTTCTCGTGAAGAGATATCAATTATGCGTCTGGTTGGTGCCAGTAATATGTTTATTCGTGGACCATTTATGTTGCAGGGTATTATGTACGGCTTTATTTCTGGCGTATTTGCACTACTACTGTTTTATCCGCTCCTTGTCTGGGTTGGACCGCGTACTGCAACCTTCTTTGAACTAAACCTCTTTGATTACTACATTATGCACTTTGGTGAGATATTTGGTGTGCTTGTCGGTATCGGGATCATCCTTGGTCTGGTTTCGAGTACCTTTGCGATTGCACGTTACTTACGAGTTTAATTTCCTCTCTCCTTTTATGAAAAAAAAGAAAATCAAAGCGACTGCAACACAGCCAACGACGAAGTATATCTTTGTAGTAGGCGGGGTGATGAGTGGGGTAGGAAAAGGAATCACCTCCTCATCGATCGCGTGTGTGCTACAAGCACAAGGGTTGGTTGTTACGGCAATCAAAATCGATCCATATATCAATGTTGATGCGGGGACGATGAACCCAACTGAACATGGAGAAGTATTTGTCCTTAAGGATGGTTTGGAAACTGACCAAGATATGGGTAACTATGAGCGCTTTCTTAACGCTGATATGCCGAGTATTAATTATATGACCACTGGTAGTGTGTATCAGTCGGTTATCGAAAAAGAGCGAAATCTTGAATATGGCGGTCGTAACGTCGAAGTGGTTCCTGACATACCACTCGAGGTCATCCGGCGTATCAAAAAAGCAGCACTTGTCGCGGCTGCCGATGTGGTGTTGATTGAAGTTGGTGGTACTGTCGGAGAATACCAAAACGTCCTCTTTCTCGAAGCAATTCGCATGATGAAGACTGAACAGCCAGAAAACGTTGCGGTGGTGATGGTGAGTTATCTGCCAGTTCCTGGTTCTATCGGTGAAATGAAAACCAAGCCAACGCAGACGGCGGTTAGGATGCTCAATAGTGCCGGTGTATTTGCTGATATGATCATTTGTCGCAGTTCGATGTCAGTTGATCAAAAACGTAAAGAAAAAATTGCCACGTTTTGTAACGTGCGAGCGGAGAACGTTATTTCTTCTCCTGACTTGCAAAGTATTTATGATATTCCACTTAATTATGAAGCGGATAATCTTTCTTCGCGATTGCTTGCCATCCTTGGACTTACGCCCAAAAAACGAACAGATCTAAAAGCTTGGAAACAGTTTGTGAAACAATCAAAAGGTGGTGTCGATACCGTAAAGATAGCAGTGGTGGGTAAGTACTTTAATTCTGGAGAGTTTGTGCTCTCAGACGTATACATTTCGGTGCTTGAAGCAATCAAATTTTCGGCGTACAAACTCAATCTCAAACCAGAGATAACTTATTTGAGCGCACAAGATTTTACTGATAAAAAACAATTAAAAAGACTGGGCGTATTTGATGGTATTTTATTACCAGGTGGCTTTGGCAAAACGGGAGTGGAAGGTATGCTCAATGTCATTGAGTACGCACGGAAACATGACGTCCCTTGCTTTGGGATTTGTTACGGTATGCAACTCATGGTGGTCGAATTTGCCAACCATGTCTTGCACCTCAAGTATGCCAGCACGGAAGAGATTGACCCATCTGCCAAACATTTAGTTATTGGTGTAATGCCAGACCAACGTGAAAAAATCGCAAAGAAGGAAATGGGGGGTTCAATGCGTCTGGGGCAGTATCCCGCAAGGTTAAAGACAGGCTCACTCGCCGCCAAGGCATATAAGACGACAGAAATCTTGGAGCGACATCGCCACCGGTATGAAGTGAACCCAGAGTATATTGAACGGCTTACTGCCGCTGGACTCAGCTTCTCCGGTACCTCACCAGATAGTACGCTAATGGAAATTGTGGAATTACCACCAGAAGAGCATCCTTTTTTCGTCGGGGTACAATTTCATCCAGAATTACAAGCGCGACCGCTCGCGCCACACCCGCTTTTTACCGCTTTTTTGAAAGCTGCGTACGAAGCGAAGTAAGTAGTGTGCATCTCCAAAATAATGTCCGTTTAAGCATAAAGAAAAACGAAAGAACTTTTTAGCTTCAAAGTGTAAAGGAAATATGCTAGTCTATGTCGGCGCGACCGCATACCCTTACGTAAAGGAGGAGGACCACTAGGTAGTACAAAAGTCTTCAGAGTGTGTCGGTTGACCATACATTGCCGGATCGTCTAAAGGTAGGACAGCAGCCTTTGAAGCTGCGTATCTTGGTTCGATTCCAAGTCCGGCAGCCAACTCGTGCTAGCACGAAGAACTTCTAAGTAACGCTTATCTAACTTTGCATAGACTTAGCAAGAGCTCAAGACAAGACATAATATTCATATGAATACTGAACAATTAGAAAAAACTATTCAGTCTGAAGGACCTGATATTGTTGAGATTCTAATAGGTAAATACGAGCTGACGGACTTTGAAATAAATAGTAGAGATATTGAAAAAGAAATTTATGATATTTCAACAAGCTATTCCAAAATTTTATTTTTTGAATCCAAACACTTTTTCTCAGAGTCAGTGAGAAACGAGACTAAGACCTACCTTACTTCAAGGTTCGACCGAAACCAAGTTTTTAAGATGAATGATATTGACTTGGTTGCTCATTGAATAAAGTCAGAGGTCATCAAACAATTAGAAAATCGGGAAATTTTCTTAATGTAATAGTGTTTATGAACGCACCCACTGCAGGCAAGATTTTAGCTCAAAGAGCAATTGGAAGAGCTGGCTCAGGTTTATTCTTCATAGAAGAAGTATTGGAATCTAGGGGAGATTCAACAGACATAGCATACTCAAGATCTTGGTATATTCTGTTGTCTTTCAATTTCGAATTAATATTAAATGCTTTGATTGCTTTTGAAAGTAAAGGCACAACTAACGAGGAGGTTATAAAAGACATAATGAAGGTAAAGCCTTCTCATAACTTTGAAAAATTATTTAAAAAATGAATTTCAAAATATAGTAGAACTGCCAAGTGGGACAAGGTTCAGAAGGTGCTTTGTTTTTGTCGTGGTCAAAATACTCTGAACAGCTTCCATTACTGCGGAGGGCGTGACTGCGAATGGCACGCTAGTGTTGTTTCCAAGATATTTTGGGTTGAAATAGTACTAAAAATTAAAATTTAGGATAAAGTGCAGCAGAGATGGTAGAATAAAGTATGAAAAAGATACTCCTATTTCTTGCAGTGACGGTACTTTTGCTGATACTCGTCCTTCTTGCCTTAAAAAATGAACCATCAGACATACAGCAAGTAATCGTAACTGATTATAAAGATGCGACATACGTGATTGATGGTACTCCGGCAACACTAGTTGATGGTGTATCAGAAAAAATACCAAAAACTAATTCTCCTGTGCTAGTGACTACTCGTTATTTCGGCAATCAGCTTTTTAAAGATATCAATGATGACGGTCGAGATGACGTTATATTTTTCCTGACACAGGAGACTGGAGGCAGTGGTAGTTTCTTTTATGTCGTTGCAGCAGTAAATACCGATGATGGCTATATTGGTTCGGAGGCACTGTTTCTTGGTGATCGTATCGCTCCACAAACTATCGAGTCTGGAATCGGTAATCAGATAGTCGTCAATTATACAGAAAGAGCGGCGGGTGAACCAATGACCACTTCTCCTTCAATTGGCGTGTCACGTAGACTCATATTAGATGTAAGATCAATGCAATTTACTGAAGTGGCAGCTGATTTTGAGAGAGAGGCAGATGTAAATTATATGGCACTTGGTATGAAGACCTGGGTATGGCAGAAAACAGAATTCGATGACGGTAGAATAATTTTTCCTACAAGAGAGGGAGTATTTACTTTGCTATTTGCTGATGACCACCTGATGGAGGTGGGGACAGATTGTAATAATGTCGGTGGGGAATACACAGTAGAGAATAATAAAATCACCTTTACTAACTTGAGATCCACCTTGATGTACTGTGAAGATTCACAAGAAGCGGAATTCTTGGAAATGCTCAAAGATACAAAATCATTTCATTTCACTACTAATGGTGAATTATTCTTTGATTTAAAAGACAATAACGGAACGGTGGTGCTTCACTAATGAGTGAAAGTTAAGTGAGTGTGATACCTTGTGTATAACAAAAATCTGTGGTATTATATAAAATGAAAAGAGTTCATTTTTAACCGTAACTTTGAAAAGGAGGTCGCTATGCGACGTTTTTTTGTTTCTGCTGCATTTTTACTTCTGTGGATGTCGTCTTCATTTGCACAACTAGCCCCGATGAGACTCTTTCCGGATTCACCGTGGGACTACGTAGAAAAAAATACGTGGCGGTTGGATTTTTCAGGTTTTGAACGACCAGAGACTATCATTGCAGTGGAATTTGAAAATGTCTTCTATTTCACTTCCTATGCTGAATGTGGTGACGGTCAGTTGCAGGTCTTCTCGTGGGTTGATGGTGAAAAGAAAGCAAAGGGTATCACCTGCGATGGTAAGACCATACGTATTTCTACAAAAGTATGGGAAGGACGGGTTAGTCCGAGACCTCCGATTATTGCAAAGCAGTAAACACAAACATGAACGCCCGGAGATATCTCTGGGCGTTTTTTAATTTTCAGAACAGCGGTGGTGAATCGATGTACGTGGGTAAAAAGTAAGACTATAGCCATAATCTTTATTATATGGTATAATATTTAAGGTATGTTGTAGAGCTTTCTAAACAATGCAATTTCTTCAATCAATTTCAAAGGAGTAAAAAATGATTGACTTTGAACAGTTGGGTGGTGACCCGCTCACGGCGGACAGTTATGTCGTCCTGTTTAAAATTAGCGATACCCATATCGGGGTTGTTGGCACAAAAGCGGCTAAACAGGTATTGGCTCGCAATCTCAGACGACTTGAATTCGCAATCCGCACTTGCGAGTTGCATGAAGAACTCAAGGCGTTTGAGGTCTCGTATCGAAAGATATGCAGTCGTACGAAAACTGGCATAACAGAAATAAAGTTTGCAGTTGCGTGTGAAAAAGTGGAACTGGTTTTGACGTTTCTCGAATACGCGCGCCAGAGTGGGGTGTTCTTCAACCCTATTGTGAGTGACATGCAGTCATTCACGACAAATTTCTCAAGTATTTGAGAAATTTCGACTAATAAGCACTCAATGAGTGCTTATTTTTTTGCATGACTTTCATGAGAAGTTCATTAGTAATGATAAATTACTGTAGTTACCACAGTAGATTTGAGGCAGATACTTATATTTATATGAACTTCAAGAAAATATTTAATTTTTCGCAACCATTAGTCGTCGTTAGTACTATTTTTGTATTGGTACTTTTTGTTATCACTACATAGTATTTGTGGCGAGTATTCCGTGCTCTCGGTGAACGAGGAAAATAGTAGAGCCAATACAAGGTGTGTGTTGGTAGAGCAAAAGCATGTGAATTTGATACCACAAAGACTCCTGTCGAGAGGGTTGTCTGTAGAAAAGGATAACAAGAGACAACTGTAAAAATAGTGCGAACGTACAACAAGGAAATATCAATTGTACAAAATATGGATTTTGGTCACACTGAACCGCAAATACTTATGCCATATGGAAATCGAATTAATCTTGATTCCAAGAGGAGAAAAATTTTGCGACATTTTAACAATTCGCACTATGTTCATTGCGGCTTTATGATAAGGACTCTATACTTACCAGTATGAAGAAGGAAAACAAAGTTGCTAATCGAATAATTATATTATTGATTACACTCGTGGTTATCTTGATTAGTATACTCATATATTTACAAGTTCGTCCTGATTCATATGTGGTAGACTCTGTTCCACAGATTGATATTCTTCATCTCGATGCGGGAAAACTGACCGATGACCCCTTCTTAAAAGAGGAAGAGATTGTTATTGTTAGTGCCACTTCAAGTGCTGAGGGAGAAACACTCTTAAAGATAGAGCCAGTGCTGTTTGAATATGTAGAAGTCATAGACAGTTGTGGACCGCATTTTGAAGGTGAGTGCTTGCGAGTACGTTCTGGTCCGGGAATTGAATACCCAGTATTGGCGAGTTTGCGAAATGGAGTGGTACTTAAGGTAGGAGGGAGAGTCGAACGTGATGGACAAAATTGGTATAAGATTATTTTTGACGAGTGGCTCCGTTATCCTGAGCGGTTGAAAGGAGATTGGTATGTTGCGGCTACGTACGTAAAAATTTTACTCGACGAAGGAGACAAAACGATATGGGAACATACTTATGCTACTACCTCGATGAAGACTATTACCATTGATCGTTCAGAGCAAAAACTCTATGCATTTGATGGAAATGAATTATTTTTAGAAGCGGCAATTTCCACTGGATTGGAACTCACACCGACTCCTCGTGGTACGTTTACTATTTTTAAAAAGACGCCTAGTCGCTATATGCAAGGTCCGCTACCAAACTTGAGTGACAAGCAAGTTTACGATTTACCCGGAGTACCATGGAATTTGTATTTCACTGAAGGAGGAGCGGTAATCCATGGTGCCTACTGGCATAATAGTTTCGGCTCTCGTTACTCGCATGGCTGTGTGAATCTACCGACTGATGTTGCACATACTTTGTATGTGTGGGCTGGACTGGGTACGAAAGTAATTGTCAAAGATTAATATAAGACGACGTAATATCTATTGTGTCTAGGTATTTCAGTACGCTACACTATTCATGTTTTGTTGTATAAAACCATTCTCATTACTCCGTTTGTTGTTGAATTAGGTGCTGCATATATGCTCGCAGCAGTTGCAATAGCGAATGCACCACAAGTCACCTCTGGTGTTCCTATGATAGCTCCTCTACCGAGAGAGATTCGTTTAGTAGTGATTCCAGCGGAATCAACTGAAATGATGTCGCCATCAGAAGTCATCGAAGAAGTATCGAAAATAAACGAAATAGTAACATCCGCCGCACCAATTGCGTCTGCAGCAAAGACAGTTAAATCAGTAGAAGACCTGAAACCTGCGACCAGTATTTCTACTGAAAAAAAACTTGAAACAGCAGTCTATACGGTGCCATTTTATTCACAATTCTCCGATATACATTCTCCGGATTGGAAAAAAGTAAGTTGTGGTATTGCTAGCCTAGCGATGTTGATTGATTTTTACTCTGATGAAGAGATTTCTGCTGATGCACTGCTTTCCCGTGGTATTACTGCCGGTGCGTACCAAGAGAATGCCGGTTGGATCCATGACGGACTAATTGGACTTTCTCACCCGTACGGTCTTGATGGAGAAAGTGTAAGTTTGGCACAACTTACTATGGATGCTGCGTTTGCAACACTGGTTACTGTTTTACATGATGGTCCAGTTATGGCGTCGGTGCACTATACGTTTGAACCAACCAACCCAATCCCACACCTGGTGGTCATCACGGGAGTGCGAGAGGGTAAAGTCTTCTATAATGATCCAGCTGAAGTATCCGCCGCTGGATCGCTTTCGATAGAAAAGTTTGAAAAAGCTTGGAAGAAACGATATGTCACTATTCGCCCAGCGCAGTAAATATTAATTGCTTTTCAGGTGACATAATTCAGACAGAAAATTGTATCGTGATATACTGTATCTATATTCGTTCGTAACGTATAGTTCTTATGGCATTAATATTTGTTACCAGACAGATCCCAGAAGTTGGTATTCGTTGGATGCGTGAAGGTGGACATGAAGTAGTGGTGAGCGAAAAAGACGGCGTGCTGACAAAAGAAGAATTAAAAGAGGCACTAGGAGCACGACCGTATGATGGTATGGTCAGTTTGCTCACTGATACTATTGACGCTTCAGTTTTGGCAGCTGCACCACAACTTAAAATCGTCGCAAATTATGCTGTTGGTTACAATAATATTGCGGTAAAAGAACTACATGATGCTGGGGTAGTGATTACTAATACTCCGGGTGTACTTACCGATACTGTAGCGGAATTCACCGTATCATTAGTACTGGCGCTTACCAAACGCATTCCAGAAGGTGATCGATTTACGCGTGCGGGTAAGTATGTAGGTTGGGCGCCGGAGTTACTCCTCGGTAGTGATCTCGCAGGAAAGACGCTTGGTATTGTCGGGGCTGGTCGCATTGGTTCAGGAGTGGCAAGACGTCTTGCGAATGGGTTTGGAATGCAGATAAAATACTACGATATCGCTCGCTCTGAAGCACTGGAAGCAGAAGTCCAGAGTGAATATTATGAGTCACTTGATGAGTTACTCAGAGTAGCTGATGTTGTTTCTCTTCATGTACCGCTTCTCCCACAAACACAGCATCTTATTAATACTGAACGATTAGCACTGATGAAACCATCCGCCTATCTCATCAATACTTCGCGCGGACCAGTGATAGATGAGACGGCATTGGTGACAGCACTACAACAAGGAACTATTAGAGGTGCTGCGCTTGATGTGTATGAAAATGAGCCAGCCTTGGCTTCTGGTCTGACAGCACTCGATAATGTGATTATTACCCCACATACCGCTTCGGCGAGTGAAGAGACCAGAGGAAAGATGTCTGAATTAGTTGGATTTAACATCAATGAATTTTTCCTGGGACATATTCCACCCAACATCGTAGTTGTTGCCTAGAGTTGGTCTTCCAGGATATTCGTGTATGATGGGTCTAGTGACTAGACGTTTTACTAGTGATTAATTTGACAAAACGTTATGAAAAAAGGATACGTAGTAAATATTGGAACAGTAACAACTGAAAATACTGATTACCGACGAGTACTCTATACTGGAGAGCATAGTCAGCTTGTTGTTATGAGTCTTGCACCAGGGGTAGAAATTGGAGAGGAGATTCATCATTTAGATCAGTTTATTCGCATCGAGAGTGGGTCGGTAAAAGTGATACTTAATGATACAGAAGAACATGAACTCAAAGATGACTGGGCGATTGTGGTCCCGGCTGGAGTGAAACATAATTTTATTAACCAAGGTAGTGTTCCGGTGAAGTTGTATACCATTTATTCACCAGCAGAACACGTAGATGGTCTAGTGCAACCAACCAAAGCGGACGAAAAAGAAGAACACTTTGATGGGGTAACTACGGAGTGAGGATACAAAAAATTCAGACCCTTATACAAAAAGCATAAGGGTCTGAATTTTTTACCACAGGATTAAATATTGACAAATATACAGTATATGTTTTTATGCGTCTCTCTCAGGTGAGAGAAAATTGTTCTTTGTTATATAAAAGGAGTGTGTTATGTCTTTTGCACAATCAACTAATTTCGGTGACCACGGTGACGTGCAGTTGTTGGGTACTGTTAGTGAGTTTGGCTTTGTTAAAAAAATTGTCTTTCCGCAGGGGTATGCTTTTATTATTCCTGATAGTGGTGGTGAAGATATATTTATTGGTTCGACGACGATTGAGCAATCGAAGATTGATCCATTTGTGGAAGGTATCAGGATTTCGTACCGTGTGATAAAAATAAAAGAAAGATTGCGAGCAATCGACTTGAAACTAATCAAAGGTGTGAATTATCCCAATGGTGATTTCTGTACTGGTACTCAATGTAATGACGGGATTTTTTTTGAACCGTTGTTTCCAAATCCGAACCAGTGGATTAACGGGATGCTCAAATGGTACAACCCAGAGAAAGGATATGGCTTTGTCACCTTTGAAGAGAACATTAGAGATGTGCTCTTAACCAAACAGGTGTTTGCTACCCTGCCGGGAGTTAATGAAAATACAAGGGTAGAAAACCTTTCAGTAAAGGTTAAGATTATTGCTTGCCGGAAACCGGGGATGTTTCAGGTTAAAGCAATTTCTCTAAAATAGAAATGACCACTCTAAAACTGCCTCTTGAGGCAGTTTTTTGTTATGATAGTAGTATGGGATTTTTTGATAATACCCCTAAGCGGGTAACGAAAGAAGAGATGAGAGAGATTATGCAGAAGTTATATGGAAAACTTGATGCGGTGGAACGTATTGAGGTCGAAAAGTTATTTCGAAATGATCTCGTTGAACCTGGCATCGAGGCTGGGGTGACTAAGGTTGAATTAGACGCCGCGCTTTCATGGTTGCGAACAAATCCGCGGAAGCACGTGTTAGAAGAAAATGATATTTTGCTTATTGAAAAATATTTTTTAGAACAACTTAATGATTAAAAAAACAGCACACCATACGGTGTGCTGTTTTTTTAATCATCGTAAAGAGAGATTTAGTGCTTAATGACAAACGTAAGTGCTTGTCCGTGTTTGGTACCACGTCCAGTGCGACCAATGCGGTGCACATAATCTTCAAACGTATTTGGTAAATCGTAATTGATGACGTGCGAGACATCATCAACGTGGATACCTCGGGCAGCGACATCGGTGGCGACGAGCACTCGGGCATTACCACTCTTGAAAGCTGCTAGAGAACGTTGTCGTTGGCCATGGCTTTTATTGCCGTGGATAGATTCAGCTTTTACCCCGCTTCGAGTTAATTCCTGAGAAAGTTTTTCAACGCTGTGTTTCATCGATCCAAAAATAATTACTCGCTTGAATTCAGCCTTCCCGAGAAGCGTAAGTAATGTGTCAAATTTGTGAGCGTGTTCGTATAACACGACATCTTGAGCAATACTATCGGTGACATCTTTTTTCTTCACCGAGACTGATACTGGACTACGCATAAAATCGTTCACGAGCGCTTCAGCTTCTTTAGTCATTGTCGCCGAGAAAAAAAGTGTCTGTCGGTCTTTTCTGACACCGCTGAGAATATTTCGCATATCGTGAATAAATCCCATGTCGAGCATTCGGTCAGCTTCATCAAGTACCACATTGGTAATTCGTTCAGTATGAAGGTTCCCTCGTTCGATAAGATCGAGGATGCGTCCAGGAGTACCGATGATAAATTGGTTCGTTCGTTTCAAAGCTCTTATTTGTGGTTGGATGCTAGTACCTCCGACACAGCTTGTAGCAAATAGTTTAAATCCAGCCCCAAATTTACGGAACTCTGCTTCAGCTTGAAGTGCGAGTTCACGGGTGGGAGTCAAGATTAACGTCAGTTGATTTTTTTCAGTCAACGTCTTTTGAATCAAGGGGAGTAAAAATGCAGCGGTCTTCCCAGTACCAGTCTGTGCCAAGCCGATAACGTCTTTGCCATCAAGGATAAGCGGAATCACTTGATCTTGGATTGGTGATGGGGAAGTGATACCCTGTTTAAGGACAGACGTAACAATGTCTTTATGGAGACCAAATTCGCTGAATTGGTATTTTGGTTCATAGGCAATTTCTTCAACGACGACGGGATTCTTGTTAATAAACTGTGAAGGGTCAAAACTCGGTTGTTTACGAGCGCCACCACGGCTTCCTCCTCCGCGCTGTGGGCGACCACTACCAAAGCGGCTCGCACCACCTGAGCGGGTACGATTGCTTACGTTTCGATTTCGATTAAAAGGTCGCTCAGTTCTATCTGAATTAGAAGAACTAGAGTAAGGGCGGCGTCCTGATTGAGGACGTCGCGATGTTTGATATGGCATCTAAATATAGTTTATTTTTGGAGAGATGAGTCCCCGGGGCGTGCAGGTAGTAAATTTTCAGAAACCTGAAAGTAAATCAAATCAGACGTCTGCAGCTAATGTGCCCCACACAAGAAGCAAAAGCGTTCAGTGATAGTAATACATATTGACTATTTGTCAAATACCTTTATCTACAGTGCCGAAGAATGAACTACCGCGTCACTTCTTGTATACTAACGTCATATGACAATGACATTGCAGGCAGACTACAAGCGAGCCTTTAAAGATGCTGATATCAGGGCAATTTATCCAACTGAAATTGATGAAGAACTGGTCTATTTTGTTGCGCGCGCATTTGTGGAGGAGTTCGGGTATAAGAAAATATTGGTAGCGCGTGATATGCGACTTTCGACTCCGTCGCTTCATGAGGCCTTCATAAAAGGTGTCGTTGATTCGGGTGCAGATGTCGTAGATATTGGATTGGTCCACACACCAGCTTTGTATTTTGCTTCTGGCACGATGGATCTACCAGGGGTTATGATTACCGCTTCGCATAGTCCAAAGGAATACAATGGTCTCAAGTTGGTCCATGCTCAGGCTATTCCATTGACCGAAAAAAATGGACTAGGCAAGATTCGGAGACGTATTGAAAAAGGAATATTCACAGCGGAGGTGAAGCCCGGAAAGGTAACTAAAAAAGATGTTTTGAAAGCCTACCAAAAATTCGTTCTTAAGGGAGCATTAGTGAAAAAACTCGATGGACTTAAGGTTGTAGCTGATGCTGGTAATGGAATGGCGAGTGTCCTCATGCCACTCTTGCAAGAAAAACTGGCAATTGATTTTACTGTTTTGTTCCCAGAACTTGATGGCCGATTTCCAAATCGCGCTTCTGATCCAACCCTTTCCAGAAATCAACGTCAACTAAAAAAGGTGATCAAAGAAGGATCCTATGACTTTGGGATTGGATTCGACGGTGATAGTGATCGAATCGCGTTCATTGATGAGAAAGGAACATACATCAATAGTGCTGTCATCGGAGCGTTACTTGCTGAACGAATGCTACGCACCCATCCAGGTGCGAAAATTGGGTATACTAATCTTGATAGTTTGATTTTCTTAGAGACCATTAAAAAATGTGGTGGTAAGCCGGTGCCAGTTCGAGTGGGTCATGCGTTCATTAAAGAGACAATGCGAAAGAAAGATGTACTTTTTTCGGCTGAACACTCGGGACATTTTTATTTTAAGGATTATTTTTACACTGACTCAGTGACATTGACTTTACTTGGAGTACTTGAAGCATATGTACAAGCTAAAGCATTGGGGCAAACGTTTAGTGAAATGATGAAGCCATACGTACAGTATCAGCAAACAGAAGATGTTATTGTGATGGTGAAAAATCGAACGTTGGCACTAGAAAAGACCAGAGCGTACGTAGCATCGCTCAACCCGATAAAGATTGATTCTTTTGATGGGTTCTTTGTTACTTTTGGTGATGTCTGGGGTTCAGTAAAGGTTAGTGTCACTGAGTACGCACTCAAATTGATGTTTGAAGGTAAAAAAAAGAAAGACGCTCAGGTAATGCAAGATAAGGTAGTTGCGTATATTCGCTCGATTGCTGGATTGGAATAGTTTCTTCATCTAAATAAGCAGACACTTCTCATTTTGAGAAACCGTGGTACGATGCGGATATTATGAAAGCAGAAGTGGAATATATCTTTGGTAAGCACGCGGTACGTGAAGTACTCTGTGAGCGACCAGATGTAATAGTGGAAGTGCACGTCGCGGCGGATTTCTCTGATGAAAGTATCTTGTCGCTTTGTGATACCAGAAAGATTCCACTAAAAGTGCTCAATCAAAAAAATCCGCCGCGGGGGGTCTCTTCTAATGCTGCGCACCAAGGAGTGGTCGCTGGTATATTGGCGAGTAAACTCATGGTTCCATATAAAGAATTTAAGCAAACGCTTACAATTACTTCAGATACTGCTTTGCTTGTGCTTGGCGAAGTGCAAGACCCACATAATGTTGGTGCGGTCATTCGTTCAGCCGCAGCGTTTGGTATAAAAGGAGTGCTTATTCCGCCACATAACCAAGCTCCAGTGACCGGCACGGTCGTGAAGGTATCTGCTGGAATGGCTTTCCGGATCCCGCTTGTTACCATTTCGAATGTGAACGCGACTTTGCATGATCTCAAAGAAAGCGGTTTTTGGGTGTATGGCCTTGAGGGTGATGGGACGGTCTCGACCGTCACTGAGCACTATCCAAAACCATCAGTGTTTGTGCTCGGGAACGAAGGTTCTGGCTTACGAGAAAAGACCAAAGAAGCCTGCGATGATCTTATCTCAATCCCGATGCATCCACAGTGCGAGTCACTCAATGCCGCTGCCGCGACCGCTATTGTACTCGCTTCTTGGAGTGCTAAGCATAGAGGTGCTTTGTCATCTTAATATCCCTAGTGTACTATAGTATCCACGTACGTTGTTCACTCTTTTGTTGTGGCTACGGAATAATTATCATAAGTAAATCACTATGAGCGAAAACGAAACTCTATCATCAACCGAGGCTGAGACTGTTACTGAAGTAGCGGCAGAACCAAAGAAAAAGAAATCACGAGCTAACTGGTTGGTAGCCGCCACCATGGTAGTAGTGGTTATAATTTTTGGTGTGCTGTATTTGCTAGAAAAGGAAGGGCGGTCATCTACGACTATCTTTTCATCTATCATTGAACAGCAAGAGGCAAAGAAAGTAGTTGCGACAGTAAATGGCGAGGATATTACTAATGCGGAACTCAAGATAAGTATTGAGCAGTTTAGCCAGATGGCAACTGCACAAGGAGTAGACGCTGCCAGTCCTGAAGTGCAGACTGAAATACGGACACAAGCACTTGAAGTACTTGTGAACACAAAACTCCTAAAACAAGAGGCCGCGACACAAGGAATCTCTGTCACTGATGAAGAAGTGAATGAACGCCTTACTGCGTTGACGGAAGAACTTGGTGGGGAAGAAGTGCTTACAGAGCGAATGACTTCTCTAGGGATTGATGATGTTCGTCTTCATTCTGATATTAAAGATGAGCTTACTATTAAAAAACTGCTCAATACAGTGTTCGCCGAAGCAAATATTGTGGTGACCGATGAAGAGGTTGCTTCGGTATATGAAGCTGCTGGAGGTGAAGCTGCTGGACTCCCAGCTATCGATGAGGTACGTTCTCAGATAGAGGCGCAGATCAGTTCGTCAAAAGAGCAAGCTGCCATTGACGAATTTTTGACGACGATAAAAGAAGGATCCGCAATTGAGATCATAGAATAGCTGATACATTGTAGTTACAATAAAAACACTCACTCTCGTGAGTGTTTTTATTTTGGATAACCTCGATTTTTTTGACAGCCCCCTTGCTATACTGTTAGCACATGGTAAAAAAAGAAATTGATTATGTACGGATGTTGACGTATCAAGCTGACGGTCGAATACAATTGTTACGCAAATTAACGGTGCCAGAGCGAGCGGCAGCGTTTGAAAAACTATCTCCGTATATTCAGCAGTCAATTCTAAAACAACTTCGTTTGCATGAGATCGTTGAACTGCTCGATCATTTCGATATGCAACAAGCAGAGCGTGTCCTTGCTCGCATTCAAAATCAAAAAATTCGTGAAAAAGTAGTGCAACGTCTTAAAGGGGACATCAAAGATAAAATGGAGTATTTTTTGCGATTTCACCCTAATGCCACTCTGTCACTCATCAACTTCAATTACTTATTTCTCGACGGAGGAATGACTATTAAGGAGGCAGCACAAAGCATTAGTGAGCATTATGAAGAAACCGCACGGTATCCAGAAGTATTGGTGCATGAAAAAGGGATATTGACCGGAGAAGTCCCTCTTTCGTCTATCGTCCGAGTGCGAAACACCAGTTTACTAAAGCGGCACGTCCAGCCGGTTCTTACTGTCTCTTACCAGGCGGAGGTACATGAGATTGTTGAGAAATTAGTGACTACTAACAGTAAAAAAATAGTTGTTCTTGATCGCGATACGAGTGTACTTGGTATCATTTATGCCGATGCTGCACGATTATTGTTTGGTAATTTACCAGCAGAAACACTCTATGATTTTGCGGGTGTCGATAATAATGAACGTCCGTTTGATAGTGTGGCTCATAAGGTTCGTAATCGTTATCGTTGGCTCATCCTCAACCTCGCCACTTGTTTTTTGGCAGGGTCAGTCGTATTGGTATTTCAGGATACACTTAATTCGCTGACTATTCTTTCAGTATATATACCAATTATTGTTGGTATGGGTGGTAATGCTGCAACGCAGACGTTTGCAATTATGGTACGTGGTATCACATTGGGTACAATTTCATTTCAAAATGCCTCTCCGGCTATTTGGCGAGAAATTCTGGCAGGACTTTTAAACGGTATTATTATTGGTTCATTAGTGGCACTAGTCTCTGCTATTTGGAATGGAGAACCAATTTTAGGGTTGGTAGTCGGGGTAGCGCTTATTTTGGCACACATTGTCGCTGGCTTTGCGGGGGCATTTATCCCACTACTTATGAAACAAATTGGCAATGACCCAGCCGCAACTTCAACTATTTTTATCACTACCATGACGGATACGCTTGGTTTAGTTTTCCTTTTAGGTCTAGCGACGATTTTCTTATTGTAAATGGTATACTAGAGCAATATGAACATATCGACATTTTTTACGTTGTATCTTATTAGTATTCCGCTTTTCTTTTTAATTGACTTGGTATGGCTAGGAGTTATCGCTAAGGATTTTTATCAAGTGAGGATTGGGCATCTCATGGAAATAAACTGGACTGCCGCAATTATGTTTTATGTAGTTTTCCTGATTGGTCTTACGTATTTTGCAATATATCCGGCAATCAGCAATGGGACTGCTTGGAAAGCAACCCTGCTCGCAGGGGCACTGTTTGGTTTTTTTACCTACGCAACGTACGACTTGACTAATCTCGCAACTCTCCGCGGTTGGCCACTTGACCTTACGCTTGTTGATATGGTGTGGGGAAGTGTTCTTGGTGGATCTGTTGCCGCCTTGACCCGATATTTTTACCTGTTGGTACAATCGTAAAGTATGAAAATTGCGGAGAGAATCGTTATTCTTACACTTGTAGTAGGTATATTTGGAGGAGGAATTGGATTTATTTTCTATGTGAAAAATCTAATTAGTGAAGAACATCAACAAAAAGTAGCAGATGTAGCACTTGGTAAGTACCAAATGCCGATCGCTGCTGAAGAAACTGAAATCGACATAGACGCTTGGCGGATAATTTATCCGGCCACTGTCACAATCCTAATTGGAGGAACTGCGGTAGAAGCATCGGTTGCTGATTCACTATTAGAACGTATATCAGGGCTTTCTGGTACACCATTTTTACCAGACAATGTTGTCAAATTATTTGTCTTCGGTGTTCTTGGACCTCAATCTATTTGGATGAAGGACATGAATTACCCGATTGATATTTTGTGGCTTGATGAGACAGGGGTAATCGTGCATATAGAAAAAAATATTTCTCCTGATACCTATCCCACATCATTTTCTTCTCCGGTACCGGCTTGGTATGTTGTGGAGGCTAATGCTGGTTTTGTAGACTCGCAGGGTATTACGATTGGTGAGATTGTGACAATGCCAACACTGTGACTTGCATTTTCAAGAAAGTATTGCATTATTAGAATGCACGATGATCGCCTCGTTTAGTGCGAGGAGGAAAGTCCGGACACGCCCGTAGCTTGCTACGGAGGATGGTAGCGGGTAACGCCCGTCATACAGCAATGTAAGAGGTGCGAGCAGAGACGCCTGGAACGAAAGTGAAGGGATTCCTCATAGGAATAGTCACATTGGTAACAATGTGGGTGAAACGGCTAAATCCTTACCTGCGTGCAAGGCCGTGTCGCGCCGGTCTCTGTATTCCTTGGAATACAGAGACCGGCGCGAAGTGCCGCATGAGCTTTTCAGCAATGAAGAGTCTAGGTAAATGATCATCCGAGTTTACTCGACAGAATCCGGCTTAGGTGTACAAAAGGAGCCCGTAAGGGCTTTTTTTGTATGTGGTACAATTACTTACATATTCACTAGGAGGGAATTTTATTTTGTTATGTCAGAGAACGTATTTATCCCAAAGATGAAGTATCCTACAGAACCGGAAGAAGAAATGTTTGAATCAAAAGAGGATGCCACCGGAAAATTTTTGCAACTAATTGCACAATATGCTGTTGTCGGTCTGTTTGGAGTAGTATTGATTTTCTTCACTCCGGGTCTTTACGCGACGCTTGGGTTCGATAAAGTCGTACTGAGTATGTCGCTAGTTGCTATTGTTCTCGTCGCGAGTAGTTTGCTCAGTCTACGCAAAGACAAGATGGTAACCATCCTCCCAGTGACGTTGCTACTTTTTTGGGTTACCGCCTTTGTTTCCTTTTCGTCCGCAATCCTTTCAGGAGATATGCAAGACGCCCTACGAGGAAGTGTATTTGAAACTCAGACTACTGGATTTCTTATCGTACTAGCGCTGAGTATGTCCGTTCCACTAGTGTTGCAAGGTTCCAAAAGCAAGACGACTCTCGCTATGCTTGGGTTCGGATTCGCGACTACTATTTCTTTAGTATATATCAGTGCCCGGTTAATCCTAGGTGCTGATTTTTTACCGCTACAGAGTTTTTACTTAATTTCAAATTCACCAATTGGTACATTTAATGACCAAGCTATCTTTGCGGGATTGATTATAGTTATGAGTCTCACTACGTTGGTACAGTTACCACGCAAAACTACCATGCAGTACCTATTTGTGGCGTTGATTGGTATTGCATTGTTCATTTTGGCAGTCACGAACTTTTTTAATGTTTGGATTGCGGTAGGTTTCTTTTCATTTTCGGTTTTATTATTTACGCTCTCCCGTGATGTTGTCTTTAAAGAAACAAAAAGACAAAATGCAGTCGATTTTAGAGTAATAATCGCTGTCGCAGCGGTCATCTGTGTGACAAGTGTCTCATTTATTGCGGCAGGTGATTTCTTGGGTAAAAAGATGCAGCAAATGACAGGAGTAAATTATGTCGAAGTGCAACCTTCGTTTGAAGCTACCATCGGTATTGCTCGTGGTGTTTACACCGAAAATGCTTTTTTTGGAATTGGGGCTAATCGTTTTGTGGATGCCTGGCAACAGTATAAAAATCCAGCAATTAATGAAACCATTTTTTGGGATACCGATTTCAGTGCCGGAAGCGGTTTTGTCCCTACTATTTTTGTCACTAATGGCATACTTGGTGGGGTACTGTTAGTAGCCTTTCACATTGGATTACTCTATCTTGGATACCGAATGTTACTCCTTCCAGGGAAACAAGATCCGTATTGGTACTATATCGGCATTATCTCATTGGTTGCTTCTTGCTTTATTTGGGGAATGTCATATGTATATGTCCCTGGAGCAACCCTGCTTATACTGGGGGCACTTTTTACCGGACTTACTTTCGTCGCGGCAGCTGCATTACTTCCGTATACCGTAAAAACCATTCCACTTACCACTAATCGCAGTCGTGGGTTCTTTCTCATGGTGATAATAATTTTGCTTGTATCGATTAGTATTTTTAGTGTGTACACTGTAGGGAAGCAGTATCTTGCGCAGTCACAGTTTAATAAAGTACAGGCGACTGCTACTGAAATAGAAAAAATAGCTACAGTAGCTTCAACCTCGTATGCGCTATACCAGGATGACCGTTTTTTAAGTGCTCGTGCGCAAGCATATTTAGTGACGGTCAACCAACTTCTCCAGGTTAGTGAACCGACTGAAGTACAGCAACAGACCTTTATTACTACAGCAGAACAAGCATTACTGGCTGCTGAAGAAGCAGTTAAAAAAGACTCTAGCAACCCAGATCACCATGCGGTCTTGGCTGGTGTATACAGTACGCTTGCTGCTGCTGGAGTAGAAGGTGCGAATAAACGAGTCGAGACTTCGTTTGCAGAAGCCATGCGCCTAGATCCGCAAAACCCCAATTATCATCTAATACTTGCCCAAGTAGCAGCTCGAAACGGAGAGGCAGACACTGCTCGTGCAATACTCACTAAAGCGCTCGAATTAAAACGAAACTTCACCCCCGCGTTGTATCTTTCGGCGCAACTTGATATTAGTGAAGGAAATGTCGAATCTGCAATTACTACTACGCGTTCGATTATCACGATGGAACCCAGGAATCCAACCCGGTATTTCCAGTTAGGAGTCCTACTTTCAGCTACGAACGCAATCCCAGAAGCAATTGCTGCGTACCGTTCTGCTATCGCTTTAGATCCACAATATGCTAATGCACGCTATCTTTTAGGGCTTGCGTATCTAAATAATCAGGAAAATGAAGCCGCTCTTAAGGAACTTCGTGTGGTACAAGAAACCAATCAAGAAAACCAGCAACTAGCGGATCTGATTACCCAAGTCGAATCTGGTCAATATGTCATTCCGCTAAACCCAAGTATCGAAACGCCGGTTACGGAACCTACCGTACGCGAAGGTTCAACTACTGGTACCCTCATTCCAGAAAATATTGACTCAGATTTAGTGACTTCGATTAATACAATTTCAGCTGCAGAAGATATACCGACTAGTAGTGATGTACCAAATGAAATAAGGAGTACCGAATTAGAAAAACCAGTTGAAATATCACCAGCTCAGAATTAGTATTCTATGGTCAAACGGGTCTTCAGTTTAGTGTATAGAGAGGTGCGCGGATTACATCAAGCCGCATATATTCTTGCACTATTTGCGTTTGGTTCGCAGTTATTGGCGATTATACGTGATCGTCTGCTCGCGCATAATTTTGGAGCGGGAATAGAACTCGATCTCTACTATGCTGCCTTTCGTATCCCTGATCTTCTTTTTGTACTCTTTGCATCAGTATTATCAATTTATGTACTTTTGCCTTTTGTTAATCGAGCAAACGAAGAGGGCGGGTCTAGTGCCGGGGCAGTAGTACTATCGCAAATCTTCACTCTTTTTCTGTGGGCTTACAGTGCAACTGCTGGGGTGTTAGCGCTACTGGCACCACATTATGTCCAGTTTATTTTTCCTGGATTTGCTGGGCGGTATGAAGAGTTAGTGCTACTACTACAATTGTTACTGTTACAACCATTTTTACTTGGTATTTCTAGTCTCTGTGGGGTGGTGACACAGATGAACCACCGTTTCGTCTTATACGCGTTAAGTCCATTGCTGTATAACATTGGTATCATCTTTGGTATTACAGTACTGTACCCTCATTTCGGTCTCATTGGGCTAGGTCTCGGTGTCGTCGTTGGAGCAGTGGGACACGTGCTAGTGCAAATACCGTTTGTAATAGAAAGTGGTTACGCGTTTACTTTGGTACCAAAGATCAGTCTTTCATTCATAAGACAGATACTCTCAGTTTCGATTCCGCGAGCACTAACGCTCTCAGTCAATCAGATTGTCCTTATTGTTCTTGTCGGCATGGCGTCGGTTATGGCAATTGGTTCTGTTTCGGTATTTCAATTTGCGTTTAACTTACAATCAGTCCCGTTGGCGATTATTGGTGTCAGCTACTCTGTTGCTGCATTTCCAACTCTTTCAAATCTTTTTGCCAAACGCGATCAGCAGGGGTTTAATATGCAGTTACTTACCGCCCTTCGGCATATTATTTTTTGGTCAGTCCCTATTATTGGGCTGATCGTAGTGTTGCGTGCCCAAATTGTGCGAGTACTACTTGGAAGTGGAGCGTTTGATTGGGGGGATACTAGGTTGACAGCGGCCATGTTGGCAATCTTTGTACTATCATTGGTAGCACAAGCTATATTGCTATTACTCATCCGAGCCTTTTATGCAGGAGGAAAAACAGTCGTACCATTGATTGTGGCATTAGGCAGTGGAATTGTTTCAATTGCATTAGCAATTACTTTTCAAAATTTATATCTTCATTCACCAGTGACACAGTATTTCTTTGATACGTTACTTCGACTTGAGAATGTTGCTGGATCTGAAGTACTCATGCTTGCCCTCGCTTTCACTGGTGGGCAATTCTTGCAACTTTCAATTTTATTGGCGCTGTCCGCAAAAACCTTTTCAATCAATTATCGACCGTTACTGTGGTTATCCACTGAAGCAACATTAGCTGCGCTTACTGGTGGAATTACTGCCTACGTTACACTCGCATTTTTAGTTGATGGCATTAATCAAGAGACGTTTGTCGGTATCCTGATTCAAGGGACAGTGGCGGGTATTATGGGGTTGATTTCTATTATTCTCACCTATCTTTTCACGGGGGCACCGGAACTACTTGAGATATACCGTTCATTTCAGACTAGAATACAGAAGACTCAAATTATTGTCCCGCAAGAAGAACAAACCAGAGACTAGTCTTTTTCTAAAAGTAGGGTAAAGTAGGACCACTGAAGAAGTCACTATGCAAATTAGAAATTTTAGTATTATTGCCCATATTGACCATGGTAAGTCTACCTTGGCTGACCGTATGCTCGAAGTGACAAAAACGGTTGAAGCTAGAAAGATGAAAGCGCAGGTACTTGATTCTATGGATCTCGAACGGGAACGGGGAATCACTATCAAGATGCAACCGGTACGTATGCGCTATATGCATGGCGGAGAAGAATACGAACTCAATCTTATCGACACTCCTGGTCACATCGATTTTTCGTATGAAGTTTCACGTGCTCTCAAGGCGGTCGAGGGAGTATTGCTTCTTGTTGATAGTACACAAGGAGTACAGGCGCAAACACTTACTACCTTGCAAATGGCGAAAGACCTAGGACTGACTATTATCCCCGTTTTGACAAAGACTGATGTGCCGCACGCAAGACCAGTTGAGATAGGCAGCGAGGTGATGAAGTTGTTGCAGTGTGAGCGAGAAACCATTTTACTTGTTTCAGGAAAAACTGGCTATGGAGTACCAGAACTTCTTGAAGCAATTTGTTTGCGTATACCGCCACCAACCCCAAGCAAACTTGATACCTACCGAGGACTTATTTTTGATTTTTCCTATTCTAACCACCGAGGTATTATTGTGTTCATGCGCGTCTTTGATGGTGAGGTGAGAAAGGGGGATATCCTTAAATTCGCCGCCAGCAAACGAACGTTTACGGCACTTGAAGTGGGGATTGTGACTCCAGAACAGGTACCAGTTGAAAAACTATCAGCCGGTGAAATTGGGTATATAGTAACTGGTATTAAGGAACCGGGAGTGGCAGGAGTGGGAGATACGCTTATGAAGGAGCGTGGAATGGCAGACGCACTGTCTGGGTACCAGCAAGCACGACCAGTAGTGTGGTCATCAATTTTTCCTGAAAATCAAGATGATTTTACACAACTTCGTCAAGCGCTTGATCGATTGCAACTATCTGACTCATCGCTGTCGTATGAAGAAGAATCTTCGGGGGTGCTTGGCCGAGGATTCCGTTGTGGTTTTTTGGGTATGCTCCACATGGAGATTGTTACCGAACGGTTACGTCGAGAATTTGATATTGATATTATTATTACCTCACCGTCTATCTCATATGAAGTTACATGGCCAGATGGGCGCGTTGAAAACATCTATGCTGCCAATCGCTTTCCTGAATACGGCGAGAAGGTGAGTGTCCGTGAGCCGTGGATATTAGGGCAGATCATTCTTCCGGGAGAATACATGGGTAACATTTTGACGCTACTTTTTGAACATGAAGCCAGTGTATTTGACACCGAAGTGTTTGGTGATGGGCGCACGCTGCTGACAATTGAGATGCCACTGCGTGAGCTTATGCGTGGTTTCTTCGACCGTCTAAAAAACGCCAGTAGTGGGTACGCATCTCTTTCTTATGAAATCGCTGAGATGCGTCCAGCAACGGTAACTAAACTCGATGTACTCATTGCTGAAGAAATTGTACCAGCGTTTTCCAGGGTGGTCGGTATGATGCGAGCAGAAATCGACGCTAAAGCGATTACAGAGAAGTTATATACCAATTTACCGAGGCAGCAATTCGTGGTGAAAATACAAGCGAAGGTGATGGGGAAGATAATAGCGACGAAGAAAATTTCAGCGCTCAGCAAAGATGTAACTGCTCATTTATACGGTGGAGATATTACCCGAAAGATGAAACTACGAGAAAAGCAAAAGAAAGGAAAAGCAAAAGCCCTAGAACGTGGTAAGGTACATATCCCCCAGGATGTCTTCATGAAAATGATGAAAAATGATAATTGAATGCCCCTGCTATTTTTTAGAATAGATACTGTGCTATCTAGAGAGGGGCACTTGAATTCACTAAAAAACCGGTTGACTGTTATGGTACACCGGTTTTTATCTAGAACAATCCTGCACCACCTGAATAGGCAAAAATCATACTTAAAATAATAACGACAGCAATTACTCCCCAGACCCATTTGATAGCGGTCTTTGTTTTTTTGTGAAATAAGAAACTCATATTGCATATTCTACCTAAAAAATAGAGTAAGGCAAACTATAGTAAATGCGGTACAATAGTGTGTATGTTTGACTTTTATCAGAAACGGAAATTCCGGGAAATTGTCAATTCTCCTATTACACAAGGGGTTATCCTAACGATGTGTTTAATTATTGGCTGGAGTGCATATGTTAGATTTGATGTAGCAATGGAAATGCGGGAGCGGCGCATTCAAGCCGAAACACAAACAGCCGCACTTGAATCGCACAAAGCAACGCTTAAAGATAAAGTCGAATATCTCTCTAGCGACCGGGGGATTGAAGCCGAGATGCGTAGGCAATTTGATGTTGCTCTTCCAGACGAGAAAGTAGTTGTCATTATTGATAGGGAAGAAGATGGAAAAAGTATTGCATCGACGTCAACTATGCTTGAGGAGCCGAAAGAGCGGGTGTGGTATCAATTTTGGCAGTAAATGATTTTTCATATGCTTTTAAAATGGTATACTAGCGAAGTATTACGTTTAATTTTAATATATGGATACACCAGCAGTTACTATCTACAGCACTCCTGTCTGCCATTTTTGTCACGCAGCAAAGGATTTTTTCCAGACAAACAACATTACTTTTACTGACCATGACGTTGCTTCTGACGCTACAATGCGACAAGAAATGATTGACCTCACTGGTCAAATGGGCGTCCCAGTGATTAAGATTGGTGACGACATTGTGATTGGCTTTGACGAACCGAAGCTTCGAGAATTACTTGGGCTGTAAGGTTATCAAAAAAGCGGGCGCTTTGCGCCCGCTTTTTTGATATTCTATACGTATCGTAGTATTTCATTACATTGTGCCCTGAGCAGGAATTGAACCCACATTTTCTCCTTAGGACGGAGTTGTTCTATCCATTGAACTACCAGGGCAGATACTAATATTAACGACGTCACTAGGAATTTGGCTACTCCTCTTTGTGAATACTGACTTTATGAGATTAATCTTAAAAGTGAGTAAGTACAGATCGCCATACTGTAGCATAAATACTACTGTAACTCACGATGGGTATTATCATTATAAGCTCTATCTTTATTATCATACTTTAGTCAGTCGTCTACTTCCTTCGAATAAAGTTTTTTGTAAGGTTGACGAGGGTAAGAATAGTTTGAAATTATCCTGAAAATAGGTACAATAGCGTTCAAGTTCATGTATTTGAATGTTTGCTTGGGTAGCTCAGTTGGTAGAGCATTCGCCTGAAGAGCGAAGGGTCAGCAGTTCGAGCCTGCTCCCAAGCACAAGAAGCCAGCCCAAACGCTAATGCGTTTGGGCTGTTGTTTTTTGTAGCTAGGGAGTGGGTTCGAAATAGCCCACTTTCACATCAAACACAAATTAGACTGCGGATGATTTTATAAGAATTACTTGCATATACAGAGTAAAGTATGTTCAAATACTATACGGAATAACATTTTAGGAGTCCATGATGGAAAAGTATGAAGATTTTCAAATGCGTAACAAGTATGGTGAAAAAACAGGTACCGTAAATGGTATATTACTTGAGTACTACGGTGCAAAATTTCAGTGTAAAAATGGAATGACTTTGCAACCAGCAAATATTAAATCGTCTACTACTGGACAGACGGTGACAGTGTACCTTCAAGTCCATCCACAAAAATAATTTTGCGGAGGGAAGGCTGTCACAAAAAAGACCAGATTATTCTAATCTGGTCTTTCTTTTTTATATACTACCATTATTTATGGACGACATTGGAACGAACTTTAAGTTGCGTACTGCGGTGCTTATCAAGTTTTGGTAGTTTTATTTCAAGCAGTCCATGTTTCTCTTGTGCTTCTGCTTCGTCAATTGCTACTTCCTCGGGGAGCAAGAGTGTTCGTGAAAAACTACCCCAAAACAATTCACGGTGGAAGTAGTTATCTTCATGAGATTCCTGAATTTCTTCACGGGTACCGCGGATAGTGACCATGTCTCTCGTAATTGAAATAGTAAGGTCATTAGGGCTTATGCCTGCCACTAGGGCACGAATAAAGATAGCATCCTCTGTTTGATACATATCAACAGGGAGTTCACCTTCTTGCTTCGTGTCATCACTGTAATTTTCTTCAGAGTTTTCTTCTTCTGAATACGAATCTTCTTCTACTGCCAAGTCGTCGTCTTCACCAAATCTATGATCCTCGTCAAGAATTCGGTCGTATTCGTCTGCTTGACTGCCACCAGTGAGTCGTTCTAAAAAGGATGGTTTTTTCATGATAATTTTTGATGAAGATTATGGTTTTGTTCGAGTAGTTTGACTTTTTCAAACAGAAGGAACAGTAGGATGATACCCATCCAAACAAAAAGGAAAACGGTCAGAATGGTTTCTCCATTTGCATCCATTATAAAAAAGTTAAATAGAGCATGCAACACGATAGCAATGAACAACCCCATTGTTCCTGCCAAAACCTTGAACGAATGGGAACGATAATAACTGAGAGCGAGGGCTACGCCGACGGTGCCTGAGGCAAGGACATGAAGTAGTGTTGATCCTAAAAAGCGGAAGCTACCAGTGATGGCAGAATTCATGAAATCACCAATCACTAGAGGATTAAAGATAAATAATGCATTTTCAAGAGCCGCAAAACCGAGTGCCACCAGAATCATGTAGATGACCATGTCAATTGGTTCGTCGACCTCACGGTTCCAGAATATTAACGTGAGTGCTATTGCATACTTTAAAAGTTCTTCGATGATAATCCAGACCACCATCACGTTGCTACCAGAGTAGAGTGTGAGCGCCATCTCTTGCAGAGGCAATGCAATTGGCACCACTGCCATACCGGCGATAAAAGATATAGTGATGAGGAAATAGGGTTCAGGTTTGTTACTGTCTTCACGAAGCCAAAACCACACCCAAAAGAGAGCGGGGATAAGCCCAGCGAGAAAAGCAATAGCAAAGTAGGTAGATTGCATTTATATACATTGTAGCAAAGCGTCGTGTCTTTTTTGGGCGTGACGCACCCTTTCGGGGGACTGCTATGTCGTTGGCCACTTTGCAACCATGAGTAGCGATTGGTCTTTGTACGCACTTTCCAGTTTCTGCCAAATAGTTTCAGTCACGAACGGCATGAATGGGTGTAGTAGCTTGAGGGAAGTAGTGAGACAGTTCATGAGTACTCGCTGTCTCGCGACTTTTGCGTTTTCATCTTCGCTACTGAGAATTTCTTTTGATTCTTCCAGTACTTTGTCAGCGAATTCGTGCCAAATGTAGTGATAGATATTTTCTGCCGCTAAATACATTTTATAGGAATCAATATCGCTGGTGACACTACTTACAACTGCTGAAAGATCAGCGAGAATTTCTTGGTCTCGCGCACTAAACGTCACCGAAGTTTCTGGATCATGATCAGCACAACTAGCTACGGTAAAACGAGTGATATTCCAGAGTTTGTTTGAGAATTTTTTATACGCTCGAACTTTGTCTTCAGAGAGTGGCATATCACTGCCTGGTGGATTGGCGACCACAAAGGCCATGCGGGTAGCGTCAGTACCAAACTCTGCTCCAAGGTCAACTGGAGAGAGGACATTTCCCTTACTTTTACTCATTTTTTTTCCATGTTTATCGAGCACCATGCCATGGAAATAAACATCCTTAAATGGCACTTCTCCGGTAAGGTATAAACCGAACATCAGCATACGTGGTACCCACTTAAAAACTAGATCAGCACCAGTCTCCATGACGTTGGTGGGGTAGTAGGTTGAGAAGTCTTCTTTTTCTGGGTATCCGAGTGTCACCAGTGGCCACTGACCGCTACTAAACCAGGTGTCAAAAGTATCAGGATCTTGTTCCCATCCTGTACCAGGAGAGGTAAGTTGTGTTTTAATTTCATCACCCTTAAACCAAGCAGGAATACGAATGCCCCACACAATTTGACGAGAGATATTCCAATCTTGTGAGTTTTCCATCCAGTGACGAAATATTTTTTCATGACGCTCGGTGAGAATCCGGAATTTTTTGGCATCGAGCGCATTGAGCGTCATTTTGGCTAGTGTATCCATTCTCACAAACCATTGATCCTTTACTTGTGGTTCCACCACAACACTTGTTCGCTCACAGAGTCGGACCGCGTGTGAGTATTTTTCATCAATCTCGACAAGTAACCCTTTTTCTTTGAGTTTTTGAACGATGAGTGGACGTGCCTGTTCAATTTTCATACCCGCGAATTCTTCTGCCACTGGAAGAAGTTTTCCATCCCAGTCAATGATTTGTTCGATGGGGAGGTGATATTTTTGCGCGAGCTCGAAATCGACTTGACTGTGCCAAGGAGTAATCGTCATCGCACCAGTACCTTTTTCCATGTCTGCAACTTCATCCTTAAGAAGGGTCGCTTTAATAGGACCATTAATCCAATCAATTTCAAATTCTTGCAGGTGTTTGTATGTTGCGTACCGTGGATCATCGGGGTGGACGACAATATATTTGTCAGCAAATTTTGTCTCAGGGCGAGAGGTACCGATGACAAATGGTCCGTATTGGAAGTAGTAGAATTTTTCTACTCGATCTTCAAACATAGTTTCAATGTCTGAAAGTGACGTTTTGAATTTTGGGTTCCAATGAATACAGCGTTTACCTCGGTAAATCAACCCATCCTCATACATTTTTACAAACGTCTTTTGGACTCGTTCTACAATGTCTGGCTGCAGTGTAAACGTGTAGCGTGACCAATCACATGAAACACCGAGCGCTCGTAAATCTGTCTCCATAACACTCTTATTCTCCATGACGAAGTCATAAATTTCTTGGTAGAGCTGGTCACGGTCCATGCCAAACCTAGAGCGACCTTCTTTCTGGAGTTTTTTTTCAAAGACACCTTGTGTTTCAAAACCAGCATGATCGGAACCGGGGAGGAATAGTGTACGTTTGCCACGCATCCGATTGAATCGGATGAGGATATCTTTTAAGGTCATATCGGTACCATGCCCTGCGTGTAATCGTCCATTGGCATTTGGTGGAGGCATAATAATGGCAAAAGTATCAGCATCTTTTTTAGTGATGCCATCTCGTATGCAAGTGTCAGGGTTGAAGTACCCTGACTTTTCCCAAAGTTGGTAGATCGCAGCTTCATGAGCAGAAGCTTCATACGGGGTCAAAAATATCTCCGGAATGGTTGTTTGTTTATGTTCCTCCATAATAAAAAATATCGCCTTATATAAAGCGATAGTAGCACAAGAACGGAGAGAGAAAAAGCCGTGGTGGTTAAGCTAAAGACCGATTTCCGTTGGCACGGATGATGTCGGTAGCGGTGGGGGCAATAGCGCCCGCTGCTCTAGCGTGCCCAGCGAGGGCAATCATGATGCTATTATCGGTAGAAAGTCCTGGATGTGGAAAATAGCAGGTGACATCGGGATAAGCTGTCAAAAGTGCCGCTTCCATGATTTGCTTGATGTACTGGTTAGCGGAAACGCCACCTCCGACTATCAGTGTTTTTGCTCCCTGTTTCTCAATGGCAGTAAGAGTTTTCTTCACTAATACTGTAGTGACCGCATCTTCAAAGTCTCTTGCTAGTGATTTGATTTCGTCAGGGGTGAGTGATTTGTTTTGTACTGCGTACCGAACGGCAGTTTTGAGACCAGAAAATGAGAAATCCAGATCACCAGAATGGAGCATTGGTATTGGTAGTGATGCATATGGTGGTAGTTTCTGTTTCCGAGCTTCAGCTGCCAGCTTAGAAATTTCTGGACCGCCAGGATAGGGTATACCCACCATTCGAGCGACTTTATCAAACGCCTCACCGACAGCATCGTCGCGAGTTTGTCCAATTTTTTCATACTGACCCCAATCTGTCATCGCAATCAGCTCCGTGTGTCCACCAGAAATAAGTAATGCGATGGTAGGAAAAGCAATTGCTGAAAGTTGGTCATCCCGTTCAACATCAAAGATGCTGGCGAGAATATGACCTTCCATATGGTTAACTGGAATAACAGGAATATCCCATAGGAGTGCAACAGCTTTAGCAAAATTAACCCCTACCCACAGGGCCGGCTCTAGTCCAGGGCCACTCGTTACCGCAATGAGGTCGATGGTGTATACACCATGCTCGCGGTGGAAGGTGAGTAACTGATCGGCGAGTCCATGTTCTCGGTCGAGCAGTGCTCTAACCTTAGCCTCGGTATCTTGATCAATAGTGGGGGTGAAGCCGTTTGCTTCCAAACCACTTTCTCGAATAGCTTTTTCGAGCATTGGTACGATGGTGGCGGCGTGTTCACGCTTAGCTAAAGCCGGGAAAACGCCACCATATTCTCGATGGATATCAATTTGTGACCAAAGGGCGTCACCTAAAATCTCATAGGTGGCATTGGGAAATTCTCCTTCTGCTTTGATAAGGCTCACCGCTGTTTCATCACAAGAGGTCTCAATCGATAATAGCAACATACAAAGACTATACGTAAAAGTACTTAATTAGTCCACCAACTGGTGGTATAGTATCGATCATGCAGATAGTAGTAACTCATAGTGGCAGTTTTGATCCAGATGATGTCCTTTCGGTAGCGGTGGTACGAATGTTCCTCGGAGACGAACAAATACAAGTAGTCCGTAGCCGTGACCAAGAGATTATCGAAAATGCCGATTGGGTACTTGATGTTGGCGGGGTATATGATGTGGCAACGAATCGCTTTGACCACCATCAAAATGGAGTCCCGCAGCGAGAAAATGGAGTCCCCTATTCAGCCTTTGGCTTAGTGTGGCGAGAATATGGTCTAAAAGTTTGCGGCTCCCAAGTTATTGCTGACGAGATTGAAGATCGTCTAGCGCTCGCCATTGATGCAGCCGATAATCATATAAATGTTTGTACTGCGAGTAATCCCGCTGTCCTTCCGTTTGAGTTTTACGATGTTATTGATTCTTTTAAACCAATTTGGGGAAGTGATGAGACGTTTGATTCGGAGTTCATGAACGCTGTTGATTTTGCAAAAAAACTACTCGAACGCTTAATACTACAAACTAAAGGTCGTCTTGGATTGAATCAGTACATACAGATGCAGTATGAGCAAATGACTGAAAAAGCAGTCATTGTTTTTGAAGAACCCATTGCCCGCCACGCGTTAGTGGGATTTCATGAGGTGAAGGTAGTTGTATCACCAGTGCCTGCTTCTGATATAGAGGGGTGGATGGCAGCGACAGTTCCAACTGCAAAAAGAGGATTTAAAAACCATGTTGCATTTCCTTTCACTTGGGCTGGGTTGGTTGATGACGAATTAGCACTAGTTTCCGGAATTTCTGGAGCAATATTTTGTCACAAGGAGCGCTACGTATTTGTTGCCAAAACAAAAGAGGCAGCTTTGCAGGCAGCTTGGGAAGCTATACGATATAGCACACAATAAAATCAGTAGCAGTCCAAAAACTGCCACTGATTTTATCTTTCATCAATTCTGTTATTAACAGTAAACATTTTTTCAATGTAAGGTGAGCGATACAAGACTTGAACTTGTGACCTCTACAATGTCAATGTAGCGCTCTACCAGCTGAGCTAATCGCTCACCTTACATTGAATCTATAAGAGCAAAATGCCCGTACCAGTACAGTATAGCGAAAAAACAGCTATCTGCAATTGTGTTTTACGGAAATATATTGACAGTATATATTTATATAGGTATAATATAAATCGTTTTGTTTACATGAGGAGAACCCTATGGAGGATGAAAAGTTTGACTTTTCAGCCGAATTTGT
>JAACPT010000006.1:34577-36284 GCA_009995385.1 Candidatus Parcubacteria bacterium
CAGCGCTTGTGGCTTCTGGCTCGTCGAGCTTCAAAATTGAAAATTTTGGTAGAAGGAGGAGAACGAGCACTGCTGCATTCACCACGTGACGTGGTGAGAATTGATTTTGCTCTTCGTCGTATCAAGGAGGGACAGTACGGACTTTGTGTGCCGTGTGGTGTCCCGATTGAAGCAGAGCGATTGAAGTTCATGCCGGAGACGCCCTTTTGCGCGGCTTGCGCGAAGGAGCGGGTTCGGTCAATGAATTGACCGAACCACAACAAAGCCGCACACTAGCACTATACTGCTATTGTGCGGCTTTCTTTTGTGTATAGTGTCGTACTACGAATTTGATTTGTTCGGCATCGAGAAGATCCAACTCAGCGTCAGTAAGTCTTTCTGCGGGGTAGAATCTAATCGGGAAGCGAAAACTGACCAGCTTGATGTCATCATAGTTGATAACACCAGATCCGATGATGGAGACTTCTGCGGTCCGTGGTTTCTGTTTCCATAACTCATTGTCAGTGGAGACGTGCCCGTGATTCTCAATGTTAGTACCCTCAAAAGACAACACCACTTTGACCAACCCGCCAACATCTTTTCCGGAAAATCCTTCTTCCATAGCAATGCGGTAGCCAGAAGAAGATGACATGGTGCACATATTGGCGTAGTTTTTATTCTCTAGGTCAATCGGCGTGTGAGTGAGGAGAAGATCAAGGACTCGACTAAAATTCTCACTACGACATAGTAAATGGTTATCTTGAAGAACGTCATTGGTTGCGTCGGGACTAGCAGGAGTAAAATCAGCTTGCGCAAGTATTTGGTCGAGTTGATCGTAGGGAATAGGAATCGCGTTATTTAATCCTTCAACTTGTAGAAGTCGCTTAAAACCCAAGGCAATACTATCGATAGTAGGCTGTTTCTCAGGAGTGGTTGGCAAAAAAGATTCCATGCGTGCGGTGATTTTACCATCATCTGCCCGAGAGTGGTACTATAGTCAGACATCAGAATTGTGTATTTAGTACGTCATCATTTCGATATGTCAGAAAGCAGTTATTCCCCACTAAAAGAGGAAAAAATACCTCGGCGACCATTCGCTTATTTTTGGTATGTATCGAAGCCATTTAAGACACTAGTAATTATCGCGATAGTAGCGGTTATCACTGGGTCTGTAGCGGGTCAATCTTCGGCGTATTTTTTAAGCTTATTATCGATGCGGTAGAAACCGGGAACCATCACGACGCACTGCTGTACGCGCTTTTGTATCCGGTCGTTATATTACTGGTGCAACTTTTGTATCGAGTCAGTGGTGTCGCTGGCGGCAAGTGGATAGTAAAAATGCATAAGTATGGCTATGACTTGCTTCTGCAACAAACGTTGCGACATAGCCACTCTTATTTTACGAGTCGGTTCACTGGGTCGCTCTTGAGTAAGATAAACAATATAAATGAGGCAACGGTGTCCCTGGTACAAGATTTACTGTGGACACATATAAACGCGCTGTCGGCACTGGTAGTGACCTTTGGTTTTTTAATCGCAGTAGACCCGCAAGCATCACTTATCTTTGGTTTGCTAATTGCAGTTTTGTTTATTTTTAATCAATCATTAGCAAAAACTAAAGCTGTTTATGCAAAAGAAGCTGCTGCTGCTTCGACCGCTATCCGTGGACGTATCGTTGATGTGATTTCCAATGTGCAAGCGGTGCGACAGTACGCTCGGACTGACAAG
>JAACPT010000046.1 GCA_009995385.1 Candidatus Parcubacteria bacterium
AGTTGCCGATACCACTTTCCCAATGATTCAAGCTCACTATTAAAGACAAAGTTATCATTAATAGTCTTTCTTTGTCCAGCACTGTCAGCGAGCAAAGTGGCTGATTTAATGGCTATGTTGTCCTCAATATCAGTATTAAGACAGTATGGTCGAATATCTCTGGCACCGGCTCTTAAAGCAGTAATATCCATACCAAATGCCAGAAGGGGGAACAAACCAACGGCTGATAAAACCGAATATCGACCACCGACTTTCTTCGGAATTGCTAAACATGAAATATTCTTTTCCTCAGCTGCGTTCCAGTATGCAGACCCTTCATCGGTAATAACCACTGTACGATTATTAATATCAGGGATTCTGTGTTTCAAAGCCGATAGAATAATTTCGGTATTAGCTAGTGTTTCAGTCGTACCTCCAGATTTACTTATAGTTACAACAAGTACCTCTTCAGCTTTAGAAATATTGGGAATTATTTCGGTACAATATAGCCGTAAGAAAACATCATTAGCAGTATCTACGAATAACATTTTCGGACGTTTTGTTTGCACTATGTCATATGGTGCGTACAGAGCATCATAAATTGCTTTAGTTCCTAGGTTTGAACCCCCAATACCAACAACAAATATATATGTAAGGGCTGGGGTGACTTTTTGAGATACCAGTGTCTGTACCTGATGAAGGATATCATCATCAAATGCTAAATTTAGTGATGCTTCATCATGTTCATAATTATTACTATCAGCTACTTCCCGCAAGGTTTTACTGTATTCAGTGACTAATTGAGCTTTTTCCGACGTTAAACTACTATTTGTTTCGTTTTTGTTTTCAATAATAAGTTTCATAAGAATAATATTTAAGTAAGTTGATCTACGAATGTATCGAACCGAAAGCAAGCAGTATTAAGGAAAAAGCAATTACCGAAAATAACATAATTAACGCTTTTTCTAAAACTTCAGGTTTTAATTTTGTTGCTAGATGTGGTGCAATTTGACCACCGATTACTACTGCTGGGATGTTCATCAAAACGATATTCCAAGGAATAGCTTCTACGGTGGCCTCACTAAGAAGTATATGCATCAGCGCGGCCACAACAGCCGTACTCGCTACCACCAAATGACTGGTACCAATAGCAATTCTGGTGGGAATATGTGACAGGATCATAGATATAATACCCATCTCACCAATTCCAAATCCAGCTGCTCCTTGAAAAAGGCCCCCAATTCCATACCCAAGAAATCTTTTTTTATATCCATTTTGAGTACGACAATACCGATATACTTTCTTATCTTTTGTAGTAATTGTTACAGATTCACCGGTATCAACGGTGTAGTTGATATTTGATGTATGATGTTCATCATGCAGACGAGCAGCAATAATTCGCCGATAATACACCAATGATACAGACAGCAGTAATAAGATAGCAATTAGAAGATACAGCACAGCCTGAGGAATAAGTACTGTTACAAGTGTCCCGATAATAACAAATGGCATTGCTCCCAATGCAGAATAAACAGCTAATTTTTTATCAACTAGTCCAAATACTAAAAAAGCAATTGCCGAACTAGTCAAACCAAATGATTCAGTAATAAGACCGATCTTTACACTTTGGGTTACTGATAATGGTTCAGCCAATAACGGAAAGATGAGAATAAAAAACGGGACAAACAGTGCCGCTCCACTTATACCCAAAGTATTAACCGTTAACGAAATTAAAAGTGCTACTGGAAACATCCACCAAAACTCAAGCCAAAAAGAAGCATCGCCTGGAATGAACGCTAACAACCAAATAATAAAAACCAGCACAACAAAAGCGATGAAAATTGTGGGATGCTTTTTAAGAATCATGCCGTAATATTATTACTATTTGGTTAATACATTATTCCAGTCACTGGCGAAGCGCTCAATGCCTGAATCAGTTAATGGATGGTGCAAATCAAACGTGCGCCAATCGGCTGATAAATCGTGTTCTTCATACGCAAATGGCTGCAGATCACCACTATCATACTGGTATGAATCATCGGGAACTGGTTGCCCAGCTTCTGTCCATTCATGAAGAATTTTAGCCGGTGAAGTTATGAGACTTACTCCTATTTGTAGTGAGTACAAAAAATGATCAAGGGAGCGGACACTGGCCACTAGGGGTTGCACATGACCATCGCTACCCTCGAACATCTGGACAACATTTTTAATAAAACTCATACCGTCTTCTCCCCGATCATCGAGTCGCCCCACAAATGGTGAGAGAAAGACATCGCCCGGTTTGGCACCACGAGTTGCTGCGTAAACCGCAGCGGCTTGGGTCTGAGTAAAGCATAGTGTCATATTGACGCGAATTCCCTCACCGGTAAGCACTTCAGCTGCTTCTAGTCCAGCTGCATTGATTGGAAGTTTGACGTGGGCATTAGGAATCCAGGTGTTTAGTTCTCGCCCCTTTTCAATCATTTCTCCTGCCGTGGTATCTTTGTCTGCATAAACCTCAATTGATACTGACTCGGGCACAAGTGGCGAAATTTCTGTCACAATGGCTTTATATGCTGTCCAGAGATCTTTATTCGTACAACCTTCGGGTTTTTCCCTACAAGCTGCAAAAAGCGGATTTTTCGCTACCAAACTAGGGTTAGTTGTCTGTCCGTCAAGAAAGCCTAGACTGGCTTTAATTTCTTTAGTTTCTACTGGATTACCACTATCAAGAAATATTTTTGTTTTTAGATTACTTGGTTTATTCATAAAATGTAACTTACTGTTATTTTGTAATTTTTCTTCAGTCTTTTTCTGCTCCATTAATTCGATTAATCGCGATTCAGATAATTATCTGAATGAAGAGTCATGTAGGTATCGTCTGGAAATCGATACTGATATTTTTGTCTTCTTTAATCTGGTTAATCATACTGTATTAAAAATGATTGATACGTAATAATATTATACACTATTACTTTAGTATATACGCAATTGTTCAAGTATTTCTTTCTGAACAGTATAGGCAATCTGCTTTTTGGGTGATTCGACAACAAATTTTAATGCATCCTCGGTCACGCTCTTCTTTATCACAAACCAATACTCAGGAAAGTGAATGGTCACACCGTCAAAGTAAGTAATGCTTTCCGGATGCTTGGATTCGTAACGAGAGGCTATTTCTTGTAGTGCTAATTCTTTATATTTCACTTCTACTAAGACTTCTGCAGTCTGAAAGTATGTCGAAACCGGCCTGATAATCTCTGAAAATTTTTTCTCTGCACCCAACTTTTCAGCCAACGCTGCAGCCACAAATAAAAAGGCAAGAATGCCGGAATCAGTGTAGTAGTTATCTTTAAAATAAAAATGAGCGGAGTGCTCACAACCAAAGAGAGCGTCTTGCTTATGCATCACCTCTTTAATAAATGCATGCCCAACTCGAGCCCGTATCGCCTTCCCTCCAGATTTTTTGATAACCTCCTCGTATGCACGACTCGTAAAAACTGTGTAGATATAGGTTGATTTTGGAAATCGCTCTATGAGATGTTTGGCTATGAGTGCACCGATAAATGCACTATTAATGTAATTACCTTTCTCATCAAAGAACGCCACTCGATCAGCATCGCCGTCAAACGCTACTCCAAAATCATACGTCCCTGCTTTGAGTGTACGCCTTATCTCTGTCTGGTTTTTTGCGAGTGTTGGATTTGATTCACGATTTGGAAACGTACCATCTAGCTCAAAAAATAGTGGGGTAATTTCTATCGGTAGATTTGCGCACAACTCTTTTATCAAAGGTCCGGCCGTACCATTGCCAGCATCAATGACAACCCGCAAACGTCGCTTTGTTACAAATTTAGTTTTTTGTTTTATATACGAAACGTACTTTCGCATCATTGACTGTTTCTTTAATGCACCTCGTTCAATAATGGTCCTAGACGCGTTCATTTCAATCCGTTTCAAAATAGCAGTAAGGCCAGTCTTACCTGTTAGCGGAATTGCTCCAGGTGAAACTAATTTGAGCCCATTATATTCTGCCGGATTGTGAGAAGCGGTGATCACCACTCCGGGCAGGTCAAGTGAAC
>JAACPT010000029.1 GCA_009995385.1 Candidatus Parcubacteria bacterium
AGAAAATCACCACTGCCATCCCAAGACCGCCACTTAAGTACAAGAATTGGCGCCAAGTGAGCGGTCCAAATATTTTATCTTCGACTTCTATGAATTGAGGAACTTCAAAACGCATACGCTAACATTATACATGGTGGTGTCACTATAAACAGTCTTTTTTCTCTACTATCCCCAGTTTTTTACTAGGTGTTCGCTACTGTTGCTCTTTGGAAGTAGACCAGGTGCTCTTAAGGATAGCTTCTTGAGTTGTAGAATATACCGCTTCCTTTGACTGCTGTGACCGATTCATATCATTTGCCATGGTACGGATTTGTGACAATGGTTTTGTGGGGGTAGGGATTGCAGTAGATATATCAGGAGTTGTAATTGTGGTGGAAATTTGCGGATGTATACCGACACAAGTAAGAAGATCAGTAAGTACGGTTTTACCTTGTGGAATCGCTAGCCTAAGCATTTCCTGCTCTGCCTCTTCAACGGTCACTACATTCATAGTGATGAGCGAAACTATGCGCATAAGCTTTGCGCTGTGTGAGCTGTCGAGATGATTTTTTGTAATACTGACTGACACACAATCACCAATAGACTCTGAATCAACAAGGACCTTTGCTTCTTTTGATGCTGCTTGATACGCAGCTTGAAAAATTTCCCAGCTATACATACAGACAAAATAATTTAGGTAGTAGGGAGTGTTGGCCAAGACTGTGGCTGATTTGTACCTGTTGACGGATTGACAACGGGAGTACTAAAATCGAAACTTGCTCCAATAGTGCTCTTCTCTGTCCATTTTGTCCACTTATTACGATCAGAGCTAGTAGCATTACTGCTTGCAAGATGCGCTTTGATATTATTTTCGATAGTTGTTTTTTGTGCTTCGGTTACTGAACCATTGCGCATACGTTGCTCAAGGATTTCAGGGGTTATGAACTTTGCCATATCGCTTGCTAAGAAGATCTCAACAGGAAGTTCAGCGGCATCTGAAACAGACTTTGTCATAAGATTTTGTTGTGACCGTACAATCATCTTGCCAAATTCTGGGTTCACTGGCATTGTACCGCCACCACTACCGATGAGACTCCTCCTGGCTCCGGTTGGGTCTTGGTTCAAGTTGCTGGTATGGGTACCGTTAGCAATAGCAGTAAGTCCACGAGTTCTTGCTGCTTTAATTTCATTCAATTCATCTACACCAAACTTACCTGAATCACGTAATGTATCTAATTGCTTACTTGAGAGGTTCATGGCAATACGTTCATCGGTGAGCTTCGATTTATCAAGTGCTTGCAAACGATCATTGGAGAGATTTTTAACAGTGTCAGCCAAGCCTTTGAGAGCTCCTTCCAATTGTGTAGTTGAGTTAGAGAGGTCCCCAAGATCGTTTAAGTAATCGTCAAATGTATCTTGATTGCGGTTTTCTTTGATTTTACCCATTGTGCTATCTTTTCCTAGAGCAGACAGTTTGCCTGACTTTTCTAGGTCTTCTATCTGCTTATTGGTCATGTAGGCAGCCATGTCTTGTAGTTCTGGGTGATTGAGTTCAGCTGTTGACATTGATAACAGTTCATCGGCAGTGAGTTTAGGAATGTTAGTAGACAAAGTCGCTTTATGTGCATCTCGTTCTTTAGCTGCTTTTTCTCGTTCCGCTGCTGAAAGAGTCTTATCGTTAGCTTTTGCTGAAGCTGTAGCTTCAGCTTCTTTTGCCTCTGTAATTCTCTGTTTAATTTCATTTTTCTCCACTCGTTCATTGGTGGCAATCTCAATGGCTGCTCGCTTCTTCTCGTCTTCACCTACTGTTGTAGCAAGACCAAACTTAGCATTTTGTAGTTTTGTTGATTGATTACGGGTGAAATCATTTACTATGCTAGAACGTGCTAGTGCACCGAGTCGTCCATCCTTCTCTTGCATACGATCTATCTGTTGCCCTAACTTATTGCCAAGTGCATACGTACCCCTGCGAGCAGCTGTTGCTGGAAGATACGCTGCTGTACGACCTGTAGCTCTAGCCGCACCCCACGCCGCACCTTGCACTTTTCTTTTTGTCCAATTACTAGCACTTTTTCCGTAGTTCATTGCTGCACCAGCACCGTCAGCTCCTAGTTTGCTCGCAATTACAATCGAAGCAATGAGAAAGATACATGAGAGAATAAATGGTGGAAAAGTAGCACCAAAACTGTCTGCTACTTTTTGTCCAGAAACTGCTAAGCCAGCTTGGAAATCTGGTGATTTACCTAATGATTTATTAGCAGCATATAAAGCTGTGACCACATACCAAGAAAAGTAAATTAAGAGTAGGTAAATTGGTGCAAAGAATGCTCTCCCTAAAAAACCGCTCCAGTATTTTGAAGTAGTGCTCTGTAGTTGTGGAAAAACCCAACCTAAAAACATAAGTGGTGAAAGTACCATGTACAGACAAAGCGCAGCGTAGCGGATTAGGAGCATTAGCCCACCAGCAGCAAAGACAAAAATCATCACGATAAACAAGACCATGGTGCCGAAAATATATCCCCACGCTCCACCAGCGTCTACCAGACGATTGTTCAGATCGCCGGCGCTTAGGAGACCTGTAATACCAAGACTATTCATAAAAGCACCAGAGACATCAATAAGACCATTAACGTCAGTCGGAAATGTATTTGCGATCTGTGTCGCTAGGATATTAGTGAAGTCAACAATGAATTTAGTGATGTAAAGACTAAAATTGACAAGGAGCGCCGCTAAAATTAGATTTACCAGCCAACGTTTTGTGTTGGAGTCATCGCTATTGAGAATCATTCTAAATCCTATATACACTAGGCCAAAGATGAAGGTGAGATTAAACATATCTCGGACCACAACCCAGAGTGTATCAACAGCACTACCAACACCTTTATTGAGGAATTCATCTCCAAAACCAACAACATAGTCGGTTACACCGTAATTGAGCAGCCAACCAGCCAATCCCACAAAGAAGCCAAAGAAAGCTACTACTATGCTCCACAGAGCATCTTGAATGAAGCTGGTAGCGGCTGAAACGTACCATGGGAAGGTCAGTAAAACCGCAACAACAAGTAAGGATATAATAATTGAGTGAGAGCGAATAGTCATATATTACACTCCGAGTAGACCGGCTGCTCCTGTTAAGGCTTTTTTTGCTAGTTGAGAAATTAGGGCGGCAATTACCTCGTTAAATTCATCTGCGGTGATAAGTGACTGTCGCTCTGAATCGATGTTAAAAGAAAGAGCTTCCTCGATAATTTTTCCTGGTTTCGTGATGGAACAGTCTTGTTCACCAGTAGCTGCGTTAATGGTGTTACAGATTTCTCCAGAAAGGAAACCGGCACCCCACTCTAGTTTAGAGGCAGCTTCTGCCTTGGTATTTAAAACTCGAACAGTAGAACCGCTTTGTGCCGCAAGGACTGCACCATACGGAGTATACTCCGCCGGCCGAGAAGTAATATCAAACCAGTCATTCCATCCTCCTTGACTAAAAGAACCTTGTACACCAGAGGTAAATCCTTCAATATTATTAATAATACCAGTGAGAGTACATTTAGGTGCAGGTTGGTTTACTTTATCAAGTTGATAGTATTGCATGGAAATAGCAACTTGGATGTCTAATTTAAATGGATCACAGAGAAATGAAGTAGCTTCTCCAAGTTCTGCCACGTACGTTCCAATTGCCGCATCAGCAACATCAGTTAAAAACTTTTTCAAATTCTGTATAAACATAGGTTTACCCGCAAAGCCAGAATTTATCCAATTAACCAAATCTTTAACCATTAGATTAACAACCGTTTTGGCTGCATACCACGCTATTGCGTCGAGAAAGAACTCTTTAGTATAGTCGTTAAACGTAGCACCAGAGGTGATCAAGTTATATCCAGCAGAGAGGGTATCTTGAATATTTACTCCTAAAAGCTCAGTGTTATTAAGAATCTGTGTGAATTCTGTTGAACCACCTCCTAATCCTCCTCCACCAGCATGTACGGTTTCAATCTCGTTCCAATCTTGAGGGATATATGTTGCAACTAAAGTAAATGCTACAAATATTGTTGCGACAAGACTTTTCTTTAAAATTTCGAAGAAGGTATCCATACGTTATTAATTAGATTTAAGGTCAGGACTAAAAAGAATAAATAATGTTGCCGGGTCATCTGCCGTCACTAAGCTGGCGTACGGCTCTAATGCGAGGTACATATTTTGAAATGCGAGCCCAAGACCAGTAGCGTCATCCTGGTAACGCTTCAGACGAAGCAATGAGACAGCGGGGTCTGTAAAGATAACTGACAGAGCACGGATGTCTTCATGAATGGCATGATAGGTATTAATGAGGTCCAAATGCTCTTTGGCTAGAAAAGCAGGTACAGGAATTTTGAGTGTGTCATCACGGTAGTTTTTGTATACATTGGCGATTATTTCTAGTTCAGAAACTCGTTCAGGCTTGTCATTTTCTATAATATCGTAAATTACTTCAAGCTCGCCATCCATCTCGACACTATTATTATAAATGACCGCAGCCACAGTATTGGCATAATTACGAATGTCTTCATCATCCCACTCGGACATAATAGATATATCCAAGGTGTCATAGAGGGTTATTTCGGTCTCTGCAGCGAGAGTGTTAACGGCATTATCTATCAATGCTTCTTTTGGTTTCCCAAAAGGACCATTCATCTTTGCTTCGATGATATTTTCCATCAAACTTATGCCCACCCTACCAGTTAAGGTATCAGGAAGTGAGTACGTAGTTGAGGACTCATCAAGTATGATTGGTTCTGATGTCACGAATTCATCGCGCCAGTCTTCTATACCATTATTATCACTGTCGGTAACGGCGATTGCGATGCGTTGTGGGGTACTCGTTTGAAGGACAGGTGTTTCAATAGTTAGATTTTTTTTATTAAAATCACTTATTAAATACGCACCACCAATGAGCGCAAAGCCAATGAGCGCGGAACCTACAATTTTTGGGTTAGTCTGACCCTGCATATAACGTAAGTATAACAGTATAAAAAATGTTTTTACACAACTTTACACACATAGTATGTGTAAAACTGTGTATAAGTTCTTGATTCAAGTTAACAACTCTTGTTAAGACTGTGTTTGTAACAGTACCGCAAGAGATATCCAGGTCGATACAGGAAGGTCCTCAGCCCTAATGTTGAATGGTATTTCTAGCATCTTGAAAATATCCTCTAGCTTTGAACGGTCATAATTTTTAGAGAGGTTTCCGAGGAGTTGCTTGCGTTTCTGTCCAAAGCCTAAATGCAGCAGGGTAAAAAGATGCTCCGAACGTACCGTAGAAAAATTGTTTCGACTGATGTTCTGTATGGCAATAACAGCAGAATCAACATTTGGCGCTGGTGTGAAGTGACTCCTCCCCACTGTACATATATATGTAGGGTTACCAAATATTTTAACTGATAGGGAAAGTAGTGATTCTTTTTTATCTCGCGTGATGCGCTCGGCTACCTCTTTTTGGATTAGGAATACTAGTGTAGATGGCTGGTTGATAGAATCAAGAATCGTGCGGAATAAATATCCAGTGAGATAGTAAGGAATGTTTGCAATAACGATATAGCTATGCTTTATAAGCCCAAATTGGGCTGGATCTAAAGTGCGGGCATCGTGGTGGTGAAGAGTAAGCTGTCCTTTAGTTATTTCTTCTGGAAAGTTTGCTTCCAAGCTGACAATCGCTCGCTTGTCAGCTTCAACCGCCACTACCTTTGCGCCGCGCGCGAGAATTTCTCTAGTCAGTACACCAGTGCCTGGGCCAATTTCAAGCACTGTCTTCCCTCTTAGTTCACCAGCGGCATCACACATTTTTTTCGGCACATAGTCACTATTTAAAAAATGTTGCCCGAGTGATTTTTTATGTTCGAATTTTTCTGGCATAGAAATACGGTACGTGAAAAAACAAATGAGTGCAATGGTGGTAGCAAACCAAAATCCGTTAGTCTAGATAAATGGTTGTTTCGTAACCGGAAGAGTGCTTTCCTTCTTCCGGTTCAGCATTTTCAACGTGCTCTCGACTGATGTCATTCAGAAATGATGATGGTACATTGACGCGTTGGCTGCCAAATATGGTACGCAGATGAGCATAGGTGAGAAATACTTTTTTCTCCGCCCGGGTGAGGGCGACGTAAAATAGCCGGCGTTCTTCTTCTTGGTCGGTTCGACCATCGTCGAGACGTTCATGCGGAAATAATCCTTCTTCTAGTCCAGTGATAAAGACGTAGGAGAACTCAAGCCCTTTAGCGGCGTGAATCGTCATCAGTCGTACGGCATTTTGCTCTTCTTTCTCTTTTAACTCATCTTGATCGCTCTGTAAGGCTGCGGTTTCAAGAAGTTGTTCGACGGCATCATTAGGCTCCACTTCATTAAAATGACTTGCAAGAGTTACCAGCTCTCCTAAATTTTCGAGTCGTTCAAGAGCATCTTCTGTCCCTTCTGCTTTTAGTGTCGCTTCGATGCCACTTCGAGACATGATGAATTTAATGGTTTCAGATAAAGGTTTTTGGGCAGCGGTTTTGGCAATATCAGTCATAATGTCATCAAACACTTTCACTTTTGTGGTGGCCCCAATATTAAGTTCTTCCCGTTTCCCTTCTATTACTTTAAGCATGGTCACTTTTCCAATACCACGTGCTGGCTCATTGATGATACGGGCAAGGTCCGCGTTACTGCCAGGATTTAGGGATAGACGCAGATAGGAAAGCACATCTTTTACTTCTTTCCGTTCAAAGAATTTTGTGCCAAGTAGTTGATAAGGTACGGCATAGTTGAGGAACGCTTCCTCGAGAGATCGAGATTGGAAGTTGGTGCGGTACAGAACTGCAATCGAAGCTGGGTCAGCCCCATCAGCGATTAGACTTTTTGCGGTCAGAGCGACATATTCTGCTTCGTCGACTCCGGTCATTCCGGCATAGAGAGTCAGTTTTTCGCCCTCTTGGTTGTGGGTAAAGACATTTTTTTCCACCCGGTTTTGGTTTTTTTTGATAATGTCGTTACTGGCAGCAATAATAGTTTGCGTTGAACGATAGTTTTCTTCAAGTAATATTGTTTTGGCATGAGGGAAATGTCGTTCAAATTGAAGCACATTTTTTATGTCTGCACCGCGCCAAGAGTAGATATTTTGGTCAATGTCTCCTACGACACATATATTATGGGTGTTTCCCGCTAAAAGTTCCATAATCGAAAACTGCACCCGGTTAGTATCTTGGTACTCATCAACATGGATATATTTAAAACGCTGTTGCAGTGTTTCTCGAATAAGTTTGTACTCGCGCAATAAAAAAAGCGTTTTAGCGAGGAGGTCATCAAAATCAAGCGCGTGTTCAGCACGCAGGGTGGCTTCATAGTGATACCACACTGTAGCAGTAACTTGTTCAGGAAATGAATTTGCTGCGTCTTTGAATTCTAAAATGGTCTTGGCGTCCCCCTTGGCACGAGAAATAATACTTAAAATTTTTCTTGGTTCGAATTCTTTTGGGTTATAGCCCGCTTTTTCAATCGCCTGTTTTACTGCTCGTTGGCTATCAGCGCGGTCATAAATAGTAAAATGACGACGTAAGCCAAGGGCTTCATGAAATTCTCGGAGAATCCTGACACCGAGTGAATGAAAGGTAGTGACAGTAGGGTAGCTGTCAATCACTGCTCGATTGGAAGGAAAATATTTTTGAGTGAGCATAATTACCCGTTCGCGCATTTCCTTGGCTGCCTTATTGGTGAAAGTGACGGCAAGGATATTATCGGGAGTAACACCTTGATGGATGAGGTGGACGATTCGGTGGGTGATGACACGAGTCTTACCAGACCCTGCTCCCGCGAGGACCATGAGTGGTCCTTCAGTGAGGAGGACGGCTTCTTTTTGAGGTTCATTGAGACCATCAAGGTATGTGATATTTTCAACCATGTGTCGCACATCATACCACGGAGCGGAAGAGCGTCTGTTCGTAAAAGAGAATAGGCCATTTAAATAGCCGACAAGTAACGCTCAGTGTCAACAGAAATTACAAGGCTTAAGACATAGCTATTTTTTTGATTTATTGAGTGACATACAAAAGTGCATTACGTCAATTGCCTTCCCTTCTGACTTTTGTACAATAGTACCTGCATCAAGTTGTTGGTGCAGGTGAGAGCATGCTATTTGCTCTTTTTCATTTCCACTACTACGCACGGGAGTATCGACAGAAACTGCGGCGAGACCTAACTAACAGCCTATTCAACCCAACAATCAAGACATCGATAGTACTTCTGGTAAACGGATACATCGATCGATATATATCACCCATGTCAAGCTTATGTCACGCACACAACTGGTGGCTGAATTGTTGGTGCTACTTTTAATAGTGGCGCTACCTTTTTCAGTGAACGCTGGACTTTTAGGAAAGTTTTTTGGAGGACTAGAGACAACTACACTAAGTAATGCAGTTGTCACCGATACTACTTCAGCCAATGACATAACACTGCTGACGGCGTTACAGAACCCTAATCCGATGGGCGCGCGAGGAGGGGCAGAGATTATGGTAGAGGAATACTCACTAATTTCAGCGGGGCCAGTTGGTGAAGACGAAATTGCTAATCAAAAAAGCAGCCTAGGAGAAATTCGTGTTTATACAGTTCGGGTCGGTGATTCC
>JAACPT010000031.1 GCA_009995385.1 Candidatus Parcubacteria bacterium
ATTATTTCATGAAAAAACCAACCACCGCTGCTAGTACTGCGATTCCGAGAAAGACATAGATGGCAATATTTATATACTTCATAAAGAAATTATATCATGTACGAGTCACAAACTGCGCGAGGGCACTGAATTCATTCCATTTGCTTGACCGTATGTAATGCTACTACATACATACTTTCAGCCCATCCTAATGGGGTATTTTGATTATAGGTATCTGAATGTGAATAGTAGAGCTCGGGAATTTTCTGATCGGGGGTCAGTGTACTTTTTGCCCTACGGAGCCAGTAGTATGCTTTTTCTTTTTCACCCCGATTAGCATAAATAATCGCCAACCACGCAAGCCCAAAGCACCACTCTGCCTCTTCACTGTAGCCGTCGATATTGTTGTTATAGTAGCGATCAAGCTTATAGCGGATAATTCCTTTTTCGCGCACGAGATGATATTCAATATTTTTTAAAATCTCCAATGTTTCCTCTTCTGTGGTCACCGCAAAAGGGTATATGAGTGAGAGCAGCGCTAAATCACAGAACTTCGTAGTTGATTCACGCGGTAATAGTGCACGAAGCGCGTGTTCACCTCGGGCAATTACCTGATCGGGAACGGTGAGCCATTTTATTTCATTAGCTTTTGTTAAAGCTGCGACGCAAGAACCAATCGATGAAGCGTGTATTTCCATATTTTCCTCCCAGATGCCATTGTCAGCGTCGTGCCAATATTCGAGTGTCACTAAATAATCGATGATTTTTTGCACCATCGCTCGCTCTTCAGCAGTCTCCACCACTCCCACCCCCATTTGTTCAAGCGTGACGATGAGGTTGAGTACTTCCCCCACTGCATCATTTTGGCTATTCCCCCATTCCTCCCAATACTCCTCAAATGTTTCGGGGTGAAAGCGGGCATGGATGTATTGCCAAGCTTCGTGAGGTTTATTTTGAATCGCCCAATTAATCTTGTCTTCGTGTTTTACAAATAACTTTAAAAATGCTTTAGCAGCTTTTCGTACCACTTCTATCTCGCCGGTTTCAAGAAACCCAAGAGTCATGAAATAAATATCGCGTAACCAGGCTTTATCATAGCCAGTATCAACATCAAATGCTGACGCGGTAAATACTCCCGATGGCTTCTGGAGAGAACGAACTACCGTAAGGTGTTGTTTTATTTCAGTATCAAAATCAAAGGTCATAAGAACAAAAGAACAGAGACACTTTCTCTCTACTGCACGGCTAGTGGGTAGTAGTCTTCCAAGGTCCGCAATTCGAACACTTTCTTTTCATAGGAAAGTCGGGCTGCCATCGCTTCAACAATGAAACGATTACCATTATCTTCAGCGAGGTCTTGCATCAGAGCAATAATTTCAGCAAAACGCTCATCTGCTTCGAGTGAAGAATCAATTCGTTCAGCAAGCATGGCTTTTGCAGTTTGAGCGGCAGCCTCTGCTACAGCTTCGCAATTAAATGAAGTTTCAAATTCTTCTTGTGGTTGTGGCATTTTCTCCATAGCATTCATGCTTACGATAATAATTCATATTGTACCATGCCCGTTTCTCTGAAAAGCTAGACAAAGCACTACCTGTTGAGTGCAAAACCTATTTTTCACTTTCAATTTTGTGTCTTTCTTATCTACCTACGGAGGAAAGTAGATTTCACTCTATTCACAGAGCATATCCCCAATCGCACTGTCAAACAAAATAGGTCTAAGAAAGACTGATATTTTCTACTGCGGTTTAGACAAGCAGGCAAAACGAAAAACAGAGACTATTGTCTCTGTTTTTCGTTTTTGAGTACTGTATGCAAGTATTTGTTTACCACGCGAAGTGGGCGAACGCTCGGTTGGCTTCTGCCATCTTGTGCGTATCCTCCTTCTTCTTTACAGCGTCTCCTTCTTCTTTCGCCGCTAGCATAAGTTCTTTTGCTAGTGCTTTGTGCATCGGGACACCTTTCTGCTTGCGAGAAGCAGCGATAATCCATCGAAGTGCCATAGCCAGGCGTCGCTCTGGGCGTACCTCACGTGGTACTTGATAGTTTGCACCACCAACACGACGTGAACGTACTTCCATAAGTGGACCAGCGTTACGAAGGGCTGCGTTGAAAATCTCAATTGGTTCTCCCCCTTCTTTGCTCTCTTTTATGATATCGAAGGCTCCATACACAATCTTGCGAGCAGTCTCTTTTTGACCGCGAAGCATGACATAGTTAATGAGTCGCTCGACGTCTACTTGACCATGTACGATATCGGGTGATACGACTGGTCGTTTTTTAATTGGTCTACGCATATCTAACGTTTAGTTATATGCGTGAATGAGAATATGACAAAATCATTTTTCATTCTTCGCATAGTTTGATGCCGAACCTTACGGTTGCATCGCGTCCTATAATCTGTAGCGAATATAAACTATTAATTTGAAGGCTCGCTTAAGCCTTTGGTTTCTTTGCTCCGTAACGTGAGCGACCCATGCGGCGTTCAGCTACTCCAGTGGCGTCGTATTTACCACGCACAATGGTGTAGTTCACTCCGATGTCCTTCACACGACCGCCGCGGACCAAGACCACTGAGTGTTCCTGCAGTGAGTGCTTGATACCTGGGATGTACGCGGTGATCTCCTGACCATTTGAAAGGCGGACACGAGCAATCTTGCGGATAGCTGAGTTCGGCTTACGAGGGGTCTTAGTGGTCACACGAGTACACACACCACGCTTGAACGGTGAAAAGTAGCTGTTTGGCTGGTTCTTGATCTTGTTGAATCCAGTCTCAAGAGCCGCACGCTTACTTTTTCGTGCTTTGTCGGTTCGCTTCTTACGGGTTAATTGTTGAATTGTTGCCATAATTTAGCCCACGTAATGTACTACATTAAGGATTTTTTGCAACCAAAAACAACAATCAGTTGGTTGTGGTGCACACTAGCGGTACAAGGACAGTAGCGTATTTGGTTCAAACCCAGTCAGAAATGAACCAAGATACAACATACTGACAAAAAATGGACCACCAATAAAGAACATGAAGACAAAGAGAATAATCACCATCGAAAGAAATGGTCTCCTCTCCATTGATTGAATAAACTGAGAGTACTTATATGAAAGATTGAACGGTAATATATTGGCAAGAATCTTTGATCCATCGAGCGGTGGAATTGGGATAAGGTTAAAGAACGCCAAGAAGAGATTAAGTAATATCACGTCAACGGCTAAATCGACAAATGAAAAGCTAATCCCTGGTGCAAACCGAATAATAAGTGCAAAGATAACTGCGAGCGTCAGGTTTGCGAGTGAACCAGAAACACCAACGAGCACCTCTCCCCATTTTTGGTTCGTAAAATTATATTTATTGTACGGAACAGGTTTTGGCCAACCAATGACAATACCCGTGCCAGTAAAAATGAGAATCCCCGGAATAATCACTGTTCCCAAGGGATCGATGTGACTGAGAGGGTTTGCCGTAATGCGACCGGACAGGCGAGCGGTAGGGTCACCAAGCCAATCAGCCACATACCCATATACGATATTCCTAATCATAAACGAAATGATTAGAATAACGACCAAGAAAATATTCGATAATGGATCCATAATGGCATCTATAGTAACGTAATTGTCGATAATGTAAACGTTGTTATTCTCCACTAATGAGTGCATCAGCAAACAGACATGATATGTCACTAGATTCTCCTCTAGGTCTGGGTCGAACCATAATTAAGCATCTTTATAAGCAAAGCCGTACATAATTGAAGCTTTACTTCTCCTTGTTTTACTTAAAAGCACCACAAGACAGCAGTCAATACTGCTTGCAAGTTGTAATATGTATGATAGGATACCTCGACTTATGGCAAAGCAATGTGACATCACTGGCAAGAAAACCCAGATTGGAGGCCGCTACAGTAACCGCACTCGTGCGACGCAGTTTAACCCTGGCGGAAAGACAACCCGTCAACCAAACTTACAAAAAAAACGAATCTTCGTTCCCGAGCTTGGCAAGACTATAATTGTTAAAGTCTCAACCGCAGCCCTCCGCACTATTGCGAAAAATGGAGCCTACGCAACCCTGAAGAAAGCAAAGCTTATTTAAATTGAATAAAAATAGCCGGTCTTTTTGACCGGCTATTTTTATTTTTCGATCCATACACGCTTTCCATCAGTCTTAAAGATGATAGTTCCGAGTTCAGCTGTACTTACAAGTTGTGCACCGGCGGCGCTGGCACGCGTCACCACCTCTTCGTGTGGGTGCCCATACCGATTATCCTTTCCGGATGAAACTACTGCGTACTGTGGCTGTACTTGTTTTAAAAATTCTTCACTTGATGACGTTTTGGAACCATGGTGACCAAGCTTTAACACATCACTTTGCAATCGCTCACCATAGGTATCGGCTAGATATTTTTCAATGCTACTTGGAGCATCTCCCGTCAGCATGAATTCAATTTCTCCATACTCGATCTGCACCACCACGGAAGCGGCGTTATTTTCCCATTTTCGAGTATCTCCGTATGGTGAGAAAACTCGAATGGTAGTTGACGCACCAAGCTGTATCTGTTGCCCCGCTGCGGCAGTTATTATTTGCGCATTTTCATTACCAGCAGCTTTTTCAAACGCTATCGCTGCGGGAGCATCATGTTCTGCTGCGGTTTCAATAATTGTGCCGATATTATATCGGTTGAGCACATCGACCAGACCAGCGATGTGGTCAGTATCAGGATGGGTTGCAATCACTACATCGATTGAGCGATCAAAAAAAGAACGGCGACGTGCTAGTGCGGAAAGGACTTGCGATGACGGACCACCGTCAATGAGCATTTCATACCCATCAGGCGTCTGTATGAGAATAGCGTCACCTTGCCCAACATCTAGAAACTGAACAGTGAGAGCAGTGGAATTGTGATGACTATCACTATTTGGAAACCAAATGATACATATAATAAATAGTAGTATCCCCACTACCGCTCCGCGCAATGCAATTATTCGTGACACGACACCATGATACAATGAGTATGAACAATATCTTATCCACTAATCTCCACACGCATGAAATACGAACCACTTACCTTTACCATCCCTGTCCTTGACGGTATTTCCGCAGACACAATTGAAAATCACCTTGCGCTTTACCGCGGTTATGTAAAACACGTGAACCTGATTAACGATAAAATTACTGCCTATAGTAGTGACCCTGAAAATAACGCTTTTGCCATCGCCGAGATGCAACGTCGATTAGGTTTTGAATTTGGAGGAATGCGTAATCATGAATACTATTTTTCTCAGTTTGAGGATGGAGCAAAACCACTTCCCGAAGGAACACTGAGGCGCAAACTAGAAACACAGTGGAGTAGTGTGGAAGCGTGGCAACTTCGCTTTCAAGAAATTGCTAAAACCCGTGGCATCGGGTGGGCAATGCTCTACCATGATCCACACACTGACCAACTCGTACAAACCTGGGTTGACGAGCAACACATTGGGCAACTCGCTGATCTTGATATTGTACTTGCCCTCGATATGTGGGAGCATTCATATTTACGAGATTACCTCTCCGCAGATAAGGGAAAATACGTAGAAGCGTTTTTCAATAATCTAAACTGGGAGATAGTGTCAGACCGACTGGTGTAACAAGAAATAGAAAAGGGCGGGACCAAAGGTCCCGCCCTTTTCTTATCGAAAAAAAATTGGTACATCTTCTTTCTCACACCCACTTCGCTCTGGTTCTTTTTTTTCACCATGAACCACTTCCTCTTCCGATTCAATCACCCAATCACCCCATTCTCCCATATCATTACCTTGTCTAATTTTAATGAAATACCAAAAAGCAAATAGTACCGCATAAAATAAGAACACACCCCACACTGGGAAAGTTGCAATATCAAAAACGGCAAATGGTACTGTAGCAAATTGCTGTGCAATCACAAGAATATACTGCAAGGAGAGTGTCGCCACGTACCCAACAAGACTAGCCAATGACAGAGAGACAAATCCAATTATTCCGGTGAGGAAAGTGAGAAGCATTGCAATCGGTACGACTGGTAATACGAGCATATTTACCAACAGTGCAACAAGCGATACCTCTCCGATGTGATATAAGAGCAACGGTAACACCGCTATTTGGGCAGCAATGGTAGCCATCATAAATGCCTGCCACGATGGGGTGTTTTTTCGTTCTAACACCATCGACTCAAATTGTGGAAGGATAAGCACCAGACCAAGGGTTGCCATGAAAGAAAGTTGGAATCCGACATCATACAACAGAAGGTATGGGTTACTGATGAGCATCACGACCCCCGCCAAGCAAAGAGCACGCAATACCTGATACCGTCTTCCTAACAGTTGTGAAAGTAAGAGGAGCGACGCCATAATACTGGCGCGCACTACGGTGGCAGAAAGCCCAACAAGCAGCGCAAATGCCACAATCGCCACGATCCCTGAAAAGATACGCCAACGTAGCGGTAACAGATACGAAAGACAAAACATGATGAAGGCAACCACTAACATGACGTTATATCCAGAGAGAACAACAATGTGAATAATCCCTGTTCGACGAAAATCTTTTTCTACCTCGGTACCAAGTGCAGATTTGATCCCCAATAAAAGTCCCTCTCCCAAGCTAACCGCCGGCTCCGGAATAGTCGATTGCAGTGATTCTACGAATTTTGCTTTTACTGCCAGTAATGCACTCATGATCAGATTGCCCTTTTGCGTATCAATCGCTAATACTTCAGCAAATGCCATCTGGTACTCGATACTTCGTGCTTTTAAGTACCCAGGATAATCAAACGTCCGTCCGAGCTCAGTGGTAAATGACTCCGGTTTTTTTACTACCCCACTCACTTTCACCTCGTCCCCATATGAAACTGCAACCAATCGGTCGACACTCACTAACAATCTGTCCTCTCCAATCTGTACATAAAACTGCTTGGTTTTTTCTTGCTGAGTCGGTTCATTCACTATCACCCCCGTAAGGGATACTTTTTTACTCAAAATTGTCTCCAATGAAGAGTTGCCAAACTGACTAGAAGCAACCTCCATCCGGAATAGTCCCAGTGAAAAAACCACCAAGCAGACACTCCCAAACAGTACTACTTTAGACCCAGTCTGGCGCCATAAGAGTCCTAACACCATCCCCAAAAACATAATCCAAACAACTACCGTCAACGGTAATTGACAGACACTTTCGATTCCAATCCCAAGCACAAATGCACTAAGTGCACTGTAAAATAGTTTCACGGGCATTAGGGATAGTGTAGCAACTATTAGCGATTGAAAAGAGCAGTTATGTGTCTAATGCCTCATCCACTAATCGGCCAGCTTCAGTATTAAGCTCTCGACGCACGTGCGTAAAGGTAAGATGCGGAAAACTTGCCACTCGGAGATTATGTATCTCAATGAAGTGACCTATCAAGCCAATATCGTTAATTTGACACTCATTGTTAAGCTGTTTTTTTACTAACTCACTGTTGAGTTTGAAGGCGAATGACATCTCTTTTGTCTTTTCTCCAAATAATTCTTTCGCAGTTTGCAGAGCACGTATGACGGCAAAATATTCTGCGTAGTTACTTGTAGCATTCCCAATCGTCTCCGAAAATTCATGAAGGACTTTCCCTTCGGCCGTCATCATCCGCACCCCAACCGCTGCTGGTCCTGGATTCCCTCTTGAACCACCGTCAGTAAAGATTGTGATTGTTTCCATGGTTGATTCAGCCTACCATGAATTAAAGTATCTCCACAATGCGCAAGCGGATTTGTTGTCGGCCCATAAAAAATGAATGTTCCACGTGTGCAACCATCGTAATCGGTATTCCTTCCTGTGGAACCTTTTCAAACTGCTCAGGTGTTTTAAAGAAGGCGATAGCTTCTATCCTTCCTCGTTCGGTCGTAAATGTAAGTTTAGTATGTTCTTTGGTCTTACCAAACATCTCGACAGCACTTGGTGTTACCTGCTTAAATGCGAAGAGTGGTTTTAGGTTTCCTGTACCATACGGAGCAAGTTGCTCTAACTGTTTAATCAACAACTCATCAACATCGTCGAGGTGGAGCTCGGCGTCGATATGAATCGCTTCTGCTACCGCGGCAACAGCGCCGAGCTCTGCCATTGCTTGATTAAGCCGTTCTCCAAATGTAAAAATATATTCTTCCTTTACCGAAAATCCTCCCGAGGCGTGATGTCCCCCTGCTTCAATAAATACTTCCTTGGCAGATTGCATCAGTTT
>JAACPT010000032.1:0-337 GCA_009995385.1 Candidatus Parcubacteria bacterium
TCAGCACTCGCCCGCTAGCTTTTTATTTGGTTTGCTGTTGTGATTTTGCGACTGGTTTATCTGCTTTTTTTACATTTTTGTTTTTAATTTTAGAGACTTTTTTCACAACTTTTTCCTCCATCCTCTCCTCCCTCCGCATTTTTTCGCGGTCGCGGCCGCGGTCGCGAAGATAATAGAGTTTGGCGCGGCGAGGTTTCGCGGTTTTCACGATTTCAATTTTGGCCAAATGCGGAGAATACAAAGGAAAAATCCGTTCTACTCCAACACCTTCGGAAATTTTGCGGACGGTAAAAGTCGCCTCCAGAGATTTTCCTTTGCGAAAAGCAAGAACAATGCC
>JAACPT010000032.1:438-8390 GCA_009995385.1 Candidatus Parcubacteria bacterium
TTACTGGTGACACTGCCACCCCTGCCATTGCTGCTTTCATAATAATTTCTTGAATAATTAAACGAATGAGCCGTTTAAACGTGCCACAATCTACCACAAACCTCCTTATTCTGCAATGCGCTCCGCCGCAGCTTCAATCTGAGGCGGTACTGGAGCAATGAATCGTTCGGTTTTACCATTAGGAAGCGCTATGGTAAGGATATGTGCGTGGAGTGCTAGACGATTTAAATCAAGGTTATTTGATTTCTCCTGCTTATGCATACCATACAACATATCGCCGACAATCGGTCGGTCAAGCGCTCTCAAATGGACACGAAGCTGATGTGTGCGACCAGTCTTTGGAATAAGTTTCACATACGAGAATGGCTCTCCTTTATACTCACCCACACCAATCCGCTCAAAATCGGTAATTGCCTCTCGAAGTACCCCTTTTGCCCCTCGTTCTGCTGAACGACGACGGTGATCTTTTGCGCTACGTCCAATCGAACGATTAATAGTACCCCACCGGTCATTAAGTCGTCCATAGGTAAGCGCACGATATTCTTTGTAGACACCATGCTCTTTAAATTGCTGTTTGAGCATTTGGTGAGCAGCTTGATTTTTTGCCAAAATAAGTACACCGGAAGTCTCTCGGTCGAGACGATGGACAATCCCCGATCGATCAAGTGCCACTCCTTTGGGTGAGTATCCCGGCTCACCAACCCCGCGCGCTTCTGGGGCGTGCTCACATAGCCACTCCACTACGGTTGGTGCGTCATTATACCCATCGGCATGAGTAAGCCACCCGTATGGTTTATCAATAACCACAACATCAGCATCTTCATACAAGACAGTAGGGACACTATTAGATCCCTTTTCTCCGTTCTCTAGATTCATATTCCTTGAGTATGCCGATAAAATCGTCTTTGGTCAAAGCTGGCCAATACGTATCAAGAAATAAAAGTTCACTATAGACTGACCGCCACGTCAAAAAATTCGACAATCGCTCCTCTCCACCGGTTCGCACAATGAGATCAGGATCAGGTAATTTCGCTGTCCAGAGCAATTGTTCAAACGTGGTTTCTGTCACTGAATTTCCTTGCAGAATCGCTTGATTGACTGCCGACACGATTTCCGCCCGACCACCATACGAAAGTGCAATCCAAACAGTTACAACTGACTTCATCGAGGTATTTTCAACTTTTTCTATTTCTGTCATTTGCGCTTGAACATCAAACGGAAAATCTTCTCGTCGACCGATTACTCGGACGACGAAAGAAGCACTCTCTCGTGTGAGCTTTTTTCTCAAATTAGAAAGCAATTCACGAAATTGATCCATCAGATACGAAACTTCTTCTTCGCTTCGATTCCAATTTTCAGTAGAGAATGCGTAGTAAACGGCATGAGGAATACCAGCTTCATGTACCCACTCTAGTGTTTTCATAAACACTTCTCCCCCACGCTTATGTCCTAACAACGTTGGCAATCCCTGCGCTTTCGCCCAACGCCGATTACCATCCATAATAAAACCAATGCACTGTATTGTAGTAGACTTTTTCATACTAGCTAATGTAACACCGAAAATTCATCAAACGTTTTGCTGACACTTCTCCATTCGACGGCAACCCCTTCTACCACCGACATAAGTGATCCTTCGTGCATATATTCAATAAATGTTTTGAGGGTGTCAGGTTCGGCTTGTGCAACCACCTCAACCGATCCGTCAGTGAGATTCTTGGTATAACCGACTATTTGCAGTTCGGTCGCCGCTTCTTGTAAATAGGTTCGATACGCTACTTTTTGTACCCGACCAGTAATGACACTATGAATTTCAACCATGAGCCTGCAGTATACCTGTTTTGAAATATAAGTTGAATAGCCCTACTCAGCACTTGTCATTTCTCTAAAATTAGGTACGATAGTCACTACAGAAAAGATGCGCGATTAGCTCAGTTGGTAGAGCAGCTCGTTTACACCGAGAAGGTCGGGAGTTCAAGTCTCTCATCGCGCACCAGTAAAAAAATAGACACGTATATGTGTCTATTTTTTTACTCCCATCAATATCTCACGTTGTGAGGTATCTCAGGTTTACTGCAATAGTAGAATACCTTTGGACAGTTCACACTCCACCTAATTTCTGCTATGGTTATTGAGCAATGGGAATTGCTTGACACCAGGTATAAATGCCACACCGAGATTAACCAAGAATCCAAAGAAGCATATTGAAGATATTTTATATTGCCCCGGTAGTTAAATGGATATAACTGCGGACTTCTAAGCCGTTATTCGAGGTTCGATTCCTCGCCGGGGCACAAATGAAAAGACCGACTTTTGTCGGTCTTTTCATTTTGATACATCTATGCCACCTTCACCTATTTAAACACAATCTCAAAACGATACATTCCCATACTGCAAAGCCCTTCAAGTGTCGTCCCGGCTGGTTGGGGTGGAATTTCTATTTCAGTGGTACCGGTTGGAGGTAAATTCTTTTTGTAATTTATCGAAGGTATCACCAAAGCCGAAGAACAGTCAAAAGTCCCCTGTGTCTTCATTTTTAGTGTTGTTGGTACGTTAGCAGTTGCTTCTGTCACTCGTGGTGAGTAACCTCCTTTGGCAGTGATGTTAATAACCTGCTTCTCATTTTGAATGGAGACGTTGTCGAATTTTTGAATACTAGCCGGTGCGGCAGTGCCGCCGCCAGAAAAAAGTAGCGCCACGACGATTAATGAGCCACCAATGATACTTGCTATGATAGTTTGTGTTTTCATATTAGAAACTAAATAATGATGGAATAATACCAGCCACTACCAGACTGTTATGGAGATTGAAGAGCCCAAAGAAGATTACTACGATACCGGCCGTCTTAAAGAAGATGCCTGAGCGTGCCTTAGTATGAATCGTCAATGAACTAAATGATAACAAAGCCAGCACTGGTAAAGTACCAAGAGCAAATGCTGTCATAGTGAAAGCTCCAGTCATAAAGCTTCCGGTTGAAAGCGAATAAATCTGCATCGACTGAGTGAACCCACACGGCAAAAAGAAAGTAGCAATTCCGATTAGTAGTGGCGTGAGGGTATGGTTTACTTGTTTAAGCCTTTGCATATGCTTCCCCATAAAACGCGGTAGTGTCGGTTGTAGCTTTCTTACCCACGGAAATACGTCGAGTAGATTAATACCAAGGATGAGTAATACTAACGCCACAATAATTCCCATAATCGCTGTTCCTAAAATACTTAACTCAAAGGCTGAACCAAGTGCACCAATCATTCCCCCGAGGATAAAGAATGAAACCAAGCGTCCCACGTGGAATAGTATCTGCGGTCTCATCTTCTCCCCTTCTTTGGCGTAATTAGCCGACATTGAAAGTACCAGTCCGCCCACCACTGCCATACAAGTCGAGACCGAGGCAATCATACCAATAAAAAAGGCAGTGCCGTACGAAACCTCCGAGGTGGTAATGAGACTTACCAACTCCAGCTTCTGTAGGAGAATAAAGAAGGCAATAAATCCAAGTGCAATCGGTCCAGAATAATAAAACTCCCGCCACAAAACAACATGCTGCTTTTTTCCCACTGAGAGCGTGTATCCGTTTGAGGCAATCGCTTGTGTAAGCAGCTCAGCTATTTGTGTTTCTGTCTGCTCACCAAAGTCACCAGCCACCATCACATTATGTTGTTCAAGTGAGGCCTTAACCTGCGTTACGTCTGCTAGTCCAGAAAGTTCATCTTCAATAAGCATCGCACAAGAGGAGCAGTGCATACCACTGACATGAAAGGTATATGTTTTCATAATTATATTTTTTTAGTTTTAAGGCGCAATGAATTCCCTACCACCGATACACTCGAAAAGGCCATCGCCAATCCTGCAAAAACTGGGCTAAGCAGCCAACCAAAGAACGGAAAGAACATGCCAGCCGCTAGTGGAATACCAATACTGTTGTAGAAGAAGGCCCAGAAGAGATTCTGCTTAATACCCCGCATCGTTATTTTTGAGAGATTGATAGCTTTAACAATTTTCGAGATATCGCCATGTAGGAGTGTAATACCCGCTGTTTCAATTGCCACATCAGTCCCTGTTCCCATTGCAATGCCGACATTAGCTTGAGCAAGTGCGGGTGCGTCATTGACACCATCTCCTGCCATTGCCACGATATGACCATCGCTTTGCAGTTTTTTGACGTATGCCAGTTTATCCTGTGGCAATACTTCAGCAATTACCCTATCAATGCCGACTTCTTTGGCAATCGCTTCGGCAGTTTGCGCATTGTCTCCTGTCAGCATCGCTACCATAATGCCCATTTTATGAAGATTTTGTACGGCCAAAATAGCTTCTGGTTTGATGGCATCAGCCACAAAGACAATAGCAAGTACTGAGCTTTTTGTTGCCAAAATAACTGGTGTCTTACCTTGTGAAGTTTGTTCAAGAATGGTTTTCTTATCAAACGAGATCCCAAGGTCAATAATCAATTTAGGATTGCCAGCGTAGTATTCTGTACCAGCAATAATTCCTCTAATTCCTTTTCCAGCAATCAGTTCAAATTCTTGAACTGACACTTCTGGACTATTCTTTGCAGCTGCATACTCCATGACGGCATGTGCAATCGGGTGCTCTGACTTTCGTTCCAATGATGCCAGAATAGAAATAATTTCAATATCAGCCTGCTCGGAATAATTATTAAGCAACACCAACTCAGGCTTCCCTTTGGTGATAGTACCAGTCTTGTCGACAATGACAGTATCTACTTTATGAAGTTTCTCGAGTGTAGCAGCATCTTTAATAAGAATCCCCTCCTTCGCTCCCTTGCCGACCCCCACTATGATAGCCGTCGGTGTCGCGAGCCCGAGGGCACACGGACAAGCAATCACAAGAATCCCCACAAATGACGTCAATCCATAGGAAAGCGCTTTTGCGAAACCAAGATATTCAGTACCGATAAGTAGCCAGGTACCAAGGGTAAGAAAGGCAAATACCAGCACCGCCGGCACAAAGACACTCGATATTTTATCTGCCAATGCCTGAATCGGCGCTTTACTTCCTTGTGCATCTTCAACCATTCTGATAATACTCGCAAGCAGAGTCTCACTACCGACTTTAGTAGCGGTAAATGTAAAAGTGCTGTTGGTATTAAGTGTGCCCGCTACTACAGTAGTGCCCACTGTTTTCTCAACTGGAATCGGTTCACCTGTTACCATCGACTCATCAATGAATGATGCACCCTCGCTGATAGTGCCATCCACCGGTATCTTTGCTCCTGGTTTTATGACAACACTATCACCATGCACAACTTCTGAAATCGGCACCTCTATCTCAATGCCGTTACGCAGCACTAATGCTGTCTTGGCTTGGAGATTAAGTAATGCCTCAATCGCATCGCCAGTCTTTAGTTTTGAACGTGTTTCGAGGTATTTACCAAGCGAGATGAAAGTCACTACCACAATCGTGACGTCATAATAACTATGTGTAACGTCTATATATGCGGATAAATAGTTTTCCAGTGCCGTAACGAGAAAGCTGTACACAAACGCCACTAAAGTACCGATACCTATTAATGTATCCATGTTTGCCTTACCGTAGCGCAAGAAGCGGTAAAAGCCCAGAAGGTACGGCTTACCAAGCACAAATAAAATGTACGTTGCGATAACCGGCATCAAGTGGTGCACAAAGGTACCGACATTTTCTGACATTGGTGCCAGAATATTGAATTCAGACAGGATATCCCAACCCATCACAAAAATGCTAAAGACCGCCAAAGGCATAGCTGCTAATACTTGTGTTTTCATCACAGAAAGTTCAGCGAGCTTTTCCTTCTTGTCTTGGTTCACTTCTCCGTCTGTCCCAGGTGTATTATCAATTGCCCCTATCGCTCCAGACGCTGGCGGAATAATAAGTGAGTAGCCAAGTGGTTCGATTAGTTTTCCGAGATCTTCTGGAGTCACTTTTGCTTCAGAATAAGTGACTCTAACTTTTTCCGTACCATAATTCACCTCAACGGCTTCGACTGCTTCATTCTTTTTAAACGTCCTCTCGATAATGGTTGCGCAGGAAGCGCAGTGCATTCCCTTAATTTTGTAGGTATGTATTTGGTTCATAAAAAATAGTAACTAATAGCGTTTAGATACAGAAAAACCGACAGTACACACCCACCCCCCTGTAGTAAAGTAAGTGCTATGTCGGATAATAGTTAGTACAACTTCGGATTGAGAATACCACTAGCAAATGCTTCTTCAAGAAAACTGTATGAAAATGGTGGACTGTTTTTTAGTGGAAGCTGTCTGAAAACAAGAAGCTTAGGCGGTGATAAAAATCGAACCAACACACCCATCGAGGCGGCTACAGTAAGTAATGAGAGTAGTAGGTATAAATCATTACTGTAGGTGACATCATGAAATAAACTTTGTGCTGCCGCAATCATTTCAAATGGGCTCATACTACAAATAGAAACTCCGGGCAGAAACGGGCAATCTGCATGATTGCTATCCATGTCCATACCCATTCCGTGATGAGAAATACCCAATGAACCAACTACTAATGCAGTAGCCAGGAAAACCATAGCGACAACCTTAGAATTAAGTGAAAACTCAAACATTGCTCAAATAATACCACAATCTGCTACAGTAGTAATTCATGAATACAGCGCTCTCAGACAGGAAAATAGGTAGAGGCATAATTATGCTAGTAGGATTAGCGGTATTTTTTATTGGTTCCGCGCATATTAGCCTGTACTACGAAAATGAGTTACCCTTGCTCGTCCAGAGCAACGGTCTCCTCGGTATAAGTACCTACGTGCTCATTACCATAACAGCCGTCGTCATCGCGCCTGTATCAACCCTTCCTTTAATACCAATAGCAGTAACAATCTGGGGTTGGCAGATTACCGCAATCCTCTCTATCATCGGCTGGGTAATTGGCTCACAAATTGCCTTTTTATTGGCGCGTCGATTTGGCAAAAAAATTATCTTACGATTTATCTCCCTGCAAAAAATAGAAAAATTTGAACAGAGGCTTTCCAAAGAAAATATTTTCTGGACAGTAGTTCTGCTTCGCTTAGCGGTTCCTGTCGACATCTTTTCGTACGCTCTCGGTCTTTTCTCAACGATGAAGGCAGGGTCATTCTTCCTCGTCACCCTCTCGTAATTTTATTTTAAAAACTCCCACAAGAACAAAGCAAAGATAGTTAAACCACCAGCCACTACACTACCAATTACCAGGTAGACATTCCTCGGCAAGTTTGTTTGCTCAGTCTTTCTGAAAAGAACATAGGCGATACCAAGAGCGACAATTGCAACAAGGCTTTTCCCTACCCAGTGATGACCACCAATTGCAATAAGTACATTCTTAAACGGTGTTGAAAGCTCAGTCACAATAGTCATGGCTACAATCAGCCATAGTGTAATGACCGTCGATTTTGCCACTGCGTTAGTGTTTAATTTCATATGATATTTGTTTCTAGTGCTGCCCTAAAACCGCTTGAAATAATAAATCCCATACCAGCCATCGCAAAAGCCAAAAGAACAATGAGCGCACATAAAATTATGGTTGCTCGCTTGTTTTCTCTAAAAGCATTAAGGTCCAGATTAACCAGTGCTAATCCGAGCATTCCCAAAAATGGCAAGAATAAAAATACGTGCTCTTTCATTTCCATGATGACCGCGTGTGCCCAAGGCATTGGACCACTCTTTATAACTGGTTTGACCACGTCAGCATATTCAGTGAGATAATGAGTTCCTCCTGCTACCCACGCTAAAGACAGACAAACGACCCCGATGAATGCGGCAATGCGTGCCCGCCGTAGTCTCGCTTCGTCGGGATTTAAAATTTCAACCATTGCCCACAAAAATGCCAATGCCCCCACCTCCCCCAAAACTGCGTGCACGGCGATTAAAAAATGCATACAAAAATTTTTTAATATAATAATACTATAACCTACCTTCCCCCCAAGAACCCAAACATACTACTCAAGTTACTCGATATTA
>JAACPT010000033.1 GCA_009995385.1 Candidatus Parcubacteria bacterium
ATACGTTCCGGGGAAAGTGCTTCGATGCCACGCTTCCGTAAAAACTTTAGAAATGCCCGGAGTGCGATAAGGTAATAATTTTGGGTACGCCGTTTCATTGGTTCCATCCGTCCACCCACTTTTGTTCCCGGCTGACGATTGAGAAAAATGCGAAACTCACGCACCTGTTCCTCAGTGAGGTCACCAACTTTTTTTACCTTTGCAAACGTAAAAAAACGATCCAGATAGCGGTCATAGTTCTCGACCGTCTTCACACTTCTACCCCTTTCGATTTCGAGGTACTCCATGAATTGACGTTTTGCTTCAGCAAGGTTATGCATCAGTACCAGTATAGCAAGGAAGAAAACCGTTTTGCGACACAAGAGAACACTCCAATTGCGCTTGATTTTCTGTGAATCTATGCTATTATTAATTTAACCGTCGCCCTCGAGAGTACGTAGAACGACTCCAGCAAAAGGGAGTACTGGTTATATTATTCCGCGCCAAGCGGTGCCGACGATGTCATAACAGACATACGAGCGGACTTCTACACTGCCGGTTGCGTAAACAAATACACACTATGTTATCCAAGCGAGTAAAAGAAAATGAACTGAAGAAGACACAACGCCATGATGCTGATACTGGTTCACCAGAAGCACAAGTGGCACTACTCTCTCGTCAGATTGAAGCGTTATCCAATCATTTGCGTAAGCATAAGAAGGACTTTCACTCCAGACGTGGTCTCCTCCAAATGGTAGCTGACCGCCGAAAGCACTTGAAGTATCTAGAACGGAAAAATGCAGTTGCTTATGAAGCACTCATTAAGAAACTAGATCTCAAGCGATAAATTTCATTTACACAAACTCGCTCCTCTGGAGCGAGTTTGTGTTTCGCGATATACTAGTAACTACTCTCAATCTCTACAGTCATCTCTTCAGGCTCTCTACTCGATGAGTAGCTATAGGTGCACAGGTTTGACAGTAACACGAGAGTTGCGTGTAGAGGCGGTAGTACACAGTGTTTTACATACGGACAAAACTTTTTAATAAAACTAATTTATTTTTATATGGGAGTAATCAGACACCCCGATCAACGAGTAGCGATTCTCATTGATACCCAAAATCTTTATCACAGTGCTAAAAACTTATACAAGTCAAAAGTCAGTTTCGGAGACGTTGTAGAAGCAGCGCTCGGAGAGCGTAAACTTATCCGTGCTGTTTCTTACGTAGTAAACACCGAAAGTGGGGAAGAGATGCCATTTTTTGAAGCGCTCGAAAAACTTGGTATTGAAATCAAAACCAAAGATCTACAAATTTTTTATGGCGGCGCTAAAAAAGCCGACTGGGATGTGGGACTAGCGGTTGATGCTATCAAGCTTGCCCACAAAGTCGATGCGATTGTCATTGTGACTGGAGACGGTGACTTCATCCCACTAGTTGAATACGTAAAAAGTCAGGGGTGCCAAGTAGAAGCAATTTCTTTTGGACGATCCTCATCAGCCGGACTAAAGGCAGCAGTCGATGATTTTATTGACATGGATGATGACCCTAATCGATTCTTGATTGGATACCGACCAGTGCGCAAAGGTTCTACTCGAGGTCGTGGAACCCACCGCGTTACCAAGAGTAAAAATGAAGCAAAAGTAGTTGGGTCAGATACTGACGGATTGCTATAAAAAAAATTAAAAAATCGCCGGTGCTTCAAAAAATCGCCGGCGGTTTTTATTAAGTGGTGCGTTTTGATTGAGTTTGTTATCGTGAGTGAGTTACACCGAAAGCTGTGCATGACCGGATATTTGTACGAGTAACAAATGTCTCATCATGCACAGCTCAATAAAATTAAACACTTATGCAATCACAATCTTTTTCTTTAGCACTCGCCGGCAAAATACTTACCGCCGAATTTTCTGATCTCACTGCTCACGCGAATGGATCTGTACTTCTACGCTTTGGAGAAACGGCAATTCTTGTTACTGCGGTAATGGGGGAGAAGGAAAATCATGGCATGAATTATTTTCCACTTTCCGTTGAGTTTGAAGAAAAATTTTATGCGGCAGGAGCAATTCTTGGCAGTCGATTTCAACGTCGTGAAGGACGTCCGAGCGACGAAGCAATTCTTTCTGCACGCATCGTTGATCGAACCATTCGTCCCCTCTTTAATCAACACACCCGAAATGAAGTGCAGGTAGTGGTAACCGTCCTCGCTATTGGTGAAGACGATCCAGATGTCCTCGGGGTGATCGGTGCCTCACTCGCTCTCGGCGTTTCTGATATTCCATGGCGTGGACCAGTCGGCGCAGTACGAATCGGACGGAGTAAAGAAACTGGAGATATTATTCTTAACCCCACCTACGACGAACGAAAGGAAGGGCAACTTGATTTCGAAGTACTGGCGTGCGGAAAAGATCACACTATAAATATGATTGAGACGGCAGCAAACGAAGTGACGGAGTCAGCGATTATCAGTGTTCTTGGAGCAGCCATTACCATCCACGAACAACTCGAAATATGGCAAAAAGAAATCATCAGCGCGATTGGCAAACCCAAGCGATTAGAACCAGTGCGAGAAATACCTACCGAACTTATTACTTTGTTTGAAACAGATTTTAAAGAAAAACTGACTACAACATTATTTTCAAACACTGCCGGAAAGACACACATCTACACATTGAAAGATGAATTTATGACTGCCGTACGCGCCAATGAAACACCAATTAATGAAACTATTGCTGGTGACTTTTTTGAATCTGCCATTGATACTGAGTTGCACTGTGGTGCCATCGAAAATGGAAAACGAGCTGATGGAAGAGCAATGGATGAGGTCCGTGCTCTCTATGCACAAGCAGGAAGAATCTCTCCCGTCCTTCATGGTTCAGGTATCTTCTATCGCGGAGGGACGCACATCTTTAGTGCGCTTACCCTTGGTGGTCCAGAAGCGGCACAGATGATAGACACCATCGAAATGACTGGGGCTAAAAAGCGCTTCATGCACCACTATAACTTTCCCCCCTTTTCAGTGGGAGAGACTGGCCGTATCGGTGGATACAACCGGCGCATGATTGGACATGGTGCATTAGCTGAGAAAGCACTTGCGCCAGTCATCCCTACGCAACAGGAATTTCCCTATACCATTCGCCTTGTATCTGAAACACTCTCCAGTAATGGATCAAGTTCCATGGGTTCGGTCTGTGCTTCAACACTCGCTCTTATGGATGGCGGGGTACCAATCACTCGTCCAGTTGCTGGCATTGCCTCTGGGGTAATGATTCGAGGTGATAAATACGTACTCCTCACTGACATTCAAGGACCAGAGGATGAATTCGGAGACATGGACTTTAAAGTTGCCGGTACGGTGGAGGGAGTCACCGCCATTCAAATGGACGTAAAGGTCGACGGTATTCCACTACACATATTAGAGGAAGCCTTAGAGAAGGCACGACTCGCTCGCTTGCAAATCATTGCCTTCATGAAAAAAGAAATTGCTACTCCGCGTGGCGCTATTTCACCACGGGCACCAGAAATTGTCGTGATACAAATCCTACCAGAACAAATTGGGTTAGTGATTGGCAGCGGTGGTAAAACCATTAATAGTATTAAAGATGATACCGGTGTCGAAGAAATAACCATCGAAGAAGATGGGACGATTTTTATCACTGGCAAGAACGACACCGCAAAAATCGCGGCCGATAGAATTCGTACCCTCACCAAAGTGTATACCGTGGGGGATCGTGTGGACGTGACAGTGACGCGACTAGCAACTTTTGGTGCCTTTGCAAAACTAGATGCCCTTCATGAAGGGCTCATCCACATCTCTGAAATAGCTTCGTTTCGACTTGAGACGATGGAAGGGATACTTACCGAAGGTGAAATCGTACCAGTTATCATTAGTAAAGTGGAAAATGGAAAGATTGGACTCTCCATCAAGCAAGCAGACCCAGATTTTGCTCAAAAACGCGGTATTTTACCCCCTAAAACTCCTGAAAAAGCGACAAAATAGTGAAAAACTCCCTCCTAATTCATTGAAGCCATGCGATACTAGAGTCAATGGTCAATACAGTTAATCAGCACCCCGTACGACTGCGTACCTATGCGGCTGATTTAGAAGCAAAAAAGAATGAACCGTCAACAACAGTATCGACTAACGATACTGTTGGTTCTGCCACAAATACACCCCCTTCATTAGCGTATGAAAAAAAATCACCTACTCCAGACTTAACTAGTGCAGTAATTGATTCTGTATCAAAATTAACTGTGGCAGCAAAGAAAGAGTCTGCACCACTCATCACTTCTTCTCAAGAAAAAGTGACAGCAGCTACTCACCCCAACAGAGTACCCGCATTTCATGAACTCAAAAACAGCATTAAAGCTATCCAAGAAAACATTGTCGTCGCACCAAAGGATGAAAACAAAAAAGAAACTAAACCACCAACAAAAATAGTTCGTCCTTCTCACGCTGTGATTGGTTTCGACACTGCAATTATTACTGACACGAAAAGTGACGGCTTCAAACTCATCCCATCAGTTATTGATTCCATTCGTTCTTGGTTCAAAAAACTTTCTGATGGAAAAAAACAAAAAGAAATTCCTAAATACACCGTGGTTGAGACCAGTCGCCGAAAGGGAGTGATTCAGCGTGCTACTTCAAAAACCGGAACCATTTTCTCTGCTGATAACGAAACCATAAAAGAACAAATCAGACGGCGCCAGCTTCAAGATGAGGCGGAGGCAAAAGAGCAAGAGGTGATTGAGGAGGATGGAGCAGAAACTATTTGGAGTCCGTTTACAGAAATCGGGTTCTCTCTTTTAGAAGCACCAGAAATTACTCCCATCGTCACTAAAAATGTCGTAGTCTCTTATAAAAAATCAGTAACAAAGACAGACACCAATCTGGCAGAGACTGCACCAGTACTCCTTCTCGAAAAGAAAGTAACCAAAAATTTTTCTGATGAAGAATTGGATGAAAAGCGCTGGGACACTACCGATGTTGAAAACTTCACAAAACAAAGACAACACTCTGTTTCGAATCCAGAAGAAGAGATTTCTTCTCCAGAAAATGCTGCTAACGAGGCTCTACCACTTGCCACATCTCAATCAAAATATCTTCTGCTTGGATTAGACACAAACACTTTGACTGTCTTACTACTCACCGTCGTCATTTGTGTTGTTGCGATAATTTTTGCAACAACAGTGATTATGGAAAAGATTAATCAGGTCGATAAGACAACATCTGAAATCGTCGTCACTGCCACACCAATCCTATCGACAAAAAACATTACTAGTATTCCTCTTTCTGTGCAGGATTTGAAGCAGATTCCAATTTTACTTAAAACCACTATCGCATCCAGTGACCCTGCTGAAATTACTGAATACGTATTCGTATCTAGTATTGGAGAGGAAATTGGTGCAGCCTATCTATTTGAATTACTTGGCTTTACTACCATGCCGATCTTACGTCAATCACTTACCGCTATACATTTTGTCTCAAACAACAATCAATCGAAACCAGCGATACTGCTTACCTTCACCAACGAAGATGCCGTCCGGGGTGGACTCTTGAACTGGGAAACGACTATGCAAAGTGACTTACGTACACTGTACGATATTCCATCAGGAAAAACGGCATTATTTACTGACGAAAAAATTGCTGCCACTGACGTTCGAGCGCTTCGTAAAAATGGTACCATTATTTTAATGTATAGTATTGTAAATAGCACTACTGCAGTTATTACTGCTACCAGTGAAGACTTTACACAGATTATAGAAACTGGTCTTACTAAGTAAGCTATACTAAGGTATATGCAACATGATGAAATTCGCGCAAACCTAGAAACTGAACTTAAAAGAGTAACCGCAGAACTCACGTTAATTGGAACACAAGACCAGACTACCGGTGATTGGGAAGCAATTCCTGATGCTACTGAACTCGGAAATGCCGACGATAATGTTGAGGCTGACGCTGTCGAAGAGTGGGAGACTAACCATGCTATTACCGACGAGCTCGAAACTAGGTACCGAAACATTAAGCGTGCCCTACAGAAAATTGAAGATGGTACGTATGGAATTTGCGAAATTAGTGGGGAGCCGATTGAAGCTGCACGACTAGAAGTTAACCCCGCCGCTCGTACTAATATCGCAAACCGAGACCGAGAGAAGGAACTTCCTTTGTAACCATGTCTATTGCGCGTGTGTATACGGTGCAGCCCGATGTGCTTCGCGGTACAGTAGTGACTATTGAAGCAGATATTTCACGCGGTCTCCACGCTTTTTCGGTAGTTGGATTAGCTGGCAAAGCAGTCGATGAAGCAAAAGATCGGGTAGGAAGTGCTATCAAACACTGCGGACTGACTTCGCCAAAAAGTAAAAACCAGAAAGTAGTAATCTCCCTTTCTCCAGCTGACCTTAAAAAGGAGGGTCCGCTCTTTGACCTCCCGATTGCGATTGCATATCTTTTGGCAGCGGAAGAGATAAAAACAGACGCAGTAAAACGAGCTTTGGTGGGTGAACTTGGACTTGATGGGACACTGCGTCCCGTACGTGGGATTCTCAATTCTGTCGCCAGCGCACTCAACGCTGGTTTTAATGAAATCATCGTACCCGCAGAAAATGCCTGCGAGGCCGCCTTAATTGATGGTATTGCTATACGTCCAGCACATAATCTACGTGAAGTTATCGATCATATTGCGCCAGAAGAAATTTCATCATATTCACTGCCACAACAACCCATTACTACAATTGCTGATGGTTGGTATGAAAGCAGTGTGACCCTCGAAGATATTAAAGGACAAGAAAGTGCCAAGCGTGGATTGATTATCGCGGCGGCAGGACGGCACAACGTCATTTTGGTTGGTCCGCCTGGTACCGGAAAGACGATGTTAGCACGAGCGCTCCGTTCACTCCTGCCGCCACTCTCTCGTGAGGAAGCACTTGCCGTAACAGCAATTCACTCCCTCGTTAATAACGATTTTACCGTTAGTACCCGACCACCATTTCGCAGTCCGCATCACACTGCTAGTCATACCAGCCTCGTAGGCGGTGGGGCACATCCGAGGCCAGGAGAAATAACACTAGCACACCATGGTGTTCTTTTCATGGACGAATTTGCTGAGTTCGAACGCCGATCACTGGATGCTTTACGACAACCTCTTGAAGACAAGGTTGTTACGATTTCTAGAGTACAAGGAACAGCGGAATTCCCTGCCAACTTTCTTTTAGTAGCAGCGCTTAATCCATATCGAGGTAGTGAAGACGGGACGACGGATCTAGCCCGTGCCATGCAGGAAACCTATAACCAAAAAATCTCTGGACCAATTCTTGACCGTATCGACCTCTGGCTTGAAGTACCACACGTACCATACGAGACACTTACGACACTCACGAAGGAAACCGGTGAAACAGAGCATGCTCGGGCCCAGATTCTCACCGCAAGAAGACGACAAAATGAACGCCTTGCCTCGATTGCGAAGACAACTAATGCAGACATGAGTGCTCGAGATATTGAGAATAGTATTGTTCTAAACTCTGCGGTAATTGATTTACTTAAAATCTCCAGTGCCAGACTCAACCTTTCCCCACGCAGTTACCACCGCTTAATAAAAGTAGCCCGTACCATTGCCGACCTAGAAGATAGCGACACAGTAGAGACTAGTCATGTGCTTGAGGCACTACAATATCGGGTGAGTTTGTAAAAGATAAAAAATAGGTCGCAGAGGCGACCTATTTTTTATCTATCTAAAATGGATTAGATCCTCCACGAACCTCAAAGTGAACATGCGTACCTGTTGATTTACCAGTAGTACCCATACCACCAATCACCTGCCCTTGCGAAACATAAGCACCAACGCCGACATCATTCCGCATGAGGTGCGCATAAAGTGTTTGAGTACCATTAGTATGACGAATAACGATATATTGCCCGTATCCACCATTCCATCCAGAACTTTTTGAAACAATAACTTCTCCAGCCGCCGCCGCTCGAATTGCTGAACCAGCACTTCCTGCCAAGTCTACAGCATTATATCCGTGAATACCCTGCGTTTTGATTGATCCAGGCGCCGGATGAGTAAACCCAGCGACCGCACTAGCACCACTGATTTTTACTGGCGCTACACTAGCTACTTTTGCGGGTGCCACGTGCATAGCACCGCCTGGGATGATAAGTGTCTCACCAACCGAAATGTCGCTGGCTGCGGTTAATTGATTGTAGGAAAGAATCTCGTCGGCATCGCCTTCATATTTTTTAGCAATAGTACTGATAGTATCACCGCTCTTTACCACGTGTCGCACCCCCGCAATTGGCAAGATGACTAATGTATCACCTGGTTGAATAGCACTGGCTTTAGTGATGTCATTAGCCCACATTATTGTGTTCGTAGTGACTCCAAACATATCAGCAATCTGCGACAAGGAATCACCGAC
>JAACPT010000007.1:0-30704 GCA_009995385.1 Candidatus Parcubacteria bacterium
CACTGTTGGTGAACATGAGACGGTTGGCGGTGTATGAAGAAATAGTGTCAGAAAGACCGAGGAAGGTACCATTACCAAGACCAAGTGAACTGGTCGCAATATCAGCCCAGGAAGCACCATTCCAATAAAAGAGATCTCCATAGGTTTTGGTCATAGCAGCGACATCTTGAAGATCCTCGATACTATTGTCAGTGAGGTTGTCAGCGGTGGTATCGATGCCAAGCGACGAAGTGGCAATGTCGGTCCATTGTGAACCATCCCAGTAAAAAAGGTCACCGTAGTTTTTGGCCATTGTCCCGACATCAGTCAGTCCTTCGAGTGAAATATTTAAGGAGGAAGAGGACACGCTCAGTGCGCCGGCGGTATTGACGAGTCCCGTACCGACGAAGTTGGTGAGACGCTCTCCATTCATGACTAATGCGGTACCAGTGGCAGTATCAAACGTAAGACCAACAATCGTACTTGAAGCAGTACTCACAATTCCATTCGTAAAAGTCACCAGACCGGTAGCAGTGTCCGCTTGATCAGAACGGAGAAATGATGAGGAAGCAACACCACCAACTTTATATGATTCAAACGCCGCTGGCACTGTGCCGAGCGGCTTACGCGGAAGCATTTCGCCGTCCCAAGTTGGAGTGAGTGCGGTGCCACCGATTTCAACTCCAAGGAAAAGTGACTGATTGAAATCAACTGATGTCAGTAGCGAGGTAGAACCAAGCATGACACTAAAGAGTCCATTTGTGACCTGTACTCGGTCACCACTGGTGAGCGATTCAGTCCAGACGGCAGAGGTGGTCGCTTGTCCAGTGCTTTGTAGCAACCAGAAGCGCATATTGTACGTACCGTCTGCGACGGCGACTCCGGTACCATCAGTGAGCTTTCCTTGGTAGTTAATAGTCGGTGCTGGTGCTGCAAACGCCAGTGAAGCGAGCAACGTACTACCAGAAAGCAACAAGAGTAACAGCAGTGCAAGGGTTACTTTGATTGTGGAGCGGTAGCTAAACATACTATATTTCAGTTTGCGTTACTGGTACAACTACAAACGGCACTTCGTTACCAATCTGATTACCAGCAGTATCGATTCGTACTACCACACTCGTCCCATCAGGAAGTTTTCGTACCTCAACAGTGTCTGAGAATAATGTCGGCACAACTGCGGTCTCGCCGCTATTTGGAAAAAGTAGTACACCTTCAGCAATGTCACCAAGAGGACGTTGCGTTACTGAGGCGGTAGTTATCTCTTGTATTCCGACACTCTTGGTCGTAACTGACGCTGTGGGAAGCGACGCTGCGGCAGCGTTACTCCGTGCGGGCATAGTATCTGCCTGCGGGCTGATAGCGACTCGAGCAACATCGCTGACAGCAGATTCATACGTCATCATTGCATTAGGTATTTGAGGAGATGAAATAAACTGATATGTTTCTACCCCCGACAAGATACCCACACCGAACACCAGTGAAGCGGCAACCAGTGATCGGGTATGCACAGTCTTCGATTTTTTTATATGGAGCGTCCGTAGTGAATCAACTGCTTCATGTACGCGACGCTCCTGCTTTCGTTCTTCACTGAGGAGACGCTTGCGTGCTTCGTTCTCAAGTGCACTATTTTCAATATAATTTTTAAGCGAAATGGTATCAATAAACCACTGCCGTCCGATGTACGAAGCCGTGACTTTACCCTCCCTGGCTAGACGCGTGATGTAGTCACGAGAATAGGAAGTTAGGAGCGCTGCTTCCTTGATAGAAGAAAAGTTTTGCCCGTCAATTTGCAGAGTACTCAACATAACGATTTGACTTTAATTATAAAGCCAAAACATAAATAAATTATCAGAACTTTTGAAAAAATGTGGACAACTATCCAGATCTTTTTACTGCCGCAATAAGGTAAGAAAATTTGTAGAGGAAAAGACAATGTTCACGTCGTACGAAGCATCAGTCACAGTGATGGCATTGTTTGCAAGAAGCAATGCCACCGCACAAAGCAGAGCTAGCGCCGTAGCAATCAGTGGTGAGATTAGCACCACTGTTGATACTCGATTACCATGCGGGGATCGCATGACGATAGCTGGAGTAAAGCTGAGCGGTGCAGAGGGATCTAGATTCAATACTGTCCGTGCTACGGTATTCGGTACAATAACTGTCGTTTCAGCTTCATCTAATACTTGCGGGGTAAGTCTTCTACTTTTAGCAATTTTTTCTTTAGTATCGGCTACTCTAGCATAAACTCGTTCATCCGATATAGCTTTTAAAATAGAGCTATATTCGCTACTTTCTACATTTTTAGTATCTTTAAGTTCCTCTTCAGGATTAGTCACTTCTGGATAGTCAACGATGTGTAGCTTACCAGTAAGTGCCACATCAGGAAGTGGTTCTGCCGTAAAGTTGGTTTGCTTTCGCTCTCCGTTGACTGAAAGGCGTGTCGCCTCTGCTGGTTCAATGCGGATTGTCCGCGGTGGCTTTGACTCTTTTTTATGAATAGTTGGTATAAGGTTTTCGTCGTCAAGTTCATACGTAACCCGCAGACGTCGCTTTACTGCTCTTTGTGAGTCTTGTTCCTGAATTCGTTTACGAGTAACGGCTTTGATTGGCGCAATCACGAAAACTCTCTTCTTCTCATCGGTAGGTTTGACGACGAGATTTGTCACGGTTGATTGTTCTGTATTTTCAATGCTGCTTTTTCTAGGTTTCTGATGACGCATCTTTTTATGATCTTTGATAGACTGGATATTTACAAACCATGTTCGTCCAACCAATCGTGCGTCTACCTTTTTGCCTCGGCAGAGCTGACCTATGTAGTCAGCTGTATAGCGAAATTGCTTCGCTGCTACCGATGCTTTTACGTACTCAACTCCATCAAGTGTTACCATGTCCATACTACAGACAGTGTAGCAGATAAAAATAAAATTCACCTCGGGTAGAGGTGAATTACTCAGTACGTCTATCCGAGATACTGTTATTTAATTGCCTTCTCGAGTAGCTCTTTTAGTACTGCGGGGTTAGCTGCTCCTTTTGTTTTTTTCATACCTTGTCCAACGAGAAATTGCAGGGCTGCTTCTTTTCCGGCTTTATACTCGGCGGCAATATCAGCATACTCAGATACAATTTCTTTGATGACGGTATCAAGTGCCCCAGCATCAGAAACTTGTAGCAGCCCGCGCTCTTTAGCAATCGCCAATGGACCAACGGTCGTAGTAAATAAATCAGGAAGTAAATCCTTTGCAATACGGGAATTAAGTTTACTTTCATTTAACAACGTTGCTAGCTCAAGAAAGTGTTTTGGATTGAGGTCTATCAGCTGACGCTCACCTGATTGAATCAACGAGAGAACGTCTGACGTCAGATAGTTAGCGGCTAGGCGAGCAACGTCTCCAGTGCAGGTTGGATTTTCCACTAACATAGCAAAGAATGCGTCTACATCTGACTGAGCAATTATGACTTCAATTTGTTCACTCGTTAATCCGAGATTTTTGTATTCTATCCTTTTATTTTCAGGCAATTTAGGTAGTTTCTCGGCTAGACGGGTGGCTGAAAACGCTTCGTGTTTTGAAGTATCAATCTTGGGAATGTCAGGGTCTGGAAAGTATCGGTAATCTTTTGCAGTTTCTTTTGAGCGTTGCGTAAAGGTTCTACTTTTGGTCTCATCCCAGCCTCTTGTCTCCTGACTCACCACTCCACCATTTTCAAGCACTTCTGCTTGTCGCTCGATTTCAAACGCGATAGCAGACTCAACTGACTTAAAAGAATTAAGATTTTTTACCTCCACTTTTGTCCCTAACTTCCCTGCTTCTTTACTCACAGAAATATTTGCTTCTACACGCATCTCTCCTCGCTCCATGTTGGCATCAGAAATTCCTAGTGTGCGCAGAATGAGCTGTAGCTCTCTGGCAAAGTCACCAGCTACTTTTGCATCATGAATGACAGGCTCGGTCACGAGTTCCATGAGTGGTACCCCGGCTCGGTTATAGTCGACTAGACTTCCTACTCCTTTATCATGTTGACTGCGGGCGGTATCTTCTTCAAGATGAACGCGAGTGAGTGCCACTCCTTTTAGTTCACCACCACTTAAAAATGGATAGGCGTACTGACTAATCTGATACGCTTTTGGAATATCCGGGTAGAAATAGTTTTTGCGATCAAACTCAGAATATTTTGCGACGGTCGCATTCACCGCTTGACCAAACATAAGCACCATTTCAATTGCTTGCTCATTTGGTACCGGCAATGTTCCAGGGTGTGCCATACAAACCGGGCATATGTACGAATTTGCTTCCCCTTCGTGTGGGTCATTTTTGCAACCACAAAACATTTTGCTTTTGGTTTTTAATTCAGCATGAACTTCAAGTCCAATGGTCGGGGTGTATGTCATGATTGCGATAAATAATTACTTCTATATAAGGTGTGTGCACATTGTACGTTTCTGCGGTGCTCGTGACAAGCGTCTTAAAAAGATTTTTTAATTTTTAACTGCGCTAGAATGCTCTTTTTATCAGGCTGACATTTTTCTCTGTTATCACTGTAGAAATAAAGAAAAATCCTCCAATAAAAAAGTTTTTTCACTTGAAATATAAACCTATCTAAAAAGATGCATCATTAAGGGAGTCTTCGAATTACTTTCAGTAGATTCGAGCGTAACCAGAGGATGTTCTTTAGAGAGACTGGAGATGCGCAGTAAGCGCATCACTGAGCTTTTTGTATGATTCTGAGTCATCTTGACTTATCACAAGCACACGTTTCTCAGTTTTGGCAAGAGCTGACATGACAGCATCAATTTGAGCTTTTTCTACAAGGTCTTTTTTGGTCAAAATAATCCATTCTTCTTTTTCTGCGAGAGAAGCATCATACTGAGATAGCTCTTCTCTTATGGTGTAATACTCTTTTATCGGATCTTCGTGCTCGAGAGAGACCAAATGGAGTAGCATTTTGGTACGAGCAATATGTCGCAAAAACTTATGTCCGAGTCCCTTTCCTGTCGAGGCTCCACTAATAAGCCCGGGAATGTCAGCAATAACAAACCCATAGAGGTCACCAAGATGTGGTTCGACGGTAGTGAACGGGTAAGCGCCAATTCGCGATCGAGCGTTAGTGATATTGTTGAGCAATGTCGACTTGCCAGCATTAGGAAGACCAATAAGTCCGACATCTACCATTAGTGATACCTCTATATAAAACTCACCAGCTTCACCTTTTCTTCCTTTGGTTGATTCTTCTGGTGAACGATTGATTGAAGATTTAAAATACTCATTACCAAGACCGCCGGACCCTCCCTTAAGAATTCGTTCAGTCGCACCGACCGTCGTCAATTCAAACGAGCGGTTCCGAGCCGTGTCAGTCACTTTTGATCCAACAGGAATATCAATATAAATATCATCACCGTCTTTACCGGTCTTACTGCTGTTTGTTCCGGCTGCACCAACTGGCGCTGCAAATGAATTGTTTCCAGTGTATTTTGAAAGGTGACCGAGGTCTTTTACGGCACGGACATAGACATCGCCACCGCGACCCCCATCACCGCCAGATGGACCAGCCATTGGTCGAAACTTTTCGTGACGCCAGCGTACGACGCCGTCTCCACCGTCTCCAGCTTTGGCTATAATTGTTAATTCGTCGACAAACATACTATGATTGCCAACAGTACCGCACTCCAGGAGAATATGCAATTAGTCTCTGACTTCTCGGTAGACTACTTTCCCTTTTTTGGCATCAGCACCAATCCAACGACTGCCGACGGCACTCACTATACTCATAAGGAGTGAACCGAGGAGTGCATACCAAAAGCTGTCAACAGCAAAACCATCAATGAATGAGGCGGCAAAGAGGAAGAGTCCTGCGTTGATCACAAACGCAAAGAGACCAAGGGTAATGATAGTGATCGGTAGGGTCAGAACAAATAAAATCGGCTTGATAATTGCGTTCAATAAGCCCAAAATTACTGCGGCAATAAGCGCAGTATAGAAGCCGTCGACAGCAATACCATGGATGTACTCTGCTATTATAATAAGACCGAGGGCATTGAAAAGTAAACGAAGAATAATTGTCATAGGAACATTGTATGCAAGTTAGTCGATGTCTGCAAACAAAAAAGCCACCTATTCTGGTAAGAGTAACTAGATTTTTATAGTCAAATCTGGTCTTCTTACAATTATAGTGTGGCTATCGCTGTTTTTCCCTACTTCTCTACTACTTTCCAACCAGATTCTAGTAGTGCTTCGGCTTTTTTGTATTTCATTTCTTTGGTCTCAGTACCATCGGTGATAGTAATGAGGTCATTTCGCCTGTACGTCTCTATTCGCACTACTGGCGTACGTTTCTCATCCTTGCTCTCCATGGTCTCTCCAGCGGCTGCTTGAGCCGCTTCGGCTTCTGCCTTTCGGGCTTCTTCTTCTTTGGCAACTGTTTGTGGCTGGATCCGTGGCAGTACTTCTGCAATGCGCACGTAGAGCGCACTTTGCATTTCCTTAAATAGGCGGTTGCCTTCTTTCCGGTATTCGATGAGCGGGTCACGTTGTCCATAGGCACGTAAACTAACACTTGATCGAGTGTAGCCCATCACTTCAAGGTGCTCCACCCAGAGCATATCAATCATCTGTAACGTCAGTCGGCGAAAAATATCCAAAAATACAGTCTCACCAAATTCTGCTTTCTTTGTCTCCACTGTAGTCTGTAATTCAGGGAAATCAGCAAATAGCTCTCCTTCGACGGTCTCCACTTCGTGTTCATCACCCATCAAGAGTTTACGACGTCTGGAGTAGATGGATTGACGCTGAAGATTGAGGACATCATCATATGCCAAGACTTGTTTACGCGAATCAAAATGAAATCCTTCAATCTTGGTCTGCGCACTTTCGAGTGTACGTGAAATCATACCCATCTCAATTGGTTGATCAGCTGGAATCTTAAACGTACCCATAAGGCTCTGTACTCGTTCACCACCAAACACGCGCATCAGTGAATCATCCATCGAAACAAAGAACTGTGTTTCTCCAGGGTCTCCTTGGCGTCCAGAACGACCGCGAAGCTGGTTATCGATACGACGTGCTTCATGACGCTCCGTGCCTAGCACGAACAGTCCACCGAGCGCTTTGATCTCTTGTGCTTGCTCTGGAGTCGCTTCTGGACCACCGAGCTTAATGTCGACACCACGCCCTGCCATGTTGGTAGCGAGTGTCACGGCACCCTTACGACCGGCAGCAGCGATAATCTCCCCTTCTCGTTCATGATTCTTGGCGTTCAACATCTCGTGTTTGATACCCGCCTGCACGAGTGCTGCACCAAGCCGTTCGTTAGATTCAATCGATGCAGTACCAATGAGTATTGGCTGTCCGCTGGCGTGCACTTCTTTCACCTTTTCGATAATCGCCGTGAATTTTCCAGCTTCGTTTTGATAGATAAGGTCGTTGCGGTCGAGACGTTGTATCACCTTGTTAGTCGGTACGGGGATCACTTCTAGGTTATATACGGTGAAGAATTCTTCTTGTGAAGTAAGCGCAGTACCAGTCATACCAGAGAGTTTCTCGTACATACGAAAATAATTCTGATAGGTAATCGAAGCAAATGTTTTTGACTCTTTTTGAATTGTTACCCCTTCTTTTGCTTCTACCGCTTGGTGGAGACCATCGGACCACCGACGACCAGGCTGCAAACGACCAGTGAACTCATCAACAATCATGACTTCTCCTTCACGCACCACGTACTCTTTGTCTCGTGTAAAGAGTGCTTTGGCACGGACCGCAGTCTCGAGGTGATGCACATACTTCAAGCCTTTCTCGGTATAAATATTATCAATACCAAGTATTTTTTCGGCGGCTTCGACTCCCGCATCAGTTAAGGTCGCACTCTTCAGTTTTTCATCGACGATGAAATGTTCTTCGGGATTAAGTTTTTCCGCAATCGCAGCAAAGGTTGGATAGAGATTTTCGGTATCAGCCGACGGCGCAGAAATAATAAGTGGCGTGCGTGCTTCGTCGATTAAGATAGAGTCAATCTCGTCGACAATTGCGTACGCGTGATACGGCTGACGGAGACGGTCTGCTTCATATTCAATATTGTCGCGCAGGTAATCAAACCCAAACTCGCTGTTTGTACCGTACGTAATATCGGCGGCATACGCTTCCTGTCTAGTGCAAGGACGGAGAAATTCGTACACTACTTTGAACGAACCGACTTGGTCACGTTCGGCATCTTTCTCTTGGTGTGTTGGATCATACAAGTATGACGCTTCATGATTAACAATACCAACCGAAAGTCCCAGCTTGTTATACACCTGTCCCATCCATACGCCGTCACGACGAGCGAGGTAATCATTGACGGTCACGATGTGCACTCCTTTACCGACAAGCGCATTGAGCGTGGCAGGTAGTGTGGCAACGAGTGTCTTACCTTCACCAGTACGCATCTCAGTAATCTTTCCACGGTGCAAAATAACCCCACCGATAAGCTGAACATCGTAGTGTCGAAGCGCAAGGGTGCGCTTACTTGCTTCGCGGACGAGCGCGAATACTTCTGGCAAAATATCATCGAGGGTGGCACCAGTAGTGAGTTGTTCTTTAGCAGCCCTGACTCGGTCGATGAGCGCTGTGTCTGACAACGTGACCACTTCTGTTTCTAGCGCATTGATTTGCGCAACCACCGGTTCAATGGCTTTGATTTCCTTCTCGTAATTAGGTCCAAAAAATCTATCTAAAAATGACATAGTGGGCGTAGTATATAGGTATTTTGCGTAAATATAAAGCGCTGGAACGAGAACCGCAATAATAAATTGCATAACCGCCCATACAGGCGGTTATGCAACAAGGTGTGCGTGGAGATGGCGTAAACCATCTCTTTGCGTACTACTTCTTTTTCTTTGGAGCAGTCTTCTTTGCGGCCTTCTTTACCGCTTTCTTTGCCACCTTCTTGGCAACTTTCTTTGCCACTTTCTTTACTACCTTCTTGGCAACTTTTTTAGCTACCTTCTTTACTACCTTCTTGGCAACTTTTTTAGCTACCTTTTTCTTTGCTGGCATAGCGTGTGTGATGAGAGATTGTGATGAATAAAATTCGACCGCAATACCTTCTCGATTTTCAAAGAACATACCGAGAGAAGATTTTTGCTTACTACTATTATTGCGCGTTATGAAACGTTATACAATTTTTTTTTAAAAAAATTTGTGGATAAAAAATTTTATAAAAATATTTTTTAAAATAAATTTTTATTTTTTATAAATATTTTTTACGAAATAAAATTTACTTCCGTCTCAATCGTAAGAGAAAAAATATTTTTTACCGAAAAAATAATTTCTTGTACGAAGGCATCCACATCGTTAGCTGTCGCTCCGACTTCGGTAACAATCGAAAGTGAATGGAGTGGGGAAAGTCCCACCACCCCACGCCAACGATTCTTTCCGTAGGTATGTTTATTGTACGGTGTACACTCCATCAAAAATGCCGTCGAGATTTTTACTCGACCGTCTGGAAGCGCCCAGTACCACGGAGAAAATTTCTTATGCTGTTCTAAAAACCGAGTCTCAACAATTGCTTCTACGTGCGTAAAGTCAGTGGCACTAATAATTGTATTTTTAAAAAATGATCCAGCGGAGCAGTACTGTCCTCTCAACATACCAATATTGCCGCGAACATGGAGAATCGCATTGCGGATATCAGACACCGACGGCGTGGTGATATGTTGTTCTTGAAGATACTTTTGAATACTCTGTGATGCACTACGGTACGAAAGATCGGTCGTCCCTGCCGGCGTCAAAATGAAAGTGACAGCAGTGACGATGCAGTGCGCGCCGGCAGACGTCTTAAACACACTCTCTCGATACGCAAACTGGCACGCTTCTTTAGTGAGTTCTCGGAATGTCATTGTCTCAGTATCAAACACTCGCACTGACGCAATCGCCGCCCCCACTTCTGCGCCGTAAGCATTGATGTTTTGGATTGGTGCCGCGCCAATAGTGCCTGGTATACCAGAGAGATTTTCGAGTCCAGTCAGCCCTTTTTCTACTGTTTCCAAAACGAAGTCATCCCAAGCTTCACCTGCCGCTACGGTATACTGCACGACTCCATTAGCATCAACCTCTACTTTCTTCCCTCGTAACTCATTCTTGAGCACCAGGCGAGCTAATTGACCATCGGCAATGAGTACGTTTGACCCACCGCCAAGCACTGTGATCGGTACTTTTTTTTCTTTGGCGAAGTGCACTAGTGCTGGCAATTCACCTTCATCCGTCAGGCGGTAAAAATAATCAGCAACACCACCTACGTGTAAGGTGGTGTACTGAGCAAGAGAAACATTTTTCTCTACCGTAAGTGCCATACGTTACTCACAAGGTTCTTCCGGAGCTCGACCGTTTTCGATATTACCAGCGATACAAGTCGCTGCGCTCGCGAAGGTTGGCAACTTTTCTTTTGCTTCGGTAAGGATGGCAATCGCTTTTTCTTTGTCACCGAGCTGGTAGTAGAGGAAGGCTAACGTCGCCCAGTTTTGAGCATCTTCTGACCACTTTTGTGTAGCGTCCGGAGCCGAGCGAATGCGGTACTCAAAGATATCAACCGCAAAGGCATACTGTCCAAACTGATTGGCAGCACCAATGAGGAAATTGCTGGCGGCAAACCGTTCCATGATTGCTGTATCACTCACTCGAGCATCATCACTCTTGGCGAGCGCTATGGCTACTTCTGGTTGGTTGGCATAAAAGAGTGCCGCCGCATAGTACTCACGTGCTTCGAGATTGCGCGTGTCGAGTTCGTACGCTTCCTTAAAGAACGCAACCGCTTCATCGTTTTTACCTTGGGTTAGCGCTACGAACCCCTGCTGTTCGATGATGGATTGCTTTTTTGGTGAATACTGTCGGGCAAGCGCCATTTGTTCGGCAGCTTTATCGAGCTGATTGGTTGAACGATAGTAACTTCCGACAAACACATGGACCCGCGCGTCACCTGGTTTTTTAGCGATGAGCTCAGTGAGCTTTTCTTCGGTGAAGGTGGCATACGATTGTCGGACATCTTCTGGCACCTTTTCATCTCGAGCGATACCCATTGTCTGTTGTGTCAGCTGTTCGGTGATTTCTTGATACGCAAACGAATCACGACTGAGAGCAATCTTCAAATAATCGAGTCGCTTGGCTGGATCTTCGGAGCGGAACCCAGCGATAATATCTCCAGCCGCTTGCATTCCAGGGACATGGAAAAGATACACGCTCACCACTAAAAGGGTCATAACGACTGGTGCTGCAAACTGCGTGATGATGATGTTGTCGAGCTTGAAGCTTGCCACCTTGGCAGGAATCACCCCTACCCGAGCATTAATGAGCGCAAGGATAATAGCGAAAAAGATGTAGCTGACGATGTTATCGAACACCACTAAATTATGCGTGAAGTACCCCGCAAGAATACCAAGCAATACTCCTCGTTCCATCACCGTGAACGATTGATCATCCTTATACATGAGCGGACGGATGAGCAGATACCATAAACACCACCCAAAGATACTGAGGTACACGAGCAGTCCCACAAAGCCACCAGTCACCAACCAATCCATGAAGATATTGTGCGAACGATCAAACCACTGCTCCTGCGCGTAGAGGCGAGGATCATAGTGCTCATTAAAGACGTAATTGAAGTTACTCTGTCCATACCCGAGGATTGGGCGTTCTTTTACCCCTTCCCATGCTGTTCCCCAAATGATGCCACGAATCTCAAGGTCTTGGAAAGAGATATTAGCGATACGTGCGAGATTGGGACTACTCTGGATCACAGCACTGTCTCGACCGAGAATAAAGCCACCAACCGCAAGCACAAGGAATAGGAAAGCACCAATGGCGTATTTTCGGTACTGCTTAAACTGGGTGCCAAATAGACCGATATATCCTGCCATCACCATGATGCCGACGGCAATACCAATGGCAGTGCCGCGTGTACCGGTTTCAATGAGAACAAAAGTAAACATTACAGCAAGCAAACCATAAAGCACTTTGTGCAACGTATTTCTCGTCTCAACAAACAACCAGAAGGCTACGAATACATGGAAGAGCATATAGACTGCCATGTAAGCAGCGTTGCCGAGCCTACTCTCGATACGACCACTACCTTCGATAAAGCCGCCATACTGCGCAAGTCCATAAAACGCCACCACAAACGCCACAAAGAGCGACGTATTGAGGAGCCGTTGCCAATGCTCTTTTCCTTGCAGCACACTACTTAAGACGAGCATATACAAGAATGTATGCACCAGAGAAACATAGCCATCCATGCGCTCGAAGTTACTTAAGAAACTCGACAGCGGATGTTTTCCAAAATAGTTAGCAAAAAGCATCACCAAAAGGAGCGCACCAAAACTCCAGATGATACCCGATACCTTTGGTCGGTACTTCACCTCATACAATGCCAAGATGACCCAGCCAGCGAATACCACATCGACGATGATTCTAAACCAAAAATTCTTACCAGTAATATATGGGAAAAAATAATCATTCTCTACGTAGAGGGTGAGGAACGGTACTGTAAACAGTCCGGCAAATACCACCCATTTCAATACATCTTTCATATGGCAAAAACTATACCATGTCGCTCGCGACTGTAATGTCTAGACGAGGAGGAAAATGGGATGTGTAAGGTGAAAATAGGCATAAAAACAGGCGGGACCTTCGGTCCCGCCTGTTTTACTACCCCACTACCGTTTTTCTCCCCACACCGCAACCGCTGGGAATAATCGCTCTCGTTCTGCTTCGGGTATCATTTTGATTTCTGCTTGGTATCTCATTTCCCAATTAAAAAGATCCTCAATCGCAGCCGTATCAACATTTTTAAAATATTTCTCAAACTGCTTGTGGTTGGGCATTTGATGATACGTCACATCAGTTGGACTGACACCATTTTTCTCGAACAGTTGCTTCACTTCAGAGACACTCACATACCGAACAAATTGTCGTTCGGGCAGGATTTTTGGAAGCGCATTGCCCACAGCGACGTGCAATCTCTCCTTGAGCGAATGTGGAGTGAGTGCGTGTCCCAAATCATAGCGATGTAGCATCATCCCTCCTTGTTTTACATATTTGGATGCCAAGGCAATAAACTGATCCAATTGCTTAATATGTTCGAGCGCACTGAGCGAAAAAACCAAATCAAAAGAACCTGGCGCTTCGTCTGGTACCGTATCGTACCCGAGCTGAAAATGAACCTTCGCATTTTTATTCCCCGCAAGATTTTTTTCGGCAGCCGCGAATGAAGCCGGGATTGGTTCCACTCCTACGTATTCAATATCGGGAAATTCCGCCAGTAGTGCTGGTACATACCCTGCTGTACCACAGCCCAGATCCATGATTCGCACCACAGATGGTTCTTGTCTGCCATGAGGAACAGCCTCGTTCTTTTGATCGCCAAAAAAAATTCTCGAAAATTGCGTTGGACCAGCGCGCTTCACAACATCGGTAACCACCGATAAAATAAATTGCTCTTTTAAAGATTTCATGCCCGATATTGTATCATTTTGATACAAAAAAGCGCGGGCTCCGCCCGCGCTTTTTTACTCCTCCCCATGCTTCCTACCCCCCCTCACTACTTCTTTCAACAAAACAACCGCGCTACTCAGTACTGGGCTCTCTACTTTTTTGGCGACTAGTAATTTGCCAAACGCTTCGAGTGATTGCAATGTTTGCGAAACAGTCTTTTTTTCTAGATTGGAATAAATCCTCTCAGCCCACCGCAAGAAGAATGTTCGTTGTTGCACCGTGTAGCCTTCTAGCTCACGATTGAGAATATCCAAGAACTGCTGATACGAAATAGGCTCCTCTTTCACTTCCCCCGTGACGAGGTTGAAGGTAAATGTTGTGGTTACTCCAGGAATAGTGCGCCCTGACAAATCAAAAGTCGTCACCGTCCCGTCTGCAGCTAGCGCATAAAATTCCAACGAATATTCACCCACACCAGTGCCGATTACTTCTAAGGTAAATGTAGCATCAGCGTCTGGCACCAAGAGGTGTTTCCCGCCGGCACTGAGTTCTCCAGTAAGTGAAATATTCTCAGCATCACCGTAGGAAGAATGTTCGAGATCAATCACCACCACACCATCTACATATCCTACGCGCTCCCCAGCAACGCTACGATAGAGTAATTCTGCCGTACCGGTAATTTGTGCCTCAATACCGTATTCAGAGAGGGCTACTGGTTCATCGTAGATAGTAAAAACCCGCGCACTTAAAAAGGTATCGTCATAATCTTTCACGAGCACACTATCTTCATCCACGACATCATCAGCGGTCTTGGTATTGTACCAAACCGGATCATTGAGTAGGTATCCATCAACAGTCTTCTCGGTCAGCCAGATGAAATGACTACCATTGTCTCCAAGTACTGCTTTACGACCATCAGTGAGGGCAGTATCAATTTCACCCATCTTATACACAAACTCCGGTGCTGAAAAACGCGAAGCTATTGTCTCACCAGTAAACGTACCCAGGTACGCTTGCGCTGCCAACCATTTCACAGCCCCGTTAGAAAAATAACCTTTTGTATTTTTCAGGTAATCATTAATATTACCTGGGTTAACATCACCACCCAAGATATCTTCAGTAACACCAGCATACCGTCCAGCCATTACGAGTGAAGTAATAGCACATCCACATGCCGCCACGTCTCTTCCGCATCGTGCCAGACCATTCCCATAGATATCACTCGCCCACGTCGCTGTCTCCTCTACTGAGGGAAACGAGGAAACTGTCTGTGTGAAAAGTGGGTATTTATTTTCTGGGTTAGGAATAACCACTGAATCACCAAGTAGATCTTGTGTAGGAACCGTTGCGTAGTTAATTACGAAATTTCCATATTTCCAGTAACTAGTCCCTGAATAATGAACTCTCCAACTCTTGATCACATTATCCAGCAACATAAAGCTCACTTTTGCTTCATCGGGTCCTGGGTTGCTAGCAATAGTGGCAACGCTTTTTGTAAAATCAAATTGTTTTCCATCTTGTGACACAGTCACTTCTGTATCGCGAACCGCTACGAACATTTCGCCGACTTTATCAACCGTATGCACGATACCGTCACCAATCTTTACCACTTCACCACTCCAATCGATTCCATCTGGTGATTCTACATAATAATACTCATTTTTGACTCGGTTGGTGAAGTAGAGACGATATCCACTTTCTATTGGTAAAACTGCTATATAGCGCGTACCACTTTCATTCGTACCGAATATGGGATTAGCATCGTATGCCGTCCAATTGATACCGTCATCGGATATTGCATAGCCTAGGCTTGGAATTGAGTACAGATTCTGATTGCCTCCCCTACCGCATATGTGATGAATTGTTCTTTCAAAGTTTTCATGTCGAATATTGTACCATCCCGTACCAAAAACACTGCGACCTCTCCTAAGTTTTAAAAGAGAATTAATCCAGCTATAAAAACGGAAGTGTCCTTTATGTGCCCCAGCCCCGCAACATTTCCTCCCCTAAACGCGTTACAATACCTATCATGCACTACCTTGTCCATAAACTTTACACAGAGCGAGGTAATTTATTCTCAATCTTTTCAACTTCAATGATTGGCATCTTTGCTTCATTCTTTTTGATGTTAGCGTTTGCTAATCTAATCGACCAAGCAACCTTGGGTATATATCAATACTTAATAGCAACGGTGAGTATTATTGCGAGCATTTCTTTGACCGGCATTAACAGTGCTATCATTCGAGCGACGAGCAAAAGACAATTTAGCTTCCTTACCATCGCCCTCCGTTATGCAATCTATAGTGCAATTTTTCCTCTTGTCATAGCACTCATTGCAGCCAGCTACTATACATTCAATGGTAACTTTATCTTTGCAGGCGGTATTCTCTTTGGAACTATCGCCCTTCTCCTGCTTCAGATTCAACTTCGCTATAACGCCATCTACGTAGGTATTGAGGAATTCAAACGCTCTAACTACCTTCTAAAAGCAAGTGCTCTTGGTCCGCTCTTAATACTTCTCCCTGCTCTCTTCTTTCTTAACAATCCAGCGATACTTGTAATTTTATATTTCACCAGCTCACTTCTTGGAGTAAGTTTAGTACTTTTTGTTCTAAAAACTAAAAAACAAATAGCTGCCCTCACCAGCCAGCATCAATCTACATTTGATGAGTCGAAAAATAATAAAAAGAACTTGTGGTTTTCTTTTCACCAATCAATCGTTGCGGTCATGAACACCGCAGCGTCACATTTAGACAGGATTATTGTCTTTCAACTTCTTGGTCCTGCAGCTACAGCTATCTATTTTATCTCAATGAGTATTCCAGATCGACTGCGAAATATCCTTAAGCAATTTGAGCCATATCTTTTTTCTAAATTTTCTAAGTATACTCCTGAGGCAGCAGCAAGCACTCTGGGTTTAAAGTTCGTACTCGGTCTTATTGCCATTATTCCATTTTTCCTCTGCTATATACTCATAGCTCCTCACTTTTTTCGATTATTCTTACCGCAGTACATAGAAGCTATACCACTCACCATAATGTACAGCGCAACATTGTTTGCAAGTGTTGCCGTAATTCCCTACTCTAAAATGAAGGCACACTCTAAAGATGCACCATTTTACATATTTACAATTTTGTTTATGTTTCTAAAAATTATCTTTATTGGTTTAGGGGCGTTTCACTTCGGGCTGGAGGGAGCGATAGTTGGGGCAACTTTAGCAACTTTACTTAGTACACTTAACGTCTTTTTACTCGCTAAGAAAATGTAGTATTACGTAAAATATTTACTATATTTTGCGCTTTACATTTCCAAGAAGATTGTTCTATATCGTAGTTAAATTTTCCCATGTATCCTGAAGCTTTCATTACAGTCTGCGCTAGAGACTCTTCATCCCCAGGCGTAAATGGAAAACAGTGTGGGTAGTACTTCAAGAAATCATCGATTATCTTCAAATTTGAATAGACAATTGGCCTTCTCGCACAAAGATATTCAAACACTTTCATTGGGAAACCATATTCTCTAAAATGTGTCTTATTCGGATAAGGGATTACTAAGACATCTGACGAAATCTCAATTTTTGCTAGATTCGCCATATCTACTTTTCCTGTAACTGTCACAGAGTCGGACAGAGACAAATCATCTACCATTTTTTGATATTCCGAAATTTCTTCCTTATTTCCTCCAACCAGATTGAGGTGAAAATTATTTGGTAATAATTTAAAAGATTTTATTAGACATTCTAAGCCCTTTGTCTGCCCCAAGGTCTTGAAGCCACCAACGTAAGTTATGTGACCATTTTTTACATGTACTTTTGGATGTTCTTTGAACACCTTAACATCTACGCCTCCATAAACTACCAAAACCTTCTCTGGATTCTTGACCAATTTTGTTACATTGTCCTGCAAAACTTCTGATGTGGTTATTATTTTATCAGCTCTGTTTAAAATAAAGGAATCCTTCCACGTTTTCGTTAGTAGATGGCAATCAAATACAAGAGTTGTTTTGGGAAAAAATATCTTTCTTAATATTAACGTGATCACCCCAATATTAAAATCGTTAGTGAGTATGTAATTATCTTCCGTGCGATTAAGAAAATGTCTACTGTTTTGTATTAAAAAAATAAATACTGAAAAAAATCTTGAATTGAACTTATTTTTAATTTCATCAGTTTTAATTCCAGACAAATCATCACCTTTCTTCATAACAGCTAAAGAAAAATCAACTCCTGGTATGAGAGAAAATGCTTTGGAAAGTTCTCTGATGTAAATATGATCAGCTGTACTTGCTGGATATGTCTTGGTTGTAAGATATGTCAGTTTCATTTTTTGAACAATATGTTACAAAAACCAATTTCTGACTTGTTTTCTAAATAATCTGAGAACTGGCACATTGGGATTTCTGTTAATTCACCATTTTCTGTAATATGAAAACTCTTATATCTCATAGAATAAAGTAGCTCTGAACACTCTAATGAAACGTCAATATTTTTTTGGTCTGTTCTTACTTCTAAGATTAACTCCGGCTGATTATTCTCAAGTAGGTGAACAGATCCTTTCAGTACATTTAATTCCGCACCCTCTACATCAATTTTAATTAGTGTGGGCTTTTTATTATCCTTAGTGTATGCATCTAGAGCAATTGAACTTACTTTGTATTTCGACACTCCACTTTTCTCAGTATCAAAATTTGCTTTCTCTTTGATTGTGGTACTTAGAAGACTGTGACCACAATTAATGTTGTCATAAAAATCAATATCTGATTCGCTATTACTTACTGCAACATTATTAATCTTAGTAAAAATATTACTTCTTGTTTGAATTTCTACATTGTACTTAACAAAATTCACCACATTTCTAGAGGGTTCAAAACTATGTATTTCACCATTTTTTATGAAATTTAAAGCTAACACTGTATAGAATCCGTAACTTGCTCCCACATCATAAAAGATTGTATCCTCTTTTAGGTTTTTTAATAAATATGCAGTAACGCCGGTCTCTTCTGTTCCTAAAATCCCAAAATAATAGATAGCTGATGAATTACCATCAATGACATTAATTTTGATTGTGTTTCCTAAAAAATTTTTTACCTTTATATCACTTGGAACAATCTTTTTCTTTGCCAGGAAATTATAAACATATTTATACTTGAGAAGAAAAATTAATCTAATCTTATTTATTACTGAAGTGCCAACCAGTTGCTTATAAAATAGAAAAAGTTTATTTTGTTTTTCTAGAACTTCTAAGTTTAAATCTTCCTTATTCATAAGATATTTACTAATTGTGCTTTTAAAATAACACGTTTTTTATTACTTAATGAGGTAATCTGTCTATCAAAGACTACAAACTTTTTTTCTATCCAATCGAGATTGTAGTTTGGTCTTAAATCAAAGTGGATCTCTCCAATATATACAGTAGAATACTCTTCTGCAGGTATACTCGAAATTAAATCAAACTCTGCACCCTCGATATCAAATTTGATCAAATCTGCCTTGTCTATTTTTTGTTGCTGAAACAATGTCGCTAGAGACAGCTGTGACACCACTACAGAATGATCAGAATCCTTCCGCTGCATTACGGAGTGCCCGAGAGAGCTTGGCATTAAATTCAAAGTGACTTCCCCATCGCTACTACCCACCGCTGCTTGAACAGCTACAATATTCGGAATATGTTTGGTGTGCTGTATCAGTCGTTCGTAATTTTCTGGTGATGGTTCGACGGCGATGATTTTTGCATTGGGAAACCGCGCGTGATAGTACAAAGCAGTATCGCCGAAGTGCGCGCCAAGGTCGATGATCACTTTTGGGTCTTCGGTCGGACACCAGTCGTATTCTTTATCGACAAAGACTTCTCGAAGTACAGCAATATCCATGACGTATCGCAGGTAGAAAGTAAGCTGCGCATGATTATAGCTTCCTTGTATTATAAAATCTCCCTTTCGTTTCAGTAACTTCCGACTGAGAGCAAAGTACCACAGACTCAGTGTTAGCGACATGAATCGTAACAAGGAATTTCCAGACAACGCTCGGGCAATTTTTGGTATATGGATAAAGAGTAATTTCATGATTTAATACCTGCTAACTATACCAGAAATAAGCTTGGAAATGCTGTATGACTCATGGATAAAAGTGAAGACTGGTTGCATGATTTGTTGTCTAATGTTTGGAGGTTGGTGGCTTAAGGTTTGAAGAGTGGAGGCGAGCGCCGGCGCATCGTGTGGACTAAATAAGAGCGCTGGCGCGAGCTTTTCAGTAATAGCACGATAAGCAGGATTTGAAGAGACCACTACACAACCACACAAGACCGCTTCTAGTAACGCTTTATCAAGACTGTCGGTAGAACCATCATGAATAAAAACCTCAGCTTTTTGTAGATACGCAGGAAGTGCCGACTGAGAAATCGCTCCGACCCACGTTACCTCTTTTTCTAAACCTAAATCATCACATTGTTTTTTTATCTTCTCCGCGTACCGCTCCTCAGTCGGTGTTATGGCTGGACCAATGATAGAAAAGTGAAATGCGATGTTATTGTTTTTTAATTGAGTGCAGGCATCAAGCAGTGTTTCAATATTTTTTGATTGAGAAAGACGACCGACGGTAATTAGTTGTAAAATGGTGTTTGTTTCTTTTGGCAGCGGTTTGAAAAAATCAGTATCAATTCCTTGGCCGACTATGGCACGTTTGTTTGTTTCAATTCTCATTCCTTCCTTGGTGGAGGTGAATACAATATGAGAAGGTTTCACTGCCAATTGCAGTGAACGAGATACTGTACCATGGGCGTACCACAACCCCACCTTCTTACCCGCGGCGCGCCAGAATGGCGCGCCGAGAATGACGTAAATTTGGTTCATATGCACAAACACGTGGTCGTACTCATGGCGGAGGCTCCAGATGAGTTGGTAGAAGCGGAGGGTGTAGCGGAGTTTTTGGAGGAGGGTTTGGAGAACGTTCACCAGAGGTCCGACCTTCCCCGTCGTTCCACTCCTCCTCAAGATTGGACCTTTGGTTCGCTCTTTGCCAAGAGAATGCACGGTAACATTAGCGGGCAAGCTATGCTTGCCCGCCTGGAGGCAGATCACATGGACGTGCTCGCAATGTTTGGCAAATTCCTCTACCCACCGATGAAAAAAGCCCAAGATCGGATGTTCGGTATCGATGACCTGCGTGACGATGAGGAGTTTCATGGTTTGTATAACTTGGTTTTTGCGGGGAAGGTTTTATCCTCTCTCAAACGCACTCAGCTATCGCTTCGCTACTACGTCAAAATGCACAGCGCAGTAGTATTTGAGGAAAGTCGGAGTGATGTATTCTAGAGCTCGGTTGAGCGGGTTGGCGAAGCCAACCCGCCAGATTTTATCAAGCGTTTTAGGGAGGAAAATGAGTGATTTAGGCACTACCGCATACCCCACTGGTTTAAGGGTCACTTCGGTAAAGCCATCAAAAAGGTGCATGATTTCACTGCGCCAGTAGTATCGGACTGGACCGTTTTTGAATGGTCGCCCAACGAGATTGAGAAACGCCTGATACGCCAAGCCTTGCATCCCCATGCACGTCGCCGCTCGCGGAAATGATGAGTATATGAGAATAGTGCCACCCGGCTTTACCACTCGTTTCAACTCTGCCATCGCTTGCTCCACGACATTTTTATGGTTGTGCAAAAAGACTGCACTCACGATGACCGTATCGACACTGACATCTTGTAATGGAAGGGTGTGGATGTCGGCATTAATGAGGAGAAGCGGAGTTTTTTGTTCGGCAGGACTAGCACTATAACGTTCTCTAAAAAGCGCAAGCATTGCATAGGCACTATCGACACCGATATATCCCGTAAGGGGCATTTCTGGTAAAAGATATTTTGCCACACGTCCATAGCCAGTGCCGAGGTCGAGTAAAATATCCCCCGCTTGTACATGTTCTTTAATATCCGCAATCTGTATAGCTGATTTTTTTGCAGCTTCGGCTTCGGTACCAGCAGAAATGACCGCATGGGTCGGATTTTCAAGCGCTAGCTTGTCCCACACCGTTTTGTCTGCAATTTCTTTTGCCACTAAAATGCCCTCACGGTCAATCGTGCTATGGGGTTTTAGTGTGTCTACCAGATTTTTCTTATCCATAATAGCGCTCATCATAGCATATGGTAGACTAGATACGGCTAGGTTCGCAGTGGTTCTTCCCCCCTCACAACCACCTCATCTGACTCCACAAAGAAAGCCTGTTCTATACTTGTTCGGTAGGCTTCCTGATATTCACGAGCGTCACCATGGAATTGTCTTCGGATAATTTCTTGCCCGTTTTTGATGAATTTTTGTCGCTGTGGTTCATCATTAAGCAGGTCACTGATGCGGTCAGTAAACGCCTGTATGTCACTTGCCTCGCACAAAAATGCCGATTCCCCATGAGCAAAGACATCTTCTCGTCTGTCGGTCCGCGCCATAACCATCGGTATTCCAGAAGCTGCTCCTTGGAGCACGATTTCTTCACTTTCGGTATCGGTATCACCGACTAGCAGTATGTTGGCGGACTTAAGATACGACACTACATCAACGGTCCTCGTTTCAAATACCACCTGCTTTTCGATACCGAGAATTTTTGCTCGTCTTTCAAATTCTTTTCGTGCCTTACCTTCTCCGAGTACAATCAACCCCACTCGGACGTTGTGCAGCGCAAACCGCGCCGCATCAAGCATACGGTACAAAGAACTCTCATACCCCAACTGTCCAACATATAGTATGAAAAAAGAAAATGATTTATATTTTTCTTTCAGATCAAGAGTCGCTGGTTGCTGCATAATAGCAGTGTAATCCTGATACCGTGGCAGTACATCGAGGTCAGGTATAGTGAACTTTTTTTGTAGCCGATTGAACATGGCGTGCGACGCAGTACGAACACTCAAGAATTTTTGAATAGTGAAAAAAGGAATAAATACGCGCCAAAAATTTCGACGTTCTTTCTTAATAAATTCTGCCGTACTATAGTCATCAATGATATGAAGTTGGTTTGGACGATCGTATTTCTTTTGTGCTTTGATAGCAACAAGCGCTGACTCAAAGGGATCACGCGCGATGATCAAATCCGGACGGAACCCGTCAGCAAACTCCAACTGCTCACAAATGAGTGCGAACCCCCGTGCTGGTGATTGCCACCAATATCTCGCGGTCGCTGTATACAGCCAGACGTTCGGTGCGACGCGTAAGACGGGATTTTTGGCAGGTATACCTTGTCGCAAGATGAGGATATGGACTTCGGCAAATAAATCACTGATGTTGATGTAGCCGTCGAGTGATTGCTTAATAGGATTGAGGAGCTCGGTGTTTTGTGAAATAAAAAGCACGCGAGTAGTATCACGATTTGAAGTCATCTCAAAGACACGATTCTCATGCATCGCTTCTTCGGCGGAGACTCTTTTGACCACGGGCTGTGCGAGCCGCTTTTCATTACGGATGGTGTATTGAAGCTCGGATGCAGCGTGGTCGGAAGCATCTCGATGAAAAAGATCACGTCTTGCCATTACTTTAAGTATACAATATGAATTGTTAGTAGATCAGCAGTTACTCAAGGGTAGCGATCCAATCATTACCATAGAAATCTATCCTTGTCCCCGGTAATTCATCTCTTATTATATTTCTTAAATTCTCCTTGATGATCTGGTAGGTTTTTTGGTCGGTGGAAATACGTAAGATAGCTTCAGTTAGCGCCGCTTGCTCATTGACTGGCACCACCAACCCAAATTTTTCATTAATAATCACTTCGCCGGCGCAACCAACATCGGTAGTGACGATCGGTAGCTCACAAAGTACCGCTTCTATGAGCACCCGTGCCCAACCTTCATAATTTGAAGAGAGTACATATGCCTGCGACCGTCTCATCAGAGCTGCGACATCATTGCTCCAGGGTTCAATTTTGATTGGAAGTTGCTCTTTTGTCATTTTTGGAAAAAGTTGTTGAATTAGTTGTTCGATCTTTTTCTGCTCTGGTCCCTGCCCCACCAAGCGCAAGCGAAGATGTGTATTTGTTTGGTAGGCGGTAGTAAAAGCGCGCAGCATAAGGGGAATATTTTTCTGAGGTACAAATCGCGCAACAGAGAGCAGCCAAAATTCATCAATCGAATCTGGTGTCAGTGATTGGACGCCTTCAAAAGTGTGTGTGTCTATCGCTACCGGTAAGCGAGTTATCTCAGCTCTCAAACTCAATCTTTTCATCGTTTCTTCCGAACGTTTTGATACTACCCTGACCACATCTGCTTTTTGCAATAGGTATTTTCCTAAAATATATCGTGCGCGATTACCAATTGTTTCATTGCGCCAAAATGACGAACTAAACGCATCAGCATGTTCTTGAACGGTGAGTGGTATACCATAGCGCATCTTGAGCAGATATCCGGCCAAGCCCGCTTCAAATGGATCCTGTGTGGTTATGATAACTCGGTCGTTTTTGTTCGACCGCACTAGCTTCGCCGCCCTTTGGTATGCATTCCATAGTTGGGTCAGTTTAAAATGAGACCCGGTGGGACAGAGGGTTAAGGTATCAGATACTTTTTGCCTTTCAAGTTTGTCATGCGCTGAAGTAAATATCAACAAGTACAGATGTTTGGTCTCCTTAGCGCAACGAATCATCCTCTCTCGCTCATGATTACCTTCAGAAAAAAGATGCCGACCGTATCCGATACTGATCACTACAGGACGTTCTTGTATCATAATCTATATTTAGCTAATAAAGACACGATTTCTTTTATCATTTTCTCTTTGACAAACTCCTTGGAACGAGCGCGCGCTGACTGGGTCATCCGCTCGCGTGATTCGGGGTGATTGAGGATACGAGTAATAGCTTCAGTCAAGGCTTCGGTGTCGTTGAATGGAACCAATATACCATTCACCCCATCGGTAATGAGCTCGGGGTTTCCGCCTACTTTAGTGGTGACGATCGGCGTCCCCAAATCCATCACCTCTAGTATTTGATGTGAGAGTCCTTCGTAGGCAGTATTGAGTACAAAAGCATCGGCCGCTTTGATAGTGGCACCAAGAGCTTCTTTAGAGATACTGCCAGTAAACCAGACATGTTGAGAAAGCTTGAGGTCAGCTACTTTATTTTCGAGCCATCGTTTATCTTTCCCATCACCAACGATGATCAATACGATCTGGGGAAATTGGTAACGCAATGTAGCTATCACATCGATCAGCGCAGCAAAACCCTTCCACGGTACCAAGCGACCAGCCGATGTAATGGTCGGGTACGGATATTTAAATTCTTCATGTAATTGCTGGCGAGTGTGTTTCACATCAAGCGGGTAGAGCGCACTGTAGATTACTTTGATCTTTTTTTCTGTAATCCCCCACTGTCTGACCACTCTCTTCAAGTATTCACTCGGTACGATCACGTACTGAGCACGATCTACCACAAATGTTTGTACTACAGCAAAGGCTCTCACTGGAAATGGCGCGGCAGATTGTTTCTTGAGATACTCATCAAGCGTGTCAGTGATACCAAAACGCATTCTCCCCTGCTCCCACGCATAATCACCTCCTAGACGTACCAACAGTGGCTTACGACGCAACTTTGCAACCAACCAGGCTGAGACCCCTACACTCACCGGGTCAAGCGCGTAGATAATTTCTGCCTGTTTGCTGGCACGCCAAAGTTTCCAGGTATACACAATATGCCTGATTACTTTTGGATAATGTCGCACCAATCCAAACGGTACGGTGGTGATAGAAAATCCGTACTGCGGCAGCTCGCTTTCAAGCATGGCAGCGTAGGTGGCTGGCCCGCCGATCTCTGGTGGGTAGAGTCCAGTCGCGATGGTGATTTTCATACCTTGTATCATACCATTTTAGAGCAGGTCGATGAGCTGGCGTGCCAGCTTGCGCGGGTCGTGACGAATAAGACTGCGTTTGAGCACATCACCGCTGTTGGTCTGTATGATCTCGGTCGCCAAGAGGTCTGCCGGAATGATGCGGTACGTGTCTGACTCACAATTGAGAGCCACTGGGAATTCGCCATCGGCAGCGTAGCGCGCAAGTAGTTCGCTCGGTAAGGGTGCGGAATTCACCAGCACCGTGTCTGGAGTTCGGCCAATGTATGAAGAAAGTTCAGCGACATGCTCGGACACTCCCAAGCCAGAGGTCTGACCGAGCTTCGTCATGAGGTTGGAAACATACACCACGCACGCGGTCGAATGACAGATTGCGTCGGCCACCCCCTCGACCACGCAGTTGGCGAGGATGCTGGTATAGAGGTCGCCGGGGCCGAGAATGATGAGGTCGGCGTCCAGAATGGCCGACTCCGCCGCTTCGGTGATGGTTGCTTGTGGGGTCACTGTGAGCCCCACGATACGATGAGCCGCGCGGTCGGGCGAGGGTTCGTCGATGTCGTGCTCACTGGTGAGCACGACTCCGTCGTCGTAGGTGGCAACCAAGTTTACCTTCGTGGTAGTGACCGGCAAGACTGTCCCCTCTACCTGGAGCATGCGGGCTGCGGTGCGAATAGCTGCCTCTTCTCCCCCGAGGATGTCGGTCAGTGCCACAAGCAGTAGGTTGCCAAAGTTGTGGCCAGAAAGACCATTGCCTTTTTCAAAACGGTACAAGAAAAGTTGCCGCACGAGCTCGTCGTGTTCGTCGATGTCGCTGGCGAGCGCCACGAGCGCCATCCGCACATCACCAACTGGCAGATACCCAAACTCATCGCGCAGGCGACCAGTGGAACCACCTGAGTCCGCCATCGTCACCACAGCTGAAAGGTCAAGTTGTTTCTGATACTGTTTGAGCCCCTGCAACACGGTGTGCGTGCCTGTTCCACCACCAATCACCACCACTTGTTTCTTTTCCATTATTACTCTGTAACTCGGTTGCCGGGGGTAATGTTACTTATCAGAAAATAGTGGCTGGAACACCTCCTGCTCCATGCGCTTGGCAATGAGGTCCCAGTCGTACTTTTCAATCGCCAGCGCCTTGGCGGTCGCTACTACTTGCGCAACTTTTTCAGGGTGGGTCACAATGTCTTCTACAGCCGTTTTGATCTGCTCTGGTGCATTGGCATCCACCGCCCAACCGGTAGGTGCGACGTCAGGATTGCGTTTTTCATCAAAAAGAAAATCAGCAATCCCTCCTTCTTGTGTGGCAATGACCGGCAGTTCAGCCGCCATCGCTTCGACAAAGGAATTACCCATTCCTTCTGAGCGTGAAGGACGAATAAAAATATTGCACGTTTTGAGATACTTCGGCATGACATCATGTCCAATTTGTCCACGGAACAGCACTCGGTCGGTGACTGCAAGTTCTCGCGCCAGCGCGCGCAGTTTCTCTTCATCTGGACCAACACCAAACACTACAAATTTTACCGACGGCGGAAGAAGTACCAGTGCTCGGATGACGTCATCAACCGCATTTTTATGCACCAGACGAGAAGTCGTCACGAGTAGGGTATCAGTATCAGAGACGCCAAGTTCATGTCGCACGGCACTCCGTTCGTGGTCGGCATACGCTTGCATGAAATGTGCGGTATCAACGGCGTTGGGAATTAGGATTGGTTCACCGTGGTAGCCCTTCTTTTTTGCCCATCGCCCGAGGAAACTTGAAATGACCTGAATAGTATCAGCCTTTTTGAAAGATTCGTTAAAGAGTAACCCAAAAAAGAACATTTTCCGTTCGATGACTTTTGGCGGATCTCCTTCTTGCAAGGTAAGGAGGTATGGCACATTGGGAAAGGCGTTTTTAAATTGCACTGCCGGTACGCCACAACTGTGTGCCATCATCGCCCAAATCGCATCGAAGTGGAATTCTTTATGGAGACGTTTAGCTTCAAAAAAAGCTAACCACTGATAGAAAATCTTATTGAGATGTAGAGGAAATTTTCGTAGCTCTGTTATCGAAGGTGCCTTGGTAGTGATACCAATCCGGTGCACAGTGACATTTCCAATCTTCTCAGTCTTTGAAAGCGTCGAATCATATTGGTTGCAGACTACATGAAATTCGTAGTGCTTTGGTGATAGACGGTCGGTGATTTCTTTTATCGCTACTTCGGCGCCACCAATATGTTTTGGGTAATAAGCGAGAGAAAAAATGAGTATCTTCTTTTTCATATTATTGAGCTTCTTGCGCCTCAATTCGTATGCGTAGAAATTCTGCATAGGCGAACCGAACTTGATTGGCGAACGCATCACCCGCACCAATTGACCTAATCAACGTCGTTCGGTTACTGACTGAAATCGCTGCCTGTGCTTCATAGGTATCCATCGCATAGACTTGATCAGCTTTTCCTAACAGCTGTTTCAACACAAAACGTGTACACCAGGGAATTTGTGCTAATTTCTGATCTGCGAGGGTAATCAAAATTGGAAGCGGCTGCGTTCGGCCCGAGAAAAAAGCTGCCAGTGCCCCATAGCTCGCAAAGAGTGACCACTGAAACATATAGGTGTGCTGAGTACGCAGTTTCTTACTAACACGCGCACCAAGAAACGGGAGTAGATATTTATCAAAGCGATGTCCATACCCAACGCGGTGTAATCGTACATTTGAAATAGCATCATCATCACTCATTTCTTCCTTACTAAATTTTGTCGTTATGACATCGAAGGTCACGTTTGGCATTGCGCGCATGAGGTCAGAAAGCGCATATTCAGCCTGACCAGCATGAGGGAAAAAAGTGGTTGAATACACCAGCACCCGCTGTTCGGCTTTTTGCACAGTACCTATTTCTTCTTTTACCTGCGTTATCCAAGCGGGTAACGAGTGTTTCTGTCTCCAACCAAGTGCTTTTACTTTGGCATTATCAGCACCGGCGGTCATGCGGTTACCTCGGCGCTCTGGCATCAGCATGATTTCACCTCCAAACAGCTCTGCCACCTCTAGCACTGAAAACTGCTCATCGGCACCGATGCCGTATCCATCACCTCTTCCCTCCCGTGCGACCAAAGTTATCCCAGCGACAATGTCATAGACATGGGTGTAGTTTCGCCTTTGGGTACCGGGGAGAGTGACCGTTAGTGGTTGCCCGCTTCGGTAGAGTTCGGTGAAAATACGAATGAGCGTGCCAAACGGACCGGACATCTCACGTGGTCCATAGACATTATAAAAATAGGTAATGGCAAATTCAATTCCAAACCACTCAGCATAATTTACCACCAATTCAGTATTGGTAGCCTTTGCCCAAGCATAAGGACTTTGGTTACGACCATCACCACCGTCAGCGAATTTAGTTGAAGAACCAGCATAGATAAGCTTGGCGTGGTGGCGACGGCAAAATTCCAACACGGCAAACGTACCTGTTTTATTAAAGTCCCAGACGAGCTCAATATCTTCAAAACTTTTCTCTGTTCGCGCGTACTCACCAAGGTGAAAGACAATGTGCGGAGTCTCGGGGATGAGTGTAGCAATATCTTTGGTGTGACCGGTGCGATAGTCAACTCCTTCAACATGATTGAGGGGGGTGCCGGTTGAATAGTTATCAAGTGAGATGACGGTGTACCCATCAGATACCAATTGTTCACAAAGGTGCGAACCAATAAAACCGGCACCCCCCGTCACCACCGCTAACTGCTGTATTTTCATAGTTTCCCTATAGTACCAAAATTTAAAGGGTTTCGTTACGACGCGGTGACACAAAGATACCAATTGTCCCAAGGAAAATCACCCCAGCCAGGGCGTAATACGTCCACCGTTGATCGCTGTTTTGCGAGGGTATATCACCACTGAGTACTGGTGTTTCCGCAGCTTCAGCTACCGCGACCATTGGTGTGATTACATCTTCCGACACTATTTCTTTTTTACTTTCTCCAAAACCAAAATTACCTTTATCTGTAGAGGCACTAAAAGGAGGACTAGTAAGCGAGAGAACATTACTATATGAAGCTGGTGCTGGAGTTGGTACTTCGTAAGTAACAGCGAGCAATCGTTGCGGAAGCACTGACGCTAGCAACGCTGTTTTTGTATCGTAGATAGCAACCATTCGCTCACTACCAGCATCCACCCACTCTCGTGGAATGGTAATCGTCTGGTTTGGCAAAATGATTGTACGGGGAGCAAAAGTAAACTCTCGTTCACCGACGAGCCGGTACCCTGAAAGGTCGAGCTCGTACGGTGAATCATTATTTATCTGGACATCGCCCGCCTGATTGGTAGTGAGTGAGAGTGTGACTGGTAAGATAGTAATCTCGTGTCGCGCCACTTGCGCTTGTCGCTTGAATCCGCCGTAAACAGTAACCACATAGGTACCTGGATACTCGTAGACGTGGGTAGTTTTTTTCGTAGTAGCAATTTCCCCATCACCAAAATTCCATTCATACTGGAGAGAATCAAGTAAAGTATCGCCGATACCGGAAGGCTTCACGTCCATCGTAATGGGCTGGTGCACATAGCCGATTTTTTGGGCAGTCACTGATAACTGTAAACTAGCATCACGTAATTTCAATACGATTGGTTCACTGGCAGTAATTTTTTTAACGGAACCACTGGTTGTTTTAGTGTTCGTCGTCGGCATAGGAGTAGGATTGGCGGCGGCGACCGGCACTTCGGTTGCGGTGATTAATCGCCCAGGGGTCGCCGCCGCCGTTACCCACCCGCCACTAGTATACTGTGCGGTTTCTTTGGTCAGATTATCGCCACCGATTTCTTGCCAATTACTTCCACCACTCACTTGGTCTTCGACCGCACCATCAGCCCGCAAAAGTTGCAGCGTCGCACCTGTATTTACCAAGGCACCCGTGTAAATCAAGAAAGCTGTACCAGAAGCAGAGTCGTCGCTCGTGCGCTCCAGTACCACTGCTGTATTTGCAGGGATTTCTCCGCTTAAGGAAATATTCAAATTCATGCCATCGTTCACTGTCCACCCAGTAACGTCAACCAATGCTTCGTCATTATAGAGTTCGATCCACTCGTGATTAGCAGAAGTAGTGTCGCCCATCCACGCCACTTCACTAAAGGTGACGGCTGCTTGTACTGCAATTGGCAACAAGAAAAATAATGAACCAATGAATATGCCACGCATGTTACTTTATTTAAATGGTGATCGCTCCTGTTCATTTTGCCCTAGCATACGTTTGATTTTACCAACATCAATCGTGGGATTGGCCGGTGCCACCGGTCGAAAGATTTTTGGGAGAGAAGCAACTGTTGCATCACCCGATACACCTTCCTTCTGGCGTTGTTGCTGTCGTTCACGATGCTCCATTATCACTTCTCGCACTCGTGCTTGCGGTGACGACGATTGATTAACCGATTCGATGATTACTGTTGGCATTGGTTTCACTACCGGGACAACGTTTTTCCTCTCGCCACGAACCTCAGAAA
>JAACPT010000007.1:30775-31739 GCA_009995385.1 Candidatus Parcubacteria bacterium
AGACTGTATTACTTCATTTCGTTTTTTCTGCGAGATATCACCAAGAATTCGCCGTAGATCATCGGGAGTTTTTTCAGGCAGTCTTTTTTTAGTTGGAATATCGACAATTGGAATTGGTTTTTCTTTTATCGGCAATGGTGCTAATTCTGGTTTTTTTGTACTGCCACTCACACTAGTGTTTCCTTCCACTGGCGGGACATTTGGTTTTGGATTGTACGTTGCGCTAGCTGGTGCGCGACGCTCGTTTGGTTTGCGGCGGTCGTCCGCTTTACCTACTGGTTTGGCTGGTGTATGTAGTGCAGCTACAATTTTTTCAACCTCAAGTCGATTATGCGCGTACTTCTGTCGGCTCGAATCAATCACCATTTCACGACATGATGTCGTTGGCCGTTCTACAGACGGTAGTGTCTTGGCGGAAAATGGATGCGAACCAATGCCATCAATCATAAGCGTGAGATAGATCTGGGCAAATCCCAGGTTCACTAGGTCAGTCGCCATAAAGCGCGGCGCAAACACCGTCTCAAGTACTTCGGCATCAAATGGTCCAACGCGAAAGGCAATCGTCGAACCAACGTTACCAAACACCGCACTTCGGACATCTTCTTCCATCTGCTCAATATACTGGTGGGCAATAATGAGATTGAGGTGATACTTGCGCGCCTCAGAGAGAATATTCGCAAAAGTAGCGTTAGCGAATGACTGAAATTCATCAACATAAAAATAGAAGTTTGGCATCTGCTTCATCTTTTCGACCGGCAGATCAGCACGACTCATCGCCGCGAGATAAATACGGGTGGTAAGCATTGACCCAAGGAGGTTGGCGTTCGTTTCACCAATGAGCCCTTTGGATAGATTCATAATAAGAATCTTCTGATTATCCATCAACTCACGGATATCAAAACTAGAATGTGGTTGCCCGATGATATTGCGAATGAGTGGGTTGCCGGTAAACTGTCCAATTTTG